>JANOJN010000136.1:0-43954 GCA_031418775.1 Acidimicrobiia bacterium
CCTGATCCTTGGGTTTCGCCGGGCCGCGGTGGATCGAGAACTTGTCGATGTTGTGCCCGACGAATCCGAGCATCGCCGGGATCAAGGTGACCGCCGCCAACACGATCACGAACACCGGCGTGGCGCCCGCCAGGGCGATCCCGTTGATGAACGACAGACCCATCAAGAACATGCCGAGCATCGAGATGATCACGGTGCACCCGGCGAACACCACCGCTCGACCCGCGGTGCTGATCGAACGCACCGTTGCGTCGTGAGGACTCTTCCCTTCATGGAGCTCATCTTTGTACCGGGTGACGATGAACAACACGTAGTCGATCCCGACGCCGAGACCGATCATCCCGGTAATGCTCGTGACGAACGACGGCATGTCGGTGAAGAACGACCAGATCCCCACTCCGGCGACGGCAATCCCAACACCCAACGCCGCGGTCAGGATCGGCAGACCCATCGCAATGATCGACCCGAACGCCAACAACAGAATGATCACCGCCGCCAACAGACCGAACGCCTCACTCGGAGGGAGTGAGAACCCCGCGAACGGCAATCCACCGAACTCCGTCGTCACCCCCTGGGCACGCAACGACTTGGCCGTCTTCACCAACTTCAACGGCTGGGTGTTCAAATCGACACCCGGCTTGAACGTCACCTGGGCCAGCCCCACCGTCCCATCCGGCGAAACCTGTCCGGGCTGGGTCGAGGTGAACGGGCTCGACACCGTTGCCACGATCTTTTTCTTCGCGAATTCGTCGAGCCACGCACTGATCTCCGCCTTCTTCGACTCGATTCCACCATCGACGTTGAACACGATCTCGCCGGACTCACCGTTCGACTGGGCCTTGCCCTCGGGGAATTCACGGCTGAACACGTCGATCGCCTTCGACGACTCCGTCCCGCCACCCCCGCCCTGCGCATCATTGAACTTGCCACCGAGCGCCCCGGACACTCCGAACGACGCCGGGAGAGCAAGAATCCAGACCAACAAAACGATTCGTCGGTGATTGAAGCAGAACGACGCCATCCGCTCGAGGAGCGGTCGGTTTGTTGGAAGGGGCGAAGTGCTCACGAGTCTCCTCGACAGGGATTCGGGTCGAACGGTTCGGGGCGCAAACCGCTGGAAAAGTCGGCGTCGGCCACGCAGACCGCGGAATCATCGCGCCTGGAAGAGAACCGATGATCGAACAACAGCGATTCGAGCCATAAGTCACGCGCCTGTTGTGTGCGCGAAAAACCGGGCCGCTCCGACGCCCCGGAGCTGGAAGGATGTCCGGCCGTGAACTCCCCCGACACCCGCTCCGTGCCGGCGACACGAGGGCTCACTGCCGAGGGGGTCCACCGCGATGCGTTCACGGCGAAGGACTGGTTGCTGTTCCTCGGACCGGCCTTGATCTGGGGCACCTCGTTCCTCTTCATCGCCGAGGGCTTGGAGACGCTCGAGCCCGGGGTCGTCACGTTCGGACGCATGCTCTTCGGGTTTCTCGCCCTCGCCGTGTTCCCCATTGCGCGGGCAGCGATCCCCCGTCACGAATGGCCGCGCATCGCGGCAGTCTCGGTCACGTGGCTGGCGTTTCCGATGACGCTGTTCCCGATCGCGCAGCAGCACGTGTCATCGAGCCTTGCCGGGATGCTCAACGGCGGCATCCCGATCTTTTCCGCTCTCGTGGCGACCGTCCTGCTGCGGCGACTCCCCGGCCCGTCGCAGCGTCTCGGCCTGATCGTGGGTGTCATCGGGATCGTGCTCATCGGCGTCCCGACGGTGAACGAAGGACCGAGCAGCGCCTTGGGCGTGGCCCTCGTCATCATCGCGATCGCGTCCTACGGGATCGCTTTCAACCTGGCCGTGCCCCTTACCCAGGCCTACGGCCCCTTGCCGGTGTTCTGGCGATGCCAGATGCTGTCACTCGTCCTCACCGCGCCGTTCGGGGCGTGGGGGCTGAGAAGTTCCTCATTCGAATGGAGGCCGGTTGGCGCCGTCATCATGCTCGGCGTGTTCGGCACGGCGATGGCGTTCGTCATGATGACGAGCCTGGGGGCACGGGTCGGAGCGACTCGCAGTTCCACGGTCACGTATCTCGAGGCGATCTTCGCTCTCGCCATCGGCGTGGCGATCCGCAACGACAAGGTGGTCGCGCTCCAAATCGCCGGCTGCGTCGTGCTCATCGGCGGCGCCTGGCTCGCGAGCCGCAAAGATGGCTGAGCGACACTGCAGGGTCGCGATGTCAGCGGCGGCCGGAGCCTGAGATGGCGGGGTCGTCGGAGATCGCAGGTGGCGCCGTCGTAGCCGCGGACGCAGACCATGACGACATCGGACCTCGAGCGTCGCATGAGTGTCGCCCGAATCGGTGTGCGGGTGTCAGTCTTGCGAGGACCCTCCGGGAAATGCGAGTGCCCGGAGTTCTTCGTAACGAGACCAGCCCAGGGCAACAAGACTGGGGTCGGTCAGGATCCAGAAGCCACCCTTTTGTATTGAGGCCAAGGTCGCGTTGGCGACGACCGAGGCATCGAGCACGACCGGGGCGACCGGCGATCGCACGGACCATTTCGCTCTCCGTTTCCCTGGCTCGGGGTTGACCAGTGATGCCGGACGGTTCCGTTCGTCGTTTCCGAGGTTGGTCCGGACAAGCCCGGGGCACAGAACGCTCACCCCGACCGTTGTTCCGCTGAGTTCGTCGCGCATCGATTCCGAGATTGCGACGACTGCATACTTCGTCGCCGTATACGCGGCGCTGATGAAGTGAGGGGTCAGGCCGGCGACCGACGCGGTGTTCACGATATGGGTAGCTCGTTTGTTCTCGAGCATCATCGGCAGAAACGCGTGGATGACGTGAACAACGCCGCGCAGATTCACGTCGATCGCCCAATTCCAGTCATGGAGGGTCAGATCACGCAACAGACCGGTAGGTGCCACGCCGGCGTTGTTGAAAAGCACATCGCAGTTCCCGAACCGCTCGCGGACGTGCGCGCCGAACGACATCACGGAAGTCGCTTCGGTGACGTCGATCAGCATTCCTTCCACGCCCAATTCCTCGCACGTCGTGGTGAGCGCCGACTGCTCCACATCGGCGATCACCACCGTCATCCCGGCGGCTTTGGACGCGGACGCGATCGCCTTGCCGATTCCGCTCGCTCCCCCCGTCACCACCGCGACTCGACCGTTGAAGTCTTCAATCATGGCGTCAGATTAGGGGGACTCCTGATTTCCCGTCAGCCGACACGCTGTGTACGACCGGACCACTCTGCGAGAATCCGGTGATGAAGTACTTCGAGGACTACGAAGTTGGCCAGTCCTTCGTGCACGGCGCCTACGAGCTTCGAGCCGAGGAAATCATGGCGTTCGCTCGGCAATACGATCCACAGCCATTCCATCTCGACATGGCAGCTGCATCATCCAGCGTCTTCGGCGGGTTGACTGCGTCAGGGTTTCACACTGTGGCGATACAGGGTCGCTGATACATTCGTCTCGCGAAGCTGACGCTGCGGTCATGGCTGGCCTTGGCTGGGACGAGGTGAGGTTCAGCAGTCCTGCCCGCGATGGGGACACACTTTCGGTTCGATTCACGTGCCTTGAAGCACGCGCATCTGCGAGCAAGCCCGACCGAGGCATCGTTCGGAACAAGGTCGAAGTCCTGAATCAGGACGGTCAGACGGTGCTCGGTAGCGTGCACAACTTGCTCATCGCACGCCGTCCAGTGGATTGACCGAGACACGTGACTGGCCGTCGACGGGCAGGTTTCTCTGGCTATTCGGTCCGAGTTTCGAAGCCTGCAGTACCGGTGCCTGTTGGTGGTCCGTGATCGCATCGTTCGGCAACGACGAGGTGCGCTTCCACCAAGTGCGCCGGTCGACCGACCGCCGATGAGCAAGCCACCGCCGGGCTATCGCGCTCCGGTGAACAACCGGTACGACGCGAGGCAATAGCAAGCACACATAGGGGCCGGTATGGGTGTTAGCGCCGCAATGGTGCCATGCCGAGGTTGGTATCTCAGTCGCTCCGGGGGCGACTGAGATACCAATCACCTCGCAACTGTACGAACATGTGTTCTACGCCGCGATCCAAGCCTCCGACGGAGCAATCATGACCTTCGGCCGTTCCCGGCGGCTCGCATCACCGCTGCAGAAACTCGCCTTGGCCCTTCGCGACGGCGGGTTCTGTGTCAAACCTGGGTGCTCCACACCGTGGCATCGATGCGATGCCGACCACATCATCGAATGGGACGACGGCGGCCTCACCGACATCGAAAACCTCCGCCACCTGTGCCGCACCGACTGCCACCCTCACCGCCACGAAACCGGCACCGAGATGACCCGACAACGCGACGGCACCTGGACCATCAACAACGAAACCCTCCCACCACTCCCGTCCTGGCCACCCCCAAGACCGACCATCCACCAACCCGACCCCGCCCCGACCACCAGCAACGACTCGAAAACCTCAACCGCGCCGCCGGACGACCCCTCGCCTTCGCTTAGCAACAGACCGCAGTCGTCACCCGTTCCTTGACAACTGAAAACCCCGCCCGGGCACAGTCGGCCCGGCCGATCTCGACTGGACTGGTGCGACCCGGACTGGACGGGCTCGGCCCACGTGGCGCAAGAACAGCCCCCTCCCCAGCTGAGGCCTCAGCCCAGTCCTCAGAGTGTTGACGACCGCAGCGAAGCAGACGTGCACCACCGCCAGAATTCCACCCGAACAATCGGACCCAGGGCAGGCTCTCTTCATCAGCTGGTCCGACTACCGTCGAAGGTGTGGCCACAGCTATCGACCTCGCCGCCGCGTATCGGCTGCATCCGAATGTGGCGGTGCGCCCCGAGCCCTTCGGCGCGCTGGTGTACCACTACGGAAATCGCAAACTCGTCTTCCTGAAGTCACCGCGCATGGTTGCCGTCGTCAAGGCGCTCGACGCCGCGCCGTCGGTTCGGGCCGCTCTGGAGACGAACGGCGTGGCTGGGAAGAACACCGACCGCTACCTCGTTGCCCTGAACAGTCTGCTGGCGTCCGACATGCTGGTTCCCGTCGCTCACACCGAGGTTTCCCATGCTGGTTGATCAGTCGAAGTCGGGCTGTTCCTTTTTCTCTCCTGAGGTTTCCCTTGCTGGTTGATCAGTTGAAGGCCGGTCTCGATGCACCGATTTGCCTCACGTGGGAGTTGACCTACGCCTGCAACCTTGCGTGCATTCATTGCCTCTCGTCATCGGGCCGCCGGGATCCTCATGAGCTGAGCACCGACGAGTGCAAGGCCGTGATCGACGAACTCGCCCGCCTCCAGGTGTTCTACGTGAACATCGGCGGTGGCGAGCCGACGATCCGCAGCGACTTCTTCGAGATCGTCGACTACGCGGTCGCAAATGGCGTCGGGGTGAAGTTCTCCACCAACGGCAGCCGGATCGACGCCGAAGCGGCACAGCGGCTTTCGGGCAGCGACTACATCGACATCCAGATCAGCCTCGACGGCGCTGACCGGGCGACCAACGATGCGGTGCGCGGCGACGGCTCGTGGGACACCGCCATCACCGCGATGAACCACCTCCGCGATGCCGGGTTCGGCCAGTTCAAGATCAGCGTGGTGATGACTCGGCACAACATCCCCCAGCTCGATGCCTTCGAAGCGCTCGCCGCGGTATACGGCGCCGAGCTGCGGCTCACCCGTCTGCGTCCGAGCGGGCGCGGTGCCGACACCTGGGACCAGCTGCACCCGACCAACGCCCAGCAGCGCGAGCTCTACAACTGGATCATCACGCGACCGAAGGTGCTGACGGGTGACTCGTTCTTCCACCTCAGTGCGCTCGGTGAGTCGCTCCCCGGACTCAACTTGTGCGGCGCCGGACGCATCGTGTGCCTGATCGATCCGGTCGGCGAGGTCTACGCCTGCCCGTTCGTGCTCCACGACGAGTTCAAGGCCGGTTCGATCCGCGACGCCGGTGGCTTCACGGCGGTATGGCGAGAGAGCGAACTGTTCACGTCGCTACGTGAACCCCAGTCGCCGGGTGCGTGCGGAAGCTGCGGTTCGTATGACGCCTGTCAGGGTGGATGCATGGCCGCGAAGTTCTTCACCGGCCTACCGCTCGACGGGCCCGACCCGGAGTGTGTGTGGGGGAACGCCGACGAAGAGCTGGCCCGCATCGCCGCGGCGGCCGACGCAGTGAAACCCTCACCCGGACCGGGGCACTCCAAACACACGCCCGTCTCGCTCGGGCGCAAGCCCGTCGACGCATACTCGTGACCGACGAGCCGATCGCCGACGATCTCGGCAAGCGCCGAGATCGTACGTATACGTACTGCAAGCTGTGGGGCATCGACACCGACCTGACCGTGCTCCCGATCGTTCGAGCGCCGTTGCTCATCCCGTCGACCGAGGCAGTCTGCGGACGCGCCACAGCCTCTGCGCTCGTTGCCCTGAAGGGCCAGGGGCTCTCGCTTCCAGAGGTGTTCGCGTTCGCCGACGCGTATGAGGTGTGGGCTGACCTCACGGTTGACGAGCACGATTTCGTTCTCGACGACGCCCCGTCACCCGAACAGCTCGTGCAGTTCGCATGGCGATTCGATCGGGCCTTCGTCTACGAATGGGCCCTCGGCCTCGTGCCGCACCTCCGTTTCCCGGACGCGAGCGCCGACTCCGGGCGGGTCTTGGAACAACTCATGACACAGGTGTTGACGGTCGAACCGGCGCAACGTCCCGTCGTACGAACGGCGAAGGAACTTGCCGATGCCGCCGACGTGGCGTTTGCACTCCAGGCGATCGCCATTGCCACTGCGCCGGAGCCACCGCTTCTGGGGATCGTCCGGAGCGTGACCATCGAACGCGCCGCAGCATTCGAGTGGCTTCTGTCCGCCCCCGAATCGGCCGGCGGCGGCTGAGACGGGCGCCGCATGTTGCTTCGGATGGATGTGCTGGCGCGGATTGTGGCGGGCGAGATCGACACGGTCTACCGACTCTGGCGCAAGCCGACCGTGAAGGCCGGAGGACGCCTCCGCACGGCAATGGGCGAGCTGGCCATCGACGTGGTCGAGGAGATCGATCCCGCATCGATCACCGATGCCGAGGCCGCACGCGCCGGCTTCTCGTCTGCGGACGAGGCGCGCACATCGCTCCTACCACGACCCGTTCGCACGGGAGCCGGCAAGGCCGCCGGAAAGCCGATGGCTGCCCGGGGTAGGACCGCCAAGCCCGATGAGACCAGCCGTCCCTATCGAGTCACGGTGCACTTCGCCGGCGCCGACACCCGCGCCGCCCTGCGTGACGATGCCAGCGCGGAGGCCGTCGCCGCAGTGATCGCGAAGCTCGATGCAATCGACACTCGCAGCGCCCGGGGGCCGTGGACGCGTCGCACGCTCGCACTCATCGGGCAATGGCCGGGCCGACGCGCTCCCGAGCTCGCCGAGATGGAGGGTCTGGAGACACCGGCGTTCAAAACCGACGTGCGCAAGCTCAAGGAACTCGGCCTGACCATCAGCCTCACCGTCGGCTACACACTTTCACCCCGGGCGGAAGCCGTCCTTCGCGCGTCTCGTTGAGCGCGTCAGATCAACGGTGGGTCAGCCGACGATCGCCAGGGCGGCCTGAACTGCGCTCGACGGCGACGAGAGGACAACCCGTCCCGGGCGCTCGTCGATGAACGCAAGCGCGCCGAGCATCGATGCCTGGGCAAGCACGACTACATCGAACGACTCATCGAGCGCATTGACATGCTCGGCAATGGTCCGGTGATACCGGTCTAGGTCGCCGTCCTCCCATCGGTCCCAGGCGGCGAGGCACGGCATCAAGGTGATCGTTGGGGCGCGTCCGACACGTGCGGACTCTTCGCCAAGCAGTTCGGCGGTGGGGCCAAGGGTGCTTTCCAGCGCCGCGACCACAGCGATCCGGTTTCCTGACGCCACCGCAGCGGCGGCCATCGGTCGATCAACGCGCAGGACGTGGACGCCGATCCCGGGCACGATCTCGGCAGTACCTCCGATCGTCGAGCAGGTGCACACGATCACCTCTGCTCCCTCACCAACGAGGCAAGCGAGGGCAACGGTCACCCCTTCGACAACAAGCGGGTGGGCCGACCCGATCGATCGGGCCGTTGCCAACAGCTCCTCGTCGACGATGTGCTTAGCGCTCACCGACCCCGAGGTCTCGGCAACCAACGAGTCGAACGTCGCGACATGCACCGGCGATGTATGGAGGAACCCGATGGTCGCGGTCATGCGCCCAGCCTCCCCCATACGAATCCGCTGCCCCGGCGCATTTTCCCGACGTCCGCCGGTCACCGTCCGAACAGGCTCCGCCAACCTCGCCGCGAGACCGCGATGCCCGCGGCGGAGGACTCGCACTCACGGAGCTCCTGTTCGAGCCGGGCCACCTCGCCGGCGAGCCGGTGTGCCTCGGCCGCCAGCATCTCGATGTGATCGTTGGCGCGAGCCCCGATGATGTCGTCGAACACACTGACCGGCGAGGTGAAGTGGCGGGCGAGCTCCGGATGCTCGTCCGCGACGAACCATCGGTTGAGGCCGTCGTAGTAGACGAACGCGTACCCGGCCGCCATCACCGCGGGCTCCCATGACACGTCGACCAGGTCGCTCTCATTGGGCAGGTTCGCCTCGATGCACAGCAACCATGGCCGTCGGCGGCGAAGGTCGAGGCCGGCGAGCACGTCGGCCTCGGCGCCTTCGGCATCGACCTTCAGCAGGTGAACCGCCGTTCCGGCCGGTACGTGCTCGTCCCAGATCGTGTCGAGAGTCCGGACCTCGATGGTGGAACTTTCGACCGCGTGCCCGTCACGACGCGCCTCCTCGGCAAACGCCTCGATCGTCGTGGACAGGCCGGTGTCAGCCACACGATGCAGTGTGCGCTCTCCCGCAGCCGATCCGGCAAGCACGCCGAGGTTGATGTCTCGCGGACGTTGCTCCACGAACGCTGCGAGGTGATCCGGCACCGGCTCGATGTTGATGCCACACCAGCCGCGCTCGGAGAGCGCATAGGTGACGGAGTCTCCACGGGGCATCCACGCGCCGACGTCGATCCAGAACCCGCGCTCGATGTCGTGGAAGCACCTGCGGAGAAATACGTCCTCGGAGTTCTGCGCGTACGACACCCAGGGGGCCGAACCCGCACGCCGATCGGCCCGTTCCGCATGCACAGCACGAGACGCTACTTCCGTGCCCGCCGGTTTCCGCTCCTGCCGGAGAACGAGTGCCGATACGCACCGCGAACCGGCGACAATGGTGGCGATGAGACTGCTCGAACCGCTGCCCGTCGGTCGATCCGAGTCAGCCGGTCACTCTGTGCTGGCGCCGAGCCGGGTGATGTTCGGGCCCCACGAGACCAACCTCGGGCAGGGCCGGACGCTCTCCAAGGCCCACGTCGCGTACTACGCCCGCCGAGCGGCCGGCGGAGCCGGAATCATCGTGACGGAGGAAGCATCGGTCCACGACAGCGACTGGCCCTACGAACGGGCGCCACTCGCATCCCTTTGCGGACCTGGCTGGCGAACGATCGTGGATGCCGTTCGCGACACGGGCACCGGGACCGTCGTGCTCGCCGCGATCGGCCACAGCGGAGGACAGGGGACGAGCCACTGGAGCCAGCGCGAGATGTGGGCGCCGTCCCCGGTCCCGGAGGTCGCGTCTCGTGAGGTTCCAAAGGTCATGGAGCCGGTGGATATCAGCGCGGTCGTTCGCGGGTTCGCCAATGCCGCCACGCTGGCGATTGCCTCGGGCTGCCACGGCGTCGAGATCAACGCCGGTCAGAACTCACTCGTCCGACAGTTCCTGAGTGGACTTACGAACATGCGAGGCGATGAGTACGGCAACGACCGCCTGCGCCTTCTGCGAGAAGTGCTCGGCGCGGCGCGTGAGGCAATCGGCGTCGGGCCCATCGTCGCGCTGCGGCTGAGCGTCGATGAGCTCGCCCCGTGGGCCGGCATCGTTCCCGACGCCGGTGCCCAGATCGCCGTCGAGGTGGCGCATCTCGTGGATCTCATCACCGTGGTTCGGGGATCGATCTACTC
This sequence comes from Acidimicrobiia bacterium, assembly GCA_031418775.1. Classification (GTDB taxonomy): domain Bacteria; phylum Actinomycetota; class Acidimicrobiia; order Acidimicrobiales; family JANYDT01; genus JANLQX01. Next base: position 9,991 of record JANOJN010000136.1, read on the forward strand.
GGTCGCTCTCACGCGTCCCGATGGGCACGTCGAACCGGGTTTCGCCATCGGCCTGGCCCGACAGGTGCGTGCTGCGTTGGTTGAGGCCGGACACCGCGTACCAGTGTTCGCGCAGGGGTCGATCGTCGACTGGGGCCAGGCCGAGTGGGCCATCGACGATGGCGCGGCCGACGGCGCCGAGATGACCCGTGCGCAACTGGCCGACGCCGACCTGGTCGCCAAGCTGCGCGCCGGCACCCCGGAGCAGATTCGCCCTTGCGTGCTGTGCAACCAGCTCTGCAAGGTGCGCGACAACCGCAATCCGATCGTGAGCTGCGTGATGGATCCGCGCAGCGGGCACGAGCTCGATGACGCCGCGGAACCGATCGTCGGGTCAAGCGGAAACATGCAGAGCGGAGATATGCAACGCACACTTACGGTAGTGGGGGCGGGAGTGACCGGGCTCGAAACGGCCCGTATCTCGGCGATGCGCGGATTCGCCGTGACGGTTCGCGATCGCTCGTCATTGGTCGGTGGAGTCCTCCTTCACGCCGCGCATGGCGCGGGACGCGCCAGGCTGGGGAAGGCGACCGAGTGGCTCCATGCCGAGTGCCTCCGCCTCGGGGTGGTGTTCGACCTCGACGCACCGGTTGATGCGGCAACGCTCGACTCGCTGCGGGCATCGGGCCCTGTCGTCCTGGCGACCGGCGGGACGCATGGGACACTGCCCTTTGCCGTGAGCGATTCGGCCGATCTGCGTCACGCCGTCGATGTCCTCGCGCTCGACGATCCGATCTCGTCGCTGCCGCCGGGCCCGCTAGTGGTCTGGGACCCGATCGGCGGGCCGATCGGACTTTCCGTCGCCGAGTTGTTAGCCGCCGACGACACCCGTCGCGCTGCCGGGGTCATCCTCGTCACGCCAGATCTGCTGGTCGGCGAGAAGCTGAGCCTCACAGGCGATCTGGCCCCGGCGCAGGTCCGCCTCCACGCGCTCGGTGTGCGGTTGGTGAAGCAGGCACTTGTCCGCCGCGTGGCCGACAGCAAGGTCGAGGTGGAAGACCGGTTTTCCGGCGCGACCGACGTCATCGATGCCACGACATTCGTTGCGTGCGGTCATCGCCTTCCCGATCACACCCTCGATCCCGAGGAGACGCTGCCGCAAGCCGGAGACCGCGTCGCCCCCCGGACGATCCACGAAGCCATCCTCGAAGGGCGCCGAGTCGCAATGGCCCTGCCGGTTCGAGGCTGACGGAGCCGGCGGTCGAAGCCGGTTCGCTCTCGTTCGGACGGAACGTCGGGTGAGAGACGTCAGCTGACCCGCAGAAGCTCGCGGTCGAGGATCTCGGCGAACGTCGCTCCGGCCACACGGGTCTCGTCGACGACCAGACGACGCGGGGCCGGCCGTTCGATCCACACGTCGGGCATTGCCGCGGCCCGGTCGAGGCCGTCGAGGAATCGGCGGTAGTGACGATCGGCCGGCCCCGGCACGCGACTCGTTCGCTGGCCACGTCCGGTCGGGACCATGCCAAGTGCTTCGGCCGGGCTGTCGGCGCTCGGGGCATCTGTGTCGACGATCGGTTCGGCTCGAACGAGGCCGGCGCGCTGCAGGGTGCGGTATGCCGCTACGACCTTGGCGAACACGGCGGGCTCACCACCGGTATCCGGGTGCGAACGGCGACTCAGAGCCCGGAAGGCCCGCGTGATCTCGATCGGTTGTGCACCCACGGCAATGCCGAGGGTGGCGAATGCGGCATCCGTGCCCATCCCACGTCCTTGTGGTCTTGTTCGCCTCCGATCCGTCGGAGGCATCTCTCCACTCGGCCGGACCCTGCGGGCACTGCGATCTTCGCGTGCGAGATGAGTCGAACGGCCTACCGCGTTGACAATTTCGAGGGCCGATGATTGTGCACTCAGGCGCCCTGGGGGCGACCAGGGCTACAACCATCGAGCGGACTCTGCCCAATTCTGCCGTGTGATGCCGATCACAGAAACAGCTCCCGGTTCGACCAATACTGCTTGAAGAGAACCATCGAGCAAGCAGAGGTCGCCATGAGCATCTACCCCGCCAGTCCCGACGAGATCACGCCGCAGTGGCTCAACGACAACTGCCGACTCGGTGGTCGCGTGTCACGGGTGACCTCGACGACGATCGGCGAAGGGGTCGGCATGCTCGGCGTCCTCGGACGCCTCTCGCTCGAGTACTCCGAGGGAAGCGGGCCGGCCTCGGTCATCGCCAAGCTCGCGTCGCCGCACGAACCCGTCCTCGACCTGGTCGAGAGGTTCGGCTTCTACGAGCGGGAGATCAACTTCTACCGGCACGCCACCGGTGACGTCACGAACATCCCGCGTTCGCACTTCGCCGAGGTGGACGCCTCAGGACGAGGCTTCGCCCTCATCCTCGAAGACCTCTCGAAGTGCCGGATCCCCGATCAGGTCGCCGGATGTTCGGCGGTGGACGCAAACACCGTAATGGTCGAACTGGCGAAGCTTCACGCGCACCACTGGCATATCGACCGGAACCCGACCTTCGCGTGGCTGTCGAAGGGCAACGAGGGCAAGTACCGCGACGGCGAGTCCCAGTACGCCATGGTCTACGAGCCGTTCATCGCCACCTACGGCGACCGTCTCTCACCACACGGCCGGCGGGTCGCCGACCTGTGCCGGACGAAGACCATGCAGATGGCCGATACCGCGATGGCTACCCGTCCGCTCACACTGACCCACATGGACCTGCGTCTCGACAATGTGCTGTTCAACGACGACGCGACCGCGGGCGTCTCCCCGGTGTACTTCATCGACTGGCAGCTCTGCGTGCAAGGCGTCGGCGCGCTCGACGTCGCGTACTTCATCGCCTGGTCGATGGACGATGAAACCCGCCGAGCGAACACGCAATCGCTGATGCAGACGTATCACCGCACCCTCGGTGACGCCGGCGTGGCGGACTACTCCTACGCCGAGTTCGAAGATGACGTCCGACGGAACCTCCTCCTGGTGGCCATGATGGCGTCGTTCGGGGCGATCGCCGTACCCGCCAGCAATCAGCGCGGTCTCGATCTCATCGAGGCACTCGTGATGCGCACGTACGCGACCGTTGATGACATGCGCGCATACGAGATGTTCCCCGCCTGATCTTCATCGAATCGAACCCGACCGAAATGGGTCGGCGAGCGCAGCGGGGAACAGATAGGTTCTCGGCGTGCTCAGCGTCCGCGAGGTCCACAAGTCCTATGGAGACATCACGGCGTTGCAAGGCGCGTCGCTCGATGTCGCCGCCGGGTCCATCGTGTCGCTGCTCGGGCGCAACGGGGCGGGAAAGAGCACGCTGCTCTCGATCATTGCCGGGCTCGTGAAAGCCGACGCCGGTTCCGTGACCGTCGATGGGGTTGACGTTCTCGCCGATCCCCGGTCGGCGACGGGTCTCGTTGGGATCGCTCCGCAGCGCACGGGTATCTACCCGCCGCTGTCGGTCCGGGAGAACCTGGAGTTCTTCGGTGAGTTGAGCGGCCTGAGCCGAGCCGATCGACATGTTCGTGCCAAGTCCGTCGCGGAGCAACTCGGTCTCGCCTCCCTGCTTGATCGCAAGGCCATGAAGTTGTCCGGCGGCGAGGCGCGGCGACTACATACGGGATGCGCGCTCATGCACCGACCGAAGGTGCTCATGCTCGACGAGCCAACGGTCGGCGCCGATGTCACCACGCGCGTCCAGCTCATCGACGCGGTCCGCCAGCTGGCGACCGACGGCGCGGCAATCGTCTATACGACGCACTACCTCCCCGAGGTCGAGGCGCTCGACGCGTCGATCGTGATCATCGATGACGGGCGAGTCCTGACCTCCGGTTCTCGTGCTGAGCTCATCGACGCGCACCGAACGACCGGCCTCGACCTGCACACCGTCGCGCCGTTGACCCCCGAACTCACACACGCGTTCGGAGCTGTCGAATCCAGCCCGCTGCACTACCGCGTCACCACCGACACCTCATTGCCCGACGTCGTGTCGCGGCTCGCCGATGCTGGAATTGGCATCGAATCCGTGAAAGCCCGCAAACCCGACCTCGAGTCAGTGTTTCTGGCCGTGACCGGGTCAACGCTGGTCGAGGAGTCGGAGTGAATGCAGTCATCGCCGTCGTCAAGCAACAGCTCCGCATCATCCGGCGCGACCCGTGGTTCCTCTTCATCATGTTCCTCATGCCCCTCGTGGTGATGCCGCTGTTCAAGCGCACCATGGGTCTCTCGCTCCAGGCGAGCGGGTACCGCAGCGCGAGTGGTGCCGAGCAGGTCGTTCCCGGCCAAGTGGTGATGTTCGGCTTCTTCGTCGGAGGGTCCGCAGGATTCTGTCTGTTCCGCGAGCACGGGTGGCAAACGTGGGACCGGTTGCGCGCCTCCTCGGCGTCGTCACGTGCGCTGCTCATCGGGTTCATGATCCCGTGGGTCGTGATCCTGACGGTGTTCCAGACAACGTTGCTCACCGTCGGTGGACTGGCGCTGGGCCTGCGTCTCAACGGAGGCTCGCCGTTCGCCGAGTTCGCTGTGGTGCTCGGCTACTCCTTCTGCGTCGTGGCGCTCATCATGTTGATCAGCTCGACCCTCCGGACCGTCAACCAGGTCAACGCGTTTCAGAACGTCGGAGCGATGGCCTTCGCCGGGCTCGGCGGCGCTCTGGTGCCGCTTTCGCAGTTGCCCGGCTGGGCCCGAGTCATCGGACCCTTCACTCCCGCGTATTGGGCGATGAAGGGACACAACGCGGTGTTCCTGAAGGCAGGCGGTCTCGGTGACGTGGCCCTACCGGTGGGCGTGCTGATGGGTGCGGCAGTCGTCCTGATGGCGCTCGCAACCGTTCGTTTTCGGGTCGACGAGACCAAGCAGTTCTTCGCCTGAGGTCCCTCTCGTCGTAGCTGCCGCGCAGCGCTCACGATCCGCTCTACCGTGGCGATATGAGTGCGAGCGATACCGGTGCACCCGCTGCTTCCTCCACCCGAGAGTTCGCGAGCCGGGCCCTGGCGCTCCTTCTCGGGCTTGGCGTGCCGACCGGGTTCCTCTCCTGGCTGCTCGGATTCGACGCGATCAAGAAGCGGATCAACGGCCGACTCTGGTGTTCCGACGCAGACACGATCGTCTTCCAGGTGAAGGTGAGAAGAAGCGGAGGGTCGAGCCGCTACACCGACAAGCTGCTGTGCCGAAAGGACGGCACCGTGGTGCGCACGATCGGCAACCTGCAAATGACGATTACGACCATCGGTATCTCGTTCGCCATCACCGTGCTGCTGGTCGGCTTACTTGTTGTGTGCCTCGTGACCTTGTCGAGGCTCCGACGTCGACGCCGGGCGAGTTGACGAGGCGATCGGCACGGCGATCGGCGAACCGTCGACACGACCGTTCCCGACCACCGACCACGGGCTACGGTCCACGGGCTACGGGCTACGGGCTACCGGCCTCGGCGAGTTCGGGCATGGAGAACGTGAACATCCGATGCGCATGAATGCGCGCATACGACGAACCGCTGTCGAGGAAGCTCTCCCACTCCGCGCCGTAGCGGGGCACGTAGATGTCGAGCAGGGTCTGCCGGAAATCGCGGTTCGCCGAAGCTTTCATGTCGAGCTCCTCGGCTTCGCCGTGCACCGTGACCGACAACTCCTCCCCCGGTAAGTGCGTGGCGCTCACCGATGGGCGCTGGCGCAGGTGGCGGAACCGGAGCGAATCCGAGGCGGAGCCGAAGTGGAACGAGCCACGGAAGAAGATGCCATCGACCGGCCCGGCAATCGGCCGACCGTCGCCAGTCACCGTGGCCAGGACCAGCAGTCGCATACCGGTCAGCATCGCCGCAAGCTCGACTGCTGTCAGCCGACGATCCGGGGTGATCACGTTCTGCAGATGGCTGCCGGCGGCGGCATAGGAGTCGTTGAGCAGTCGCTGCAGTTGGATCAGGTCGTCTGCGGTCTCGAACATCGCAGGCTCTCCTCGTGTGAGTAACGCGCTCTTACATCTGTCGAAGGTCGATACCGAAGTGGTCGCGGAACGCGTCGTAGTAGGCGTCGTCTGCGGCATCGGAGTACGCACCCATGGCGACCCACTCGGCATCGCTCATGCGGGCCCGACCGGAGATGATCTCCTCGGCACCCCAACTCACCGGCCAGCGCAGCTTCGGTGAATCGGTGGTGATGGCCTCGTTGATCACCTTGCCGACTTCGAACGGATCCGTCGAATGCGACATGCCGGCGGCGTAGAACTGGAACATGCGCCGATACGCCGCGTCGTATGCCCCCGTCTGGTTCGGAGCATCGATGTTCTTGGCGAAGATCGCACTCTTGGTGACGCCCGGCTCGACGATCACCACGCGGATCCCGAACGGTGCGAGCTCCTGGGCCATGCCCTCGGAGAGTCCTTCGAACGCCCACTTCGACGCAACATAGGGCGACTGGGCGATCGCCGCGAAACGTCCGACGACCGAGGTGACGTTGACGATCGCCCCGCTCCGCCGCTCACGCATTCCCGGTAGGACAGCCTGGGCGCAGCGAACGGCACCGCACAGGTTCACATTCAGCACGTCGAGGTACATCTGCGGGGGACATTCCTCGGCCACCGCGTTGCCGCCGACGCCGGCGTTGTTCACGAGTACATCGACACGACCGGCCTCCGCGAGGATCTGGGCGAAGCCGCTCGCGACGGACGCGTCGTCGGCGATGTCGAGCTCGACCAGGTTCACCTCGACACCGGCATCGGCCGACATCTGGAGAAGCTTGCCGGCCCTCTCCCTGCTGCGGACGGTGCCGTACACGGTGTGGCCCTGGGAGGCGAGATGGATCGCGGTAGCTCGGCCGATGCCGCTGTTCGCTCCGGTGACGACGGTGACGGGTGCACTCATGCCCCCGACCATACGGCGACAGGAACCGACAGGCGAACCCCACCATTCGGCTCCGAGCATCCCATCATCCGCCAACCCAACCTCCGTGGGCCAGCTCACTCGCTCGGGCCGGCCAACACCGGGAAAACCGAAGCCCCCTGGCCCAAGCACGACAGCTGGCCCAAGCCATGACTCCTGGCCCGAGTACCACAGCTGGCCCGCGCACCACAGCGGTCGCCTGCACGACTGCTGGCCCGCGCACGGCAGCTGGCCCGAGCCCGCTTCGCCGTACCTTGGCCGACCGACGAGACTGGGGAACACGATGAGCCGGTATCGCTACCTCTTCTCGCCCCTGCCGTTGGGGCCGATCACCGTTCGCAACCGCGTCGTGTTCTCGGCCCACCTGACGAACTATTCCGCCGACGGGCTGCCGACCGAGCAGCACGCCGCCTACTACGCCGCCAGGGCGGCAGGAGGGGCCGGACTGATCATCACCGAGGAGCACTCGACCCACCCGACGGACTGGCCGTACGAGAAGCTCATCCACGGCTTCCACCGCGAGGTCATTCCCGGGTACAGGCGGATCACCGACGCGGTGCACCGCTTCGGAACGCCGATCTTCGCCCAGATCAACCACAACGGCGGCCAGGCGTCCTCGATGTACTCCCGCCTGCCGGTCTGGGCGCCTTCTCCGGTGGCCGACCCGCTCTTCCGCGAAGTTCCGAAGGCCGTCACGATAGGTGAGATCGTCGAGATCGTCGCCGGATACGCGCTCGTTGCCGCGCATTGCGCAGAAGGGGGATTCGACGGCGTCGAACTACAATGCAGCCACTCGTCGATCGTGCGCGGGTTCCTGTCCGGCGCCACAAACGTCCGTTCCGACAGATACGGGGGCAGCCTCGAGAATCGTGCACGTCTCCTCGTGGAGATCGTCGACGCCGTGCGGGATGCGATCGGGCCGATGAGAGCACTCGGCGTTCGCCTTTGCGGTGATGAACTCATCGAAGGCGGAACCACCATCGACGAAGCGGTCGCCGTGGCCAAGATCGTCGAGGCGACCGGCAAGGTCGACTACATCAACACGTCCATCGGTGTGGCGACGGCAACGCTGTTCATGATCGAAGCATCGATGCACATCCCGCCGGGATACGCACTGTTCATCCCGAACGCGATCCGCCGCGAGGTCGACCTCCCGGTGGTCGGGGTCGGACGATTCAAGGATCCACTGCAGATCGAACGGGCGTTGGCCGATGGACACTGCGATCTCGTCGGAGCGGTGCGCGCCCAGATCGCCGATCCCGATTTCGTCCGCAAAGCACAGAGCGGCGAGCACGACGACACTCGCCTGTGTCTGTCGTGCAACCAGGAATGCGTCGGGCGCATGGGACTCAACCGCTGGCTCGGATGCATCGAGAACCCCGCGGCCGGTCGTGAGGCGGAACTCGCCGCAGCCACTCCGGTTGGATCGACCGGCCTCGGCTCGCCCGTCGCGCTCGGGCGAAGGCCCAAGCGGGTGCTCATCATCGGCGGCGGTCCGGCAGGGCTCCAGGCCGCGATCTCCGCCGCGCACCACGGACATGAGGTCGTCGTCTACGAACGCGAGGCACTTGCCGGCGGTCAGGTCCACTGGGCGGCGAGCGTGCCGAACCGGGCCGAGTTCGGCGACATGATCCGCAATCAGCTCAACGAGCTGAAGCGTCTCGAGGTGAAGGTGGCGTTGGGTCACGAGGTCGACGCGCCGTTCGTGATCGATCAGAAGCCCGACGTCGTCATCGTCGCCACCGGCTCCGTGCCGCAGCGCCCCTATTGGGCCCCGCCGGATGGCGACCGTATCGGCGATGTCATCGACGTCCTCCGCGGTACCTTCGCTCCGGTTCCCGGTCATCGGGTCACGGTGATCGACGAGCTCGGTTTCCACCAGGCGACGTCGGTTGCCGAAGTACTCGCCGACCGCGGATGTGTTGTCGAGATCATCACGCCCGGCATGGTCGTCGGCCAGGACCTGGGCATCACCCTCGACATGGAGGGCTTTCGCATCCGAGCTGCGGCGAAGGGCATCGCCCTCACTCCGGACGCCGTGGTGATGGGCTGGGACCCTGCCCAACGTACGCTCCGGATCCTCCATCACGTGAGCGGCACGATGCTCGACCGCCAGACGGATTGGGTCGTGCTCGCCGTGCCCAACCGACCCGATGACGCGCTGTTCCGCGAACTGGCCGACTCCGGGCTCGACGTTCGCCGCATCGGCGACGCGATCGCGCCCCGCCGCGCCCATTCCGCCATCGTCGACGGCGACCGCGTCGGAGCGGCGCTGTGAGCCTCCTCGCCATCGTCGTCGTCCGCAATGGCATCGTGCCGGCGGGCGGCGAGGAAGCAGTCGCGGAGGCGAACGGCCGCGCCGTGTTCGTCGGATCAGACACCGAGGAAGCTGCGAAGAATCTGTCCAGCGCGCACACGATCTTCACCATGGAGATGCCAGGCTCGGGCCTGGTCGAGATCGCTGACGGCATCGCTGCGATCGACCCCGTGCGAACCGCAACCGGGCTCATCCTGCCGGCCTCACCCGACGGCCGCGACCTCGCCCCGCTCCTGTCACATCGACTCCGGCGGCCCCTCTACGCGTCGGCCACCGAAGTCCGCGAGCGTCGCGTCACCTGTGTACGGACGGCCGGCCGGGTCGGCCGTGAGCTCATCCCCGTCGGACCGTTCGTGGCCACGCTCGTCCCCGGGGTCCGCGGGCTCACGAGACCCTCTGCGCCCACCGCAACGACGATTACCGCGCTCCCGTCAAGTGCACCACGAACGCAGGACGGCTCCGAACGGGTGGTGACGAGCATCGCCGTGCTTCCGCCCGATCCGACGACGATGGATCTCACCGAAGCTCGGTTCATCGTCGGCGGCGGACTCGGCCTCGGCTCCAAGGATCGTTTCGACCAACTCGCCCGCGTCGGACGGCACCTCGGCGCGTCACTCGGCGGAACGCGCGTCGCCAGTGACGCGGGATGGATTCCCTTCGAACGTCAGATCGGAACGACGGGGGTAGCCGTCACACCATCGATCTACCTTGCGTTCGGGATCTCCGGCGCAACGCAACACACGAGCGGCCTCGGCGACCCCGACCACGTGATCAGCGTCAACACCGATCCGAGCTGTCCGATGATGACGATGGCCGAACTCGCCATCGTCAGTGATGCCGCCGGAGTGCTCGACGCTCTCGAACGAAAGCTGCGGGACACGTCTAACGATTGAAACGATCGACGAACGCTGCGATCTCGTCGGCGACCAACCGTGCGTTTTCGCCCTGGAAGACGTCGGAGTGACCGCCGGGAACCCACACGGAGTGCGTCGAGGCGGCACATTCCTCGACATGGGAGTAATCGAACCAGAACGTGGGCGTCATCTCCGTCGACCGGAACAGCAACGCCGGAGCAGGAATGGGCCCGGAGTCCCCGGCGCCGAGCACCGCCTTGTCGACGATCGCATCAACCCCGACGTACCCGAGCCGCTCAGCGGCCTCCGCATTGGCATCGAAGTATCCGGCGCGGGCCCGCCACGCACGCCAACTCGCCCGCGCCCACGCCGGAAGCGAACGGCCCCCGCGGTCACGGGCGTTGCGAGTGACATTGCCGAGGCGGCCGAGCAAGGTCGACGGCATCGGTTCGGCGATGAACGAGTCGAGCACCACGAGACCGGCGATCGTGGATCCACGGCCACGCAGCTCCTGGGCCAGGTGCATTGCGATCAAGCCTCCGTCGGAGTAGCCGCCGATCCAGTAGCGGCCCGTGGGGTCATCAGCCTGGATCGCGGTGGCGTACCTCTCCACCATCTCCGTCATCGATCGATCCGGCGTACGCCCGGGCTCGACACCGGCCGCCTGCACGCCGATGACTTCGACCTGACCACGAAGCGAGAGAGCAATCTCGCGAAATCCCATCACGTTGCCGCCGGCGCCGTGGACGAGGAACAACTTCACCGGCGCGGCATCAACGCCGAATCGCACCAGCGACGACACCGCACTGAATCCACCGGGGTTGGCAGCACGCTCGGCCAGCAGGCGCGGCGTGGGCGCGTCGAGAAGGACAGTGAGGGGGAGGTCGATGCCCTTGCGCTCCGCAATGCGGCCCAGCAGTTCGACCGCCAGGAGCGAGTGCCCTCCGAGATCGAAGAAGTCGTCGTCGGGACCGACCCCGTGTCCGAACACCGTTGCGAAGTCGGCGATGATCCGGTCGAGAGGAGTGCCCGGCAGATCCTTTCCCGCTTCCCGTGTCACGGTGGCGAGCGACTGCGGAGCGGGTTCCGGAAGGGAACGGCGATCGACTTTCCCCGACGGCGTGAGCGGGAACTCGTCGAGCACGACGTAGAGCGACGGAGACATCACCGGAGCGAGCCGAGACACGATAGCCCGTCGAACGCCGACCTCGTCGAAGGACAGCCCTCGAGGCACAATGACGTAGGCGACCAACCGGTCGTCACCCAGACCATGCCCGACGACCGCCGTCACTGCTTGGGCAATCGACGGTTGTTCGATGAGCACCGACTCGATCTCGCCCAACTCGATCCGATGACCCCGCAATTTCACCTGGGTGTCGATGCGTCCGAGGAACTCGTGCACGCCGTCCGAACGACGGATCGCCCGGTCACCGGTTCGGTACACCCGCAACTCCGATCCGTCAATCGTAAGCGTACGAAACTTCTCCGACGTGAGATCTGCACGTCCATGATAGCCATCGCCGACGAAAGGACCACCGATCAGCAGCTCACCTTCTGCCCCGTCAGCAAGCGGTTGGAGCAATTCGTCGACTACGAACGCACGAACGCCCGGGAGCGGCGTGCCGATCGGAACCGTCGCTCCGTCGGTCGATTCCACATCGTGGGCAAACGCCCAGATGGAGCACTCCGTCGGGCCGTAGATGTTCGTCACGACACCCACACCGGCCGCTTGAAGCTGATGGACGAGAGCCGGCGGAAGCGCCTCACCACCGATGAGAACCTGTTGGAGCGAGCGAAGACCGCGGCGGTCATCGTTGTCGGCAAGCATCAGCACAGCACGGGTCGGCGTGCACTGCAGGTGGGTCACCCGATGGCGTTCGAGCATCGGGCCGAACGAATCGCCGAAGCCCGCACGCGGCCCGTCCGGTGCCAACACGACGGTGTGCCCCTCGGTCAACGGCCAGAGGAACTCGGTGAGCGACGCGTCGAACGACAGCGTCGAGTGGAACAGGAATCGCGCGGTACCCGGTCCACCTGTCACATGGGCAACGGAACGCCAGGCATCGAGGATGAGCGACAGATTCGCGTGGGTGATCCTCACGCCCTTCGGACGTCCGGTCGAGCCGGAGGTGTAGATCACGTAGGCCAGCGAAGTCGCCGGAGGACTGACTGGCTCGGCATCTCGATCGCCGCAAGGAGATCCGCGCAGGTCGGTAACGGGGATCGAGGCGATGCGCTCCGGCAACCATGCGGGCCGCTCGTCCGTCGGAAGAACCACGAGCGAAACCCCGGCATCCTCCGCCATGTACCGGAGACGCTCGGCGGGGAGCCGCGGGTCCAGCGGAACATACGCCGCGCCCGACGCCAAGGAACCGAACACCAGCGACACGAGGTCGAAGGAACGGGGAAGAGCCAGACCGATCCGACGAGCGTCGCCACTTCCCGATGCCGGATCGGCCCCGCCCAGATCGAGCGCCGCGGCGATGGCGCCCGCATCCCGTTCGGCGCTCGCCGACAACTCGGCGAACGTCATCGACGTGTCTCCCGAAAGGAGAGCGGGCGCGTCGGGGCGACGCGCCGCCTGTCCTGCCAACCGCAGATGTGCCGCCATCATCAGGCCACCAGCGTGGCAGTTGCGGTCGCGTTCGTCGAGGGTCGCGACGACGCGATCCACCAGCGAATGCCGAAACTCATCTGCACAGCACTACCTTCGTCGGCATGCCGACGCCCGATGTTGAGGTCCTCGTCGTGGGGGCAGGACCGGCGGGATCTGCCGCCGCTCTCACCGCCGTCCGGGCGGGTCGCTCGGTGGCCCTGCTCGAGCGGGGCCCGTTCCCTGGTTCCAAGAACGTCTACGGCGGGGTCATCTACGGCCGCATCCTCGATCGGCTGGTGCCCAACTGGTGGGACCAGGTGCCCGTGCAGCGGTGGATCACCCGGCGGGGCACCATGCTCCTCACCGACCACCAGAGCCTTTGCATCGACTACCGCACCACCACATGGGGTAGACCTCCCTACAACGGCTTCACGGCATACCGTCCCGACTTCGACCGATGGTTCGCTGAACAGGCCGTCGCCGCCGGCGCGCAACTGATCACCTCCACCACCGCGACCGGGCTCATCCGCGATTCGCGTGGCCGGATCGCCGGGGTACGGACGGATCGTGACGGAGACCTCACCGCCGGCGTGGTCATCGCCTGCGACGGCGTGAACTCGTTCCTGGCCAAGGAGGCCGGGCTCTACGACCACGGCGGGGCCGAGAACTTCACCTTGGGGGTGAAAGAGGTCCTCGCGATTCCGCGGACCGAGATCGAGGCGCGGTTCAATCTGACCGGAGACGAGGGCGCCGACTTCGAGATCGTCGGTGGCACCAGGGGAATCCCCGGTGGCGCCTTCCTCTACACGAACCGCGACACCGTTTCGATCGGGGCCGTGCTCTCGCTCACGGGACTCGCCAAGGCAAAGATCCGGCCGGAAGACGTGATCGGTGGCCTCAAGGACCATCCGTCACTTGCGCCGTTCGTCGAGGGAGGTGAGATCAAGGAATACGCGGCACATCTGATCCCCGAGGCCGGATTCAACATGATGCCGAGGCTGTTCACCGACGGGATGCTCGTGGCTGGCGATGCCGCGGCGATGTGCCTCGCCGCGGGTCTGTGGCTCGAGGGCGTCAACTACGCCATGGGGGCCGGAATGGCCGCTGGTGAAGCTGCCCACGAGGCCCTTTCCCGAAATGATACGTCCGCAGAAAGTCTGCGCACATATCAACATCGACTGGAGTCGTCCTGGGTGTTGCAGGACCACAAGAAGGTCCGCAAGGCGGGCCATTTTCTGCTCTCGGAACGGGTCCAGGACCGCTACCCGAAGGTGGCGTGCGACCTCTTCGAGCAGCTCTACACCGTGCAGAATCCGTCGCGGAAGCGGGGCGCGGCGACCATCGGGCGTCCATTGCTCAAGCACCACGGCCTGAAGCTGCGCGACCTCGCCCGGGACGCACGCGACGCCTTCTCCATCTTCGGTTGACCGATCCGAACAATGCTGTTCTCCCCAGTCGACCTGTTCGACGGCTTCGACCCCGACATCTCCGAGTCCTACCTCGACACGCTCGATTTCCGGACGTTCCTCGCCACCCGCCGGCCGTCCACGCAGGCCCAGCGCATCGCGTGGGCCGAACAGGACCAGCAGGTCACGGAAGGTCGAAACGAGTTTCTCGGAGAGCGTCGGTGCGTCGCGATCATGGGCGGCCATCGGGTCGAACGCGCCAGCCCCACCTACGCGACAGTCGCTGAACTCGCCCGCGAGCTTGGTTCCGCGGGTGTCGTCGTTTCCAGTGGCGGTGGCCCGGGGGCGATGGAGGTGACACACCTCGGCGCCATGCTGGCCAACCGCGACATCACCACGCTCTCCGAGGCGATCGCGTTCCTCGGGTCCGTCCCCACGTTCCCGTCCGGCATGACGGCCATCGTGAGCCGTGAGGGCCGCGTCGACCGGGAACTCGTCCGGTCTCTCCACCGGTGGCAGGCACCGGCGTTCCGGCTGCTCGAAGAACTCGACGCTCCGCCCATGGCCAGTCTCAGCGTCCCGACGTGGTTCTACGGTCACGAGCCCCCGACACCGTTCGCCACGCACATCGCCAAGTACGTCTCCAACGCGCTCCGCGAAGACGGACTGCTGGCCATCGCCCGTCACGGGGTGATCTACGCGCCGGGCAATGCCGGGACGCTCCAAGAGGTCTTCCAGGACGCCGCCCAGAACGTCTATCGGACCCAACGCTGGTTCAGCCCGATGTGCTTCCTCGATCTCCCGTTCGCCGGCATCGACCACTGGTGGAGCCGGCACTTCCCCATCGAACGGTTCCTCCGTCCCCTTTTCGGCGACGACGACTACCACCGCCACGTCATCGTCACCCCCGACCCCACCACCATCCTCGACTTCCTCCAGGACTTCCGTCCGCCCTCGGAGTGATCGTCGGTCGGATCGTTGGGAGCGAGGTTGCCCCCATTGTTGGGGGTAGAACACCTCCGAGCGACGTTGGGAGGTGTTCCGCCCCCATATGTGGGGGCAACCTCTCTCCCAGCCGCGCGCGCCGGTCACTCGTGTTGCGAGCAGTCGAGCGGCGCAGCACCGGGCAAGCAGAGGGGCAACCTCTCTCCCAGCATCGACAGGGGCGCTACCGTCGACGGTGATGCGACGTGCGGTGATGGCTTTCGACGACCGGATGGAGACCGTTGACTTCCGGGTCTCCCATGCGGCCCATATCGTCGTCGACTCCGACCGCTGCCGGAGCTGCACCACCAGCGCTTGCGTCCATGCCTGCCCGGCCAAGCTCTTCGTCCCGACGGACGACGGAGGCATCTTGTTCAGCTACGAGCAGTGCTTCGAGTGCGGGACGTGTTACCTCGTCTGTAACACCGAGGGTGCGATCAGCTGGTCCTACCCGGAAGGCGGACATGGCGTCGTCTTCCGGCACGGATGAGAACGGATCTTCGGCGATGAACCCGTCGTCGCCACCGATCGTGGTCTGCATGAAATGGGTCGCGCTTCGGCCCGAGATCGATCCGCTGACCGGCACGATCGTCACCGACGAGCGCTGGTCCGGCCCGTCCCTCGCCGACCAAGCGGCGCTGGAGTGGGCTCTGCGCCTCGCCCAAACCCGTGCCACAGCCGTGCACGTCATCACCGTCGGCACCGCCGACGCGGACTCGATGCTCCGCGATGCGCTCGCGGCAGGCGCCACCGCCGTCACGCGTGTCCACCTCGACGATGGTGACGAGCACCAACCGACCAGCGCCTGCGTCGCCCGACTGCTCGCCGGCGTTGCCCGGCCACTCGACCCGGTGATGGTGCTGTGCGGCGACTGGAGCCTCGATCGAGGGTCGGCGTCGGTACCCTCCTACCTCGGCGCCGAACTCTCCCTCGAGGCGGTCTGCGGACTGGTGCGCATCGAACAGGCCCACGACCGCCGCCTCGACGTCGAACGTCGCCTCGACGGCGGTCGCCGCGAGGTCCTCGCCATAACCGGGCCGGCGGTGCTTTCCGTCGAAGGAACGACGGCGCGACTCCGACGCGCCCCGCTGCGCGGTGTCCTTCAGGCCAGATCGGCGAACGTGCGGGTCCTCACCGCCGGAACGGGTGACATCGAATGGGAGCCGGCACCCCAGCGGGTCGGCCCATTCCGTCCCCGAGCCCGGATCCTCGACGCCCCGGCCGACCCCGATCCACGTCGACGCGTCGAGGCGCTCACCGGAGCGCACACCAGCCGCACCCCACCGCAACGACTCGCCTTGGACCCCGACGCCGCCGCCGATGCGATCCTCGACCGCCTGCGGGCGTGGGGACAGGTACCGGGCTGACGTGGCGTCGGACGAGGCCACCTGCATCGACCTGAGCGGACAGCGCTGGCCGGACGTCCGACCGGGCCTGACCCTGCTCGTGCCGCTCGGTTCGACCGAGCAGCACGGCCCCCACCTTCCGCTCGACACCGACACGGTGATCGCCACCGAAGTCGCCAACCGCGCGGCCGCAAGGCACGGCGGCGCCGTAATGGTCGCCCCCGCCCTGCCCTACGGAGCGTCGGGAGAGCACGCCGGGTTCCCGGGAACACTGTCGATCGGCACGAGTGCGCTGACGAGCGTCCTGGTCGAACTCGGCCGATCCTCGACACTGCCCAACGGCGGACCGTTTGCCCGGCTCGTGTTCGTCAACGGCCACGGCGGGAACCACACCGCGGTCGCTGACGCGTTGGTGACCCTGCTAGCCGAAGGCCGCAACGTCACGGCCTGGTGGCCGCGGATCCCCGGCGGTGACGCACACGCCGGCCACACCGAGACCTCTCTCCTTCTCGCCATTGCGCCCGAACGCGTCCGGCTCCCCGACGGCGACCGGAGAACCGACGCCCTTCGCGGGAACACCGAGCCGTTGTCGTCGCTGCTGGCGGCCATGCGGAGCGGAGGGGTGCGCGCCGTGAGCCCGAGCGGAATTCTTGGTGACGCCACGACCGCCGACGCCCGGGAGGGCGAGCGCATGCTGTTGGATCTCGTGGGGCAGCTCGTGTCGTTCCTCGGCTTGCCGACGGGATGATCCCGACACTGCTCTGCGGAACCCTCGGAGTCCTTCCTCCGGACTGCCCTACTCGGCTGATTCGGAGGTGGCCTTCATCTCTCGGGCGGCGCGTCGGGCGGCGCGAGCCGCATCGTCTGCCTTCTCCTCGCGCTCGGCCTTCGCCACGGCGTAGCCGAACACGATCGCCGGAGCGAGGAACAGCGAACCGACGCCCATCGACCATGCGATGACGGTGTTCGCCGCGTCCGTGGGCTTGTCGAGCCAGATGAATCCGAATGCAACGCAGGCGAGCGCGAAGCATCCATAGCCCACCGCCTTGCCGATCCTCACGGCCAAGGCGATACGCGCACGTCGGGCGAGCACGGGATCGAGGGCGCCGGAAGAACTCACGGGGTCAACCTACCGAGTCCGACCTGCCCCGCCGAACGATCAGCGATGGGGAACACTTCCGGTGCGTCGGCCTCGGCCTCGGCGGAAAGATCGCAAGAACAGGCCACCGGCTTTTCGAGTTGGGGAAGGCCGTGTCGTGTCAGCACCGCCCGCACCGCAGCGCGTGCGGTCAACTCGCTCGCGAGATGAGGGTCGTCCGGATCAGCGGCGGTCAGGTCGACCAGGACAGCCGGATCGGCAGCAACGTCGGCGACCTGCAGGGCAATATCCATGGGGTTCACACGGGACACGATCTCCTCAGCACCGAAGGTCACCGTGCCGCTGCGGGAAGTCGACGCCCCGGCGTCTCCGGCCCGGTGACGGCCCCGGTGCGGCCGGGCCTTCCCGCGATCGATGACCGCCGTGAACGCAGCGAGGCCGAAACCGAAAGCGATGAGTAGGTCGCCGACGGAGGTGACGGCGCCCAACGGAGCGATCGGGATGCGCCGCGCCGCGACGAGCAACTGGTCTCCGTCACGAAACGGTCTCGTGAGGCCGTCCGTCTTCAGGACCACCGGCCCTGACGGGATCAGACCCGCCGTTTCGGCTGCTGCGGGATCGTAGGGAAGCGCGCCGTTGAGCCCGAGGACCAACGCGTTGAGGAACAGCCCGAAGCAAACTGCCGCAAGCCCCGGCCAACGAAGCGCGTTCCGCCCGGCGAAGACAATTCCGCAGAGTGTGGCGACCAGGAGCACCGTCACGGCCGCGACACCGTGCAGGCGGGTCGCAACGAGGGATCCGACCGCCCAGGCCGCACCCAGCCCCATGGACCGGAGTGCGAACTTGCGCAGGTGACGAAACGACCCGCCGCCGACGAGCCCGGCCAGCAGGCCCAGAGCTACGGCGAATCCGGCGAGTCGCATGGTGTACTCAGGTTACCCCCGGCGTTCCATCCACGATCACTACGCTCGTGGCGACACCGACGGCTTCAGGGAGCACACCGATGAGCGAGATCCGATCAGAGATGGCAGCAAATGTCTGGCAGGTACCGGGCGAGGTCGGTGCCACCGTTGCCGCCGGTGACGTCCTGGTCATCCTCGAATCGATGAAGATGGAGATCCCGGTGGAAGCAGACCGGGCCGGGGTCATCACCGAGGTGCGGGTCAAGCCCGGCGATCAGGTCCAAGACGGTGACGTGCTCATCGTGACCGAGCCCTAGCCGCTGGTGTTTTCAGGTTGGCTGATTCGCGATCCGCGGCATCGGACCGACCAGAAGGCGTCGGGACCGCCCTACAGGTTCTCCGGCAGCAGCCGAGACAGCACCTCGAACGTGAAGTACAGGACCGGGAGGAACACCAGGACGAATCCGCCGGAGTAGATGACCGCCTGTGCCGCCAGCCGGCGGGGCCGGGCCACGCGCCAAAATCCGAACCAGACGAGGGCGCACAGCATCGCCAGCAGTCCCGTCTGCGTCCACGTGCTGCGATGGCCCTGGAGCAGTCCGAGCGTCCACACTGAGCCGGAGCCGCCCGGATCGCGCTGGCTGGACAGCGACGGCTCCTGATCCTCCGTTGCTGTTGGCTCGGTCGTCGTGTCGGTCGCCGGTACCTCCGAGACGGTCGTGTCGACGGGCTCGACGAGCGGGTTGTCGAACACGGCGGGGGCGCTGGTGGGGGCTGCCGTCATCACCGGCGGCGTAGTCGTCGGCGGAGGCTCCGGAGGGGTGAAGAAGTCCGCGTCGGCCGCCGGGCCGACCAGGCGGGCGCGCACGATCAGCCTTTGCCGGGCGCTGTACTTCGGATGGCAGGTCGTCAACGTCAACAGATTGTCGTCGGGAGTGGGCGCCAGCACCGTCCGGTCGTCGGGCGACACGATGAACGAACCGCTCCCGGTGCACTTCGGCCGGCACGCGTCGATCACGTCGTAGCGGAAGTTCCCTTGCTGGGTCTGGATGAAGATCGGATCACCCGGTCGCAAGAGCGCCAAATTGAAGAACGGCGCACCGAACGTGGTTCGATGCCCGGCGATCGCGGCATTTCCCGGTTGCCCCGGATAGGCCGACCGGAGGTAGCGGCCGGGTCCGCTCTCGAGATCCGTCTTCGCCGTGCCTTCGACGATCACCTGGCGCTGTTTGATCCGCGGGATGACCAGGAGACCGAGCGCCTTGCCGGGACGAGGTGCCTTCATCTGCGTACGTCCCGGACGAACCGACGGCAGCGTCGTCGTCGTTGGTCCGACCGTCGTGGGGGTCGCCGTGGTGACGGGGACCGACCCGTCCTCCGTTGCTGCTGCGGCAGCGATCGTGGAGTCGGCAGTGGCCGGCGGCGTGGTGTCGAGGGCGACTGTCGTCGAAGCGAAGTCGCCGACCTCGATCGGCGTGATGCCCGCGGCTGCGAGTTCGGACTCAAAACCGCTCTTCAGCTTGCGCTGCTCCTGGGCCTGCTTGATGTTCGTGCCCCAGAGTTGGTACACGACGAAGAGCAGGAGCAAAACGCCCGCGGTGATGAGGCTTCGACCGACCCCCGAGAGCAACCGACGCATGGCCCCTATCATCGGACATCTGATGGCCGGGCTGGAGAACCACGCGGGGAACGCGCTGCCCGTCACCCTTTCGAGCGAGAGTCAGCAGGTGAATGCCGCTCGAGGGGCTCAGCCCGGCGCGGTTCCGGTCATCGACTTCCGCCAGGTTGTCGTGCTCCTGGGACGATTTCCGGCGCTGGCCGGACTCGACCTGCGGGTCGACCAGGGAGAGATCGTCGTCGTCCGCGGCGCAAACGGCGCCGGCAAGACCACACTTCTCAAGGCGGTGAGTGGTCTCGTCACGATTGCCGAGGGGTCGGCGACGGTGCTCGGCGTCGACCTCCGACGTGACCGTCGAACCGTCCGCCGATCGGTCGGACTCCTCGGCCACCAGGGGTTTCTTTACGACGACCTGACCGTCGCCGAGAACATCGCCTTCGCCGTGCGTGCCGGCGGAGGCGACCCCACCAGAATCGATCCCGCCATGAAGCGAGTCGGTCTCGACGGCCGGCTGCGAAACCTCCGCGTCGGGGCATGCTCGGCCGGCCAGCGGCGCAGGACCTCGCTCGCGTCTCTCGTCGCCCGGAATCCGGCGTTCTGGCTCCTCGACGAACCCCACGCCGGCCTCGATCCCGAAGCACGCGACCTCCTCGACCATCTCGTGCGAGAGGCCGCCGCCGGTGGGACAACCGTGCTCGTGGCCTCCCATGACGAAGCCCGCGCCGAAGCTCTGGCCACCCGGATCGTGACCGTGGGCGGTGGCCATGTGACCGATGACCGAGCAGTCACCAACCGACCCCGAGCCTCCCACCATGCTCCGTGACGCTCCCCACCCGGCAGTCACCAACCGACCCCCAGCCGCCCACCATGCTCCGTGACGCACTCACGGTCCTCACCAAGGACCTCCGCATCGAGCGACGCTCGAAGGTCACGACGACGCAGATCGCCCCGTTCGGGGTCATGGTGCTCGTGCTGTTCGCCTTCGGACTCGACGAGCTCGTCGTCCGCGGGCCCGGGGAGTCGTCGGCCAACACGGTGTCGGCGGCCGCGGTCTCGGCGGGCCTGTTCTGGCTGGCCACCCTGTTCGCCGCGCTGCTCGCCGTCCAGCGGTCCTCAGCCCTCGAACAGGCCGATGGCGGACGCGATGGTCTCCGACTCTCGGGTATGGATCCCGCTGGCATCTTCCTGGGCAAGTCCGCCGCAGTGTTCGTCCAGCTGGCCGTGCTGGAAGTCCTGCTCGCCATCGGTGTGGTGCTGCTCTTCGACGCCACCCTTCGCAACCCGCTCCTCTTGGCGGCGACGGCCGTACCGGCAACGATCGTCCTGGCGACCACGGGAACGATTTACGCAACGCTCACCGGTGGTCAGCGATCGCGGGACACGCTCGTCCCCCTCCTCGAGTTTCCGCTGGTGGCCCCCGTCCTTCTTGCCGCCTCACAGGCGACGCGTGCCGCGCTCGACGACCGCACTATCGACGGCTGGCCGTGGGTGCGCCTTCTCGTAGTCGCCGCATTGGCATTCACTGCTCTGGGTGTCCTGCTGTTCGATGCCGTTCTCGAAGACCTATGACCTGGGGAAGACTGGGGCCGTGATGAATTCACAGATCGCCACTCGCGTGTGCGCGGTGCTGGGAGCGGTGGTGCTCGGCGTGGTCGTGGTGCTCGGTCTCTTCGTGACCGGACCCGACGTTGTCCAGGGCGAATACGTCCGCATGATCTACCTCCACCCGGCCACCGCCTGGACCGCATACAGCGGCGTCGGGGTCGCGGCTTTCGCCAGCGTCGCATGGCTGCGCACCCGAAAGATGTCGTGGGACCACCTTGCCGGCGCCGGAATCGAGATCTCCGCAATCTTCACCTTCCTCGCACTCGTCACCGGTTCGATCTGGGGTCGGCCGACCTGGAACTCGTGGTGGCAGTGGGATCCACGGATCACCTCGACCACCCTCCTGTTCTTCCTCTCGCTCGGCGCACTTACGGTTCGTCGGCTCGATGGCACCGTTGAGCAGAGGGCGCGCCGCTCCGCGGTCGTTGTTCTCCTGGCCGCCGTCAACGTGCCGATCGTCCACTTCTCCGTCGACTGGTGGCGCTCACTGCACCAGGGACGCACGCTCGCCCGTGTCGATCGAACGATCTCGGGCCTGCAACTGTCGACGATGTTGCTGTCCATCGTCGGGTTCACCCTGGTGTTCGGCGCGCTCTTGATCGTCCGTGCCCGTACGAATCGGTGGGAGGACGAAGCCGCGCAGGGTGGACTTGGTGAGGCGGTCTCCCTGCGACGGGCCGAAGCAACGAGTGGTCCGGCAACATCACCGCAGCCCGGGACGGTCTGAGGATGGGATACGTGGCCGCCGGCTACATCGCCGTGTTCGGAACCCTGGGTGTGTACACGAGCTGGGCCCTGATCAAGTCCCGGCGAGCGGCCGCTCAGGTCCTCGCCGCGCAACGCGCCCGGGGTGACGAGCGGTGAACGAACCAGGGCGCGACCCGGCAAAGGGTTGGACCGACGACGAGAGCATCGACGCCCAACCGATCGACGGATCGACGCGGGACGGGCATCGCCCGGCCGAGGTCGGGGTAGGGGTCGGCAGTCGTGCCGTGATGCTCACCACCCGGACCGGCAACAACCGACGCGTGCTCGCCTTCGCCGCAGTGCTCCTCGCCGCCATCGGCTTCCTCGTGGTGAAGGGGCTGGGCACCGCATCGACGTACTTCCGAACGGCCGACGAGGCCGTCGCGCAGGTTGACACTCTCGGCGACCGTCGATTCCGGATCGAAGGTGTCGTCGTCGATGGCTCCGTACGTGCCGTCGATGGGTCGGTGGAGTTCCTGATCGAAGGAAACGGCAAGCAGGTCGCCGTGCGGCACGACGGCGATCCGCCCGAGTTGTTCCGGCCGAATCTCGCGGTGGTTCTCGAAGGACGTTTTGCACCGGACCAAGCGTCTCGGCCCAAGGGCACCGCGCCAAAGTTCCTTTCGGATCACCTGATGGTGAAGCACGACGAGAACTACATCGAGAAGAACTCCGGTCGTGTGAAGGACTACGTCGGCAAGTCGACATGAGGCACCCGCGCAACACGTTCACAGCCGCTTCACGGCGCGAAGCTGTAGTGAAGCCATGAAGGCCGACCTCGGCAGCGTCGGTGTCACGGCTGCATTCGCGGCATCGTTGCTCGGATGTGTGTTTCTGGTCTTCGGGCTTGTCCGTCGACGACCGGTGATCGTGGCTTCCGGCCACCGTTTCGTGCCGATCGTGATCGGGGGCGCGGTGCTCGCCGTCGGCTCGATGCAATGGGCGCTGGTCAGCCGCGACTATTCACTCGCCTACGTCGTCAACAACAACGCCCGCTCCACGCCCTTGTTGTACACCGTCGCCGGCATGTGGGGCGCGTTGGAAGGCTCGATCCTGCTGTGGGGACTGATCCTCGCCGGACTGACGTTCGCGGTGCACCGCAAGTACCGCGACCGTCGAACCGACCCTCTGGTCGGATGGGCGACCGCGGTGATGCTCGGCACCTGCACCTTCTTCTTTGCGCTCATGGTCGGCCCGGCGAATCCGTTCACCAAGCTGCTTGTCCCTGCGGCCGATGGACGCGGGCCCAATCCGCTCCTCGCCAACCATCCGCTGATGGCGATCCATCCACCGATCCTGTACCTCGGCTACGTCGGCTTCACCGTCCCGTTCGCCTTCGCCGTGGCCGCCATGGTCACCGGGCGACTCGGCGAAGGCTGGCTCGTCGAGACGCGACGCTGGACACTCGTCGCGTGGGGGGCCCTCACGATCGGCATCGGGCTCGGCGCATGGTGGAGCTACGAAGTGCTCGGGTGGGGCGGCTATTGGGGCTGGGATGCGGTGGAGAACGCGTCGCTGCTGCCATGGATCACCGGCACCGCCTACCTCCACTCCGTCATGGTCCAGGAACGGCGCGGCCTGCTCCGCGTGTGGAATCTGTCGCTCCTGTGCGCCACGTTCTGCCTCACGATCCTCGGCACGTTCCTGACCCGCTCCGGCGTGATCTCCTCGGTCCACGCGTTCTCGAACTCGCAGATCGGCCCGTGGATCCTTTCCTTCTTCGGGATCTGCGTCGCCATCACGCTCGGCCTCATCTTCTGGCGCGGCGATCGTCTTCGCTCCACCGGGACCATCGATTCGCCGCTCTCGCGTGAAGGCGCGTTCCTGGCCAACAACGTGGTGTTCGCGGCGTTCGCCTTCGTGATTCTGCTCGGAACGATCTTCCCGCTGCTCGTCGAGGCATGGAACAACGAACGCCTCTCCGTCGGTGCTCCCTACTTCGACGCGCTGACCATGCCGATCGGCATCGCGCTGCTGTTCCTCATGGCCGTCGCACCCGTCCTACCGTGGCGCAAGACGACCGGTGAGGTGCTCGCCACCCGGCTTCGATGGCCATTGGCGTTCGGGCTCGCGGTTCTGGTGCTGTGCGTGGTGTTCGGACTGCGCGGGATCGACACACTCCTGGCGCTGTTCCTCGGTGCGTTCGCCGGCGGCTCGGCAGTCCGCCAACTCGTCCTTGCCACGAGAGCGGCACGATTGCGGGGCGACTCGCGCCTGCGCGGTGTGCTCGGACGGGCCAACGGCGGCATGGTCGTGCATCTCGGCGTCATCCTGATCGCCGTTGCCATCGCCTGCTCGCAGTCGTACTCGTCGAACACCGAGTTGGTCCTGAAGGCCGGGGAGACGAAGACGTTCAAAGGGCACACGGTCGAACTCGTACGCGTACGTACGGAGTTCGCGAAGGTGAAGCCGACAGGCGGAACCTCGGGCGACAGCGATCCACAAACGGTCGTGCGCAAGATCTCGGCCGATGTCCGTATCGATGGTGGACGGATCGACTCTCCGGCAATCACCCGTTTCGCCGAACGGGGACAATCCGTACCGACACCTTCGGTGCGAACAGGGTTCGTGCGCGATCTCTACGTGACGCTCGTCCAGCCCCCCGCCGAGGACGGTGCCAGCGCGGTGATCGGTTTCTACGTGCAGCCGATGATCCTTTGGCTGTGGATCGGGCTCGCGCTCATGGGTATCGGTACGCTGCTCGCGCTCTTTCCCGGTCGTCGTCGGCGGCCTACGTCACCGACGAGCGTTCCTGACGGAACGCACGAATCCATCGGCGCCCCTGCCGCGTCGCTCGCCCCGGGCGGCGACGACCCATCGATGATCGGAGCCACGCGATGAACGGACCTTCGACGAGCCGGCCCGGGCTCGGGTCGGCACGGCTGATCGCCGCGATCGTTGCGGTGATCGTCGCCGGCCTCGTTGTCGTGCTCGCGACGCGGTCGTCGAGCGGCGACGGCTTCGGCCGCAGCCCGCTGCTCGGCAAGCCGGCACCAGAGATTCGGGGGACCAACGTTCTCACCGGCAAGCCCGTGTCGTTGTCGGGCATGCAGACCATCGGTATCGCGGGCGCGACCGGGACGCGCCCTTACGCGGTCGTGAACTTCTTCGGCACCTGGTGCCCCCCGTGTGTCATCGAGCACCCGGAACTCAAGGCGTTCTCCGAGGAGCATGCGAAGACCGGCGATGCCGTGCTCTTGGCCGTCGCCTACCAGGACACCCCGGCAGACATCAAGAAGTTCTTCGCCAAACGTGGTGGCGACTGGCCCGTGGTCGACTCCGACCGAACGTCCGTCGACTGGGGAGTCCTCAAGGCACCCGAGACCTACGTGGTCAGTCCCGACGGCATTGTCGTCGCCAAGGTGAACGGCGCGGTCACCCAGGCCGGCCTCAACCGGATCCTCACCTCCCTCCAACAGCAATGACCACCAACCACCAGTGCCCGCCACCACCATTGGGAGAGAGGTTGCCCCCAAATCTGGGGGCAGAACACCTCCCAACGTCGCTGGGAGGTGTTCTGCCGCATTTCCACGCGGCGAGGCGTGCGTCGGTGCGGTCGTCGTGAGCAGCGTTCGTCGTAGCTACGCGTTCATCGTCGGCGCCCTCGCGCTCGTGGCCGTGGTGCTCTTTCTCGGACGCGGCGTCTCGACGCCCGAGACCGTCACGAGTCGCGCCGACAGAATCGCGTCGGAGATCCGGTGCCCCACGTGTCAGGGCCTGTCGGTGCGGGCATCGAAGGCGGCGGGAGCCCGGGCGATCTATGCCGAGATCAGCCGCCAGGTCGAGTCGGGTGAGAAAGACGAGGACATCCGGGCCTTCCTCGTCGACCGATTCGGGACGAGTGAACTGCTCCGTCCCCGGGCGACCGGCATCGGCTCGATCGTCTGGATCGCACCGGTCGTGGTCGTCGTCGTGGGGGGCGCGGTGTTGATCAACATCTTTGCGAGGACCCGCCGATCGACACTCTCGGCGACCCCGGCCGATCGGGCACTCGTCGACGCTGCCTTGGCGGACGAACTCAGGCCACCGGCCAGGCCGGAGAACCCGTGAACGACGACGCCGCCCCCCGGGTAACCGGACGCGCCCTCGACGAACTGGCGTCCCTCGACGACGAGCGCGCCGCGCTCCTCCGGTCGCTCAGCGACCTCGATGCGGAGTACGCCGCCGGCGACCTCGATGATGCCGACTACCGGGCACTCAGGGACGACTACGTGGCCCGGACCGCCTTCGTCATTCGGCGACAGGCCGAGACCCAGGAAGGAATCGCCGAACGAGCCGAGACTGCGAAGTCGACGGCACCGAGGTGGCGCACCCCCGTCGCCGTCGTCGCGACGATTGCTGCGGCAGCCGGTGCAGGTCTGGCCGTTGCTCGATTCGCCGGAGAACGTGTCGGCACCCAGGGTCTCACCGGGACCGTCAACGCGGCCGGCGCCAATAGAAGCGCCGAGGTGAGCAAGCTCTTGAAGGACGCGCAGGACAAGCTCGCCGTTGATCCGCTCGCTTCGCTGAAGAGTTACGACGCGGTCCTCGCCATCGATCCGCAAAACCCCGAGGCGATCGCCTATGGAGGCTGGTTGCTTCGCATCGTGGCGCAGTCGGCGGAGGGGCCCACCCGAGACGAACTGCTCTCGCGAGCGAAGTCACGTCTCGACAGCGCAGTCGCGGTGGCTCCCAACTATCCCGACGCACGCGCGTTCCGGGGTGTGCTCCTTCTCCGCGACCTCGATGACCCGACGGCGGCGAACAAGGATTTCGAAGCGCTCGAAGCGCTCGACCCGCCGCCGTTCGTGAAGCAACTCGTCGCGTCAGCCCGAGAAGACGCCGCCGCTGGGGCAACTGCGGTAGGCACCGAGGGGACGGCGGTCCCGGCAGGCTGAGGTCCTTCCGACCCGCCTTGCGACGCGGAGCCTCTGGTGCTGGCGGCCTATCTCGTGGCGTGCGGGTGCGACTCGGTGAGACCGGCGTTGGTGATGCGCACGAACTGGGCCTTGGCCTGGAACTCTGTGATCGTCAACGCGTCGGAGTAGCTCATCGAACTGCGGACGCCGGCGAGCAGCTTCGACACCAGTGGACCTACGGCTCCGCGATACGGCACCGTCCCTTCCACTCCTTCTGGCGCACGCTGTTCGAGGTACTCCTCGTCGATCTCCGTGCCCTCACGATGGGCTCGACGTTCGAGCGCCTCGAACGACGCCATCCCACGCACCCGTTTCACGAGACCATGCGGCGACTGCTCGACCTCACCGGGGCTCTCGGTCGTGCCGGCGAACATCGATCCGATCATCACACTCTGGGCTCCGGCGGCCAACGCCTTTGCGATATCACCGCTCGTGCGGATGCCACCGTCGGCGATCACGGGGACATCGAGACCGGCACAGTCGTTGACCGCGGTGAGTTGGGGAACACCGACTCCGGCGACGATGCGCGTCGTGCACACGCCGCCAGGACCGACGCCGACCTTGACGGCATCGGCTCCGGCGGCGATGAGGTCTTGCGCTCCGATCCGGGTGGCGACGTTTCCGGCGATCACGTCGACGGACGGAAACGCTTTCTTCAGCGCGCGTACGGTGTCGATGGCGTGGTCACTGTGCCCGTGGGCGATGTCGAGCACGAGAACGTCGGCACCGGCTTCGACCATGGCCCGAGCCCGGTCGATGGCGTCACGGTCGGTGCCAACGGCGGCTCCCACCAGAACACCATCGGACTTCACCTTGGCGATCTGCTCCGCCTGCTCCTCACTCGACAGGAAGCGGTGGATGATCCCGATACCTCCGAGACGGCCCATGGCGAGCGCCATCTCCCACTCGCACACGGTGTCCATGTTGGCGGCGAGGATCGGAATCGAGATCTCCACGTTGCGACTCAGATTCGTGGCGACCGAGACCTTCTGGCGGCTGCGGACGGTGGAGCGCTGAGGGACGAGGAGGACGTCGTCGAACGTGAGACCGAGACGGACGTTATCGAGTTGCACGTCTGGCCAGGATACTCGCTGCCCGTGCCCGCCAGTCAGGCCGTGGTCGAGCGTTCTCAGGTTCGGCGACTTCCGTTGTGGCCGGGGACTGGAAGAATTGCCTACGTGAGCTTCTTCCAGCGGAACCCGGCCGATCTCCAAGCCAAGGGCATCGATCCGAAACGTCTCCCCCCCGGCCAATACGCGACCGATCGCTTCCCGGTCCTGCACGTCGGCGACGTTCCGAAGTACCCCAATCTGGCCGACTACACCGTCACCATCGGCGGTGCCGTCGACCGCGACATGTCGCTGTCGTGGGCGGAGTTGATGGCCCGTCCGCAAATCACCATCACGACCGACATCCACTGCGTCACGAAATGGTCCAAGTTCGACACCGCATGGACCGGAGTGTCGATCGCCGAGATCCTCCGCGAGGCCGGCATCCGCAGCGACGCGACCCACGTGATGTTCCACTGCGAGTTCGGCTACACGACGAACCTTCCCCTCGCGGACGTGCTCGAGCCGAACATCGCACTCCTCGCGCACTCCTACGAAGGCCAGCCGCTGGAACCGGACCACGGGTATCCGCTTCGGACGCTCGTCCCCCACCTCTACCTGTGGAAGTCGGCCAAGTGGATCCGAGGGATCGAGCTGCTCACCGCTGACAAGCCCGGCTTCTGGGAGCGCAACGGCTACCACATGTACGGCGACCCATTCCGGGAACAACGCCACCGCGGGGACTGAGTGATGGGCCGACTGCAGAGCTGGAACGCCGCCGCGATCGCGGCCGACGGGGAAGACCTTGCCGGATACGGCGCAGCTGTGTACGGCGACACGCCCGGTCCGATCGTCCAACGGGTGCGGGAGCTGGCGACGATGCCGGCCCCGCCATTCCGACGAATCGTCGTCCTCCTCGTCGCCGGCATCATCGTCAGCCAGGGGATCGTCGGCGCCCTCGCCGGCCAGAGCCGCAACGTGCGCGCGGTTGTCTCCGGTTTCACCGGGCTTGTCGTCCTTCTGCTGGTCGTCGCTCTTGCGCTGGCCGCACTGGGACGATACGTACGCATATCAATACGCACCTTCCGCATCATTGCCTTCGTGTCTGCGCTCCTGCTCGGTTTCATCATGTTGACGGGCGCTGCGGTGCGGCTCACCGGGTCCGGGCTCGGGTGTCCCGACTGGCCGACGTGCAAGGAGGGCAACATCGTTCCCGAGAGCGGCAAGCATGCGGCGATCGAGTTCGGCAACCGGGTCGTCACCGGACTTTGCCTTCTCGCTGCGGTCGTCGGAGTGCTCACCGCACTCGTACGCCGTCCCTACCGTCGCGACTTGGTCCGGTTCGGACTCATCGTCAGCTTTGGTCTGTTCAGCAATGCGATCCTCGGCGGGCTGACCGTCATCTTCGACCTCCAGCCGCAGCTCGTGATGTCGCACTTCATCCTGGCCATCGCCTGCCTCGCCGCGGGCGCTGTGCTCTTCCACCGGGCCGGGGAAACCGGCCCCAGCGGCACGATCCTCGGACTCGAACGTGTGTCGGCCGTCGACGCAACGATGCGCCGGCTGGGGAACGCCCTTATGGTCGGCACACTCGCCGTAGTGTTCGTCGGTTGCATACTCACCGGATCGGGGCCCCACGGAGGCGATCCCGAGGTGCGTCGCTTCGGCTTCTCCATGCTCGACGTCGTACGCGTGCACAGTGTTCTGGTCTGGCTCACCCTGTTCCTCGTCCTCGTGATGGCGACTCGCGTGTGGCGGGCGAGGACGGCAGCGTCGATCGAGCTTCGCCGACGCATCGGCGTGCTCGCCGTGATCATCGTTGCCCAGGGGGGCATCGGATACTGGCAGTGGTTCACCCAGGTGCCGGCGCTCCTCGTCCAGGTGCACATCCTCGGAGCGATCGCCGTGTGGTGCGGCGTGCTGTGGGTCCGTGCTGCCATCACCGTACCCCGGTCCGCTGGAGAGACCATGGCCGTTCGCCGTCCGATTCCGGTCACCGCCGCCGAATGAACGGGTGCTGTCCTTCGTTGCGACAACTCGCCGCTGTACGCTGGCCACGTGCGTCCGACCTGTTCGCGGCCTGATTGCGCCGAGCGCGGGGCCGCTCGGGCCCTGATCGATCCGAGCGCGCGTCTGATCGTGATCGACCGCCACGTCGATCAGCCGGGAGCGGCGATCCTGTGCAAGGAGCATGCCGACCGGGTCACCGTCCCGAAGGGCTGGACCCTCGACGACCGCCGCGAGGACAACCCGCGCCTCTTCGGCGTGGGGCGCTTCAGTGAGCCGAAGACGCCACGGGAACGGCTGCGCCGGCTCCCCGAGACGATCGCCGCTGCCGTTGCCCAGCTCCCACTCGAGAACGCCACCCCCTACGACATGCCCAAGGCGTACGAGACCGCACGCGAGCAGGGCCGGGCGAAGGCGACGGGCTCGGAGACACCGGTTGTCGACGGGGTAGAGCACGTCTCGGTCACCGAACGGGCCCTCGCCCGGGCGAAGGCCCGCGAACAGGAAGGAATCGATTCCCGTCTCTACGCGAAGGGTTCACCACCCGGGCCGCTGCTCGCTCGCGCCTTCGACGCCACCCGCTCCCGCGTCCGCAACAACGTCGGCCTGTCATCGCTGATCCCTCCCGGCGACGAGCCGCTCGTCGCCGGCGCCGGCGCCTGACGCCCGGCTCACCCACGCAGCCGGTTCACTCGGTGGAGATCGCCTGCAAGATGTTCAGCTTGGCCGCATCACTCGCCGGCTTGCGCGCTGCGTAGAGTCCGACGATCGATGCCAGAAGGGCGAGCGGCACGAGGACCTGTGCCGGAACGCTCAGCTTGAGCAATCCCCCATCCTTGCCGAGCACCGAGACGAGCGCGGCTCCGTAGAGGGTTCCGAACACCACCCCGACTACGGCCCCAAAGGTCGCGACGACGATCGCTTCCCATCGGATCGACGATCGCATCTGGTCACGGCTCATCCCGACAGCGCGAAGCAGACCGATCTCGCGAGTCCGTTCGAAGATCGAGAGACGCAAGGTGTTAGCGATACCGAGGACGGCGATGATGATCGCCAGGAAGAGCAGCGCGTTCACGATGGCCAAGAACTGCTGGAATTGCCCGACCTGCCCGTCGACGAACTTCTTCTTCGTCTGGAACTCGGCTGCCGGGTACTTCGCCAGCGCCTTGTCAGCAGCGGCTTCCAACGCCTTCTTCTCCGACTTCGTGTTCGCCGACGACTTCACATAGACCAGGTCGGCCGCGGTGTTCTCCACGTACTTGCTGAGTGTCGCGGCGTTGTCCGTGAGGTAATACGTGTTCCCCAGGCCTTCGGCGTTCTCGTAGAACGACACAATCGTGAACGTTACGCCGCGACCGTTGGCGAACTTGGCCTTGATCGTGTCTCCGAGTTTCAGACCCTGATCCTTGGCCGTGGATTTGGCGACGGCGATGGTGTCGGTCTTGGCGAGCGCAGCCATCGAGCCCTCGACCTTCCCGAGACGTACGACTTTGGAGAAGTCCGTCGCCTCGATCCCACCGACGCCGCGCTCACGTGGTGGAAAACCGAACCGGAAACGCTCGAGCTGCAGCGATGAGCTGGCTTCCACGCCCGGGACCCGGTTGATCGCTTCTTGGACGGAAAGCGGGAAGCCGATGTCGGAAGCGGCGCTCGCCACCACGTGGTCGGCCAGCACCGTTTCGTCGAACACACCGCGGAAGGTGTCCGTCAGCGAGAAGGAGAGGACGCTGAGTGCGCCGACCAACGCGGTGCCGATCGTGAGTGCCAACGCGGTTGCCGACGTTCGCGTGGGGTTGCGGATGGCGTTCTCGCGGGCGATCTGTCCGGACGTCTGGAACGAGGAACGACCGGTGGCCACCAGGTACCAGCCACAGACCGCGACCAGAACCGCCCCGCCGAGGAACGCGCTGAAGCTGTAGAGGCCGAAGACACCGGAGGCGACGGCGATCTTGGTCGTTCCGCCAAAGGTTCGGTCATCGAGAACCGAACTCTTCTTGTCTCGTCGCCGAGCGATGAGCCAGGCGACGAGGAACGCGACGAGACCGGATGTGGCACCGACCATGGCCTGTCGACCGACCTCGAGATCGCCGTCAGTGATCTTTCGGATTCCGAGAACCACGAGTCCAATCGACCCGAACACGGCCAGCGCGACACCGAAGACGGCGACGATCACACCGAACCAGGGGCGTCCGAGTGCACCGGCGACCGGCTTGGCGAGCACCGGCCCGAGAAGGGCGATCGCAATGAGCGCGATCCCGGCACCGATCCCGACGCGGAGCGCACCGTCGGAACCGGAGTTGGCCAGACCGAGCCCCGTGGCGAGTGCGGCGAGTGCGGTGAGCACGCCGCCAAAGATGAGCCGTGCCTTCGAGGTCCCGGCGTTGTCGATCGCTGTCTCGCGGAGCGCGGCGAGTGGCTTGATCCGGGCCGACTTCAGTGCCGGGAGAATCGCCGACAGGACCGTTACGAGTGTGCCGACGAGCATGCCGACGAGGACCGTTCGCGGCTTCAGGACCAACCCGGAACTTGGCAGCGTGCCACCGAAGGTGTTCAACAGCCATCGGATGAGTTGGGCCACGCCGAGTCCGGCGCCCACGCCGACCCCAGACGCGATCAGACCGACGGCGAGTGCCTCGAGGAACGTGGTCGTGAGCACCTGCCCACGCGACGCGCCGAGGATGCGCATCGACGCCATCTCGCGGGTCCGCTGGGTGACAAGGATCGAGAACGAGTTGGAAATCACGAAGATCGACACGAAGAGGGCCACTACTGCGAACGCGGTGAAAAACGTGTTGATGAAGCCGAAGATCGTGTTCACGAACGACAGCTGCTCTTCTTCGAGCTTCTTGCCGGTGACCACCTCGAGGGAAGTCTTGTTCTCGAAGCTCTTGTCGGCAAGCGCCGACGTGATGGATTTGGCGAGTGCGTCCTCGGAAACTCCGGCTTCCCCTCGCACCAGGAAGGACTGCACGAATCCGGGACGCGTCAGGTACTTCTGTGCGTCTTCTTGGGCGAAGAACACCGCGCTTGCGCCCAACGCACTGTTCGACGAACCGAAGGTCGCGTCACCGACAAGCGTGAAGGTGTTCACGCCGGCGAGGGTGTTGACCTTCACGGTATCGCCTAGCTTCGCTTTGGTCTCGACCATGAGGCCACGATCGAACACGACTTCGCCGTTGGCTTTCGGCGCCCGCCCGTTGAGCACCCGGTACGCGCTGAGCTCGCCGTCGGCGACCCACGTGTAGCCGAACGACGGCGCGTTCCCGGTCTTCACCAGCTTGCCCTTGGCGTTGATCGGCTGGGCGTAACCCTCGATGTACGGCGCCACCGACAACACGCCGGGAACCGCGTTGATGTCGGTGGCCAAGGATGCGGGAAGGCCGGCGCGACCCTTGTCGTAGGGACCGCCGTCCGTCTCGTCACCGAACGCTCGCTCTTGGCGGACCTGCGCGTCGACGCCTTCCACCGATGACTTGAACAGGTCGGTGAAGAGCCCCTTCAGGGTGTCGGTGAAGACGAACGAACCGGCGAGGAACGAAATGCCGATGACGATGCTGAGGCCGCTGGTGAGCAGACGTTTCTTGTAGGCCCAGAGGTTCTTGAGGGTGAGACGAAGCATGACGGCTTCAGTCGCCCAGACCGCGCATGCGGTCGAGCACGCGTTGCGCAGTGGGCTCGTT
>JANOJN010000137.1:0-20686 GCA_031418775.1 Acidimicrobiia bacterium
GGGGAGGGTGGGGGTCGGAGCTGGGGTTGGGCAATGCTGCCAGGGTCAGCTCGCCGAGGTCGCGTCGCCGGTGACGAGCGGGTGGTCCGAGGCGACGAGCACCGAGCCGTGGCCGGAACGCACGACCGCATTGGCCGTCGACCCGAGGAGCAGCCGACTGAGACCGGTGAGCCCCCGGGTCCCGAGAACGGTGAGGTCCCGCGGCTCGCGGCGCAACTCGTCGGCGATGCAGGTGGCGGGCCGGCCGCTGTCGGACCTGAGGCGAGGGGTGATGCCGGCTGCGGTGAGCACGTCCACGGCGTCATCGACTGCCCGGCGATGCCCGATCCCTTCGTCGACGTGCATCACGGTCACGTCGGCTTCACGGCTGAACGGCAGGGCGATGAACGCCCGCAGTGCCGTCTGGGCATGACCGGATCCGTCCACGCACACCAGAACGTTGCGCACCGGCCGGGCCGATCGGATGATGGCAAGCGGTGCCGGTGGATGGTGCACGAGCCATTCGGCGGTGCTCCCGAGGAAGCTCGGCGCCGGCCGGTTCTCGTTGCGATCGCCGACGACGATCAGCGAGGCGTCGGTACGCGCATCGAAGACGAGGCGGGGGTCTCGTTCGATCGCCAGGTGACGCAGTGTTTCGAAGCCGGCTTGGCCGAGGATCGTTCGGGCGTGCGGTGAGGTCCACTCGTGGTACTCGGCTTGCGTCTCGGGAAACGGGAGCGACGGCATCGTGGCCGTGATGATCTCCAGCTCCCATCCCTCCCATCGATGGTTGGCGACCCAGAGGCACGCGACATCGGCACTCGCCGACCCGTCATCACCGAAGACCATCAAAGGGGCCTTGACTCCTGTGTCCGAGATGGTGTTCATGGACCTACACGCTCCTCGCATTGCCTGCGCGGCGACGAGCCGGCGGGTTCTGGATCAATCATGCGCCTCGTGGGTGGCCGCCGGTAGGGCAGTCGGGTACAGCCGCGCGCCCCATTGCGCACTAGGGGGTGGTGACGAAGGTCCCTAGTTCCCCCGGCCGCGTGTCAGCACAGTCGAGGGGAGAAGCCACCCGAGAGGACCAATCATGAGTGATGCAGCGAAGCGGGTCGTCGTCGGGGTCGATGGATCGCCGGTTGCGCGTCGAGCGCTGAAGATCGCCGCTCGCGAAGCGTCGCTTCGCGGAGCGCGGCTCGAGGTCGTCGGGGTATGGGCATTCCCGGTCTACGTGGACTTCGTCGGTGGTGTGTACCCGTTGCCTGGAGAGGTCGGCACCACGATCGAGCGCGAGGAGCAGCTCCTCGCCGGTGAAGTCAGCGCAGTGCTCGGGCCTTCAGCCACCGAAGTCACCCTGCTCACTCCCTGCGGACATGTGGCGAAGGAGTTGCTGGCTGCGGCCGAGGGAGCGGATCTGCTCGTCGTCGGCTCCCGGGGACGCGGCGGGTTCCGTTCGGCTGTCCTCGGCTCAACGGCGAACTACTGCGTCCACCATGCCACGTGCCCGGTGATGATCGTCCGGGCGGATGCGCACGAACACGACTGAGGCGCCCTGACTGCGCCTCGCAGTGCCCAGGACCGACGTGAGCCAGCGAGATGACGGGTGATGCAGTATGATGCGTATTGATGCGCACCACGATCGACGTTGATCCTGAGCTGCACGCCAGCGCTCTGGAGAAGTCGCGTTTGCTCCGCGTGTCCTTGAGTCAGGTGATCAACGACGCGCTGCGCGCCGCCCTTCGTCCGATTCCGCCGGTGGAGCTCGATGAGCGAACTGGACTCGGCGTCGTGCGCGTCGGCTACCCGATAACGGCGGCGGGCGTCGCTGACGTCCTTGACGATGACTGAGACTCCGGTTCTGCTCGATGCCAATGTGCTGATTGCGCTCTGCTTCTCCGATCACGAACACCACGAGAGGGCCGTGACGTGGCTTGGATCGCTTCGCGTCTTTGCCTCAACGCCGAGCACGCAGGGTTCGCTCGTTCGCTTCGCGCTCCGCATGGCGACGCCCGCCCACGCCGGTGACCTGATCGAGCATCTGTCGGCCAATCCGCGCCACGAGATGTGGCCTGATGACCTCCCCTACAGCCGAAGCCTGTTACGTGGCGTGCTTGGGCACCGACAGGCGACGGATGCCTATCTGGCGGAGATCGCCTACGCCCGCGAGGCCACGCTTGCCACCTTTGATGCCGGCTTGAAGCTTCTTCGACCGACGAGTGTCGACCTGATCCAGTGATTCGACCCTCCGCACGTCCGCACGTCGGGCTGGGCAGGGCTGAGCGCGTCAGTTCGGACGAACCCGGAGTCGTCGTTGGGGTGCGGGTCCCGGTAAGGTCCGGGGCGACTCAATCCCCCACGGAGGTATGCGGTGTCTGCACAGGCGACTGACCTGATCGAAACCGGTCAGACGAGTGACTTCCCCTCGTCCGCCGTCACCCACCGGACGTTCTGCCGGTTCTGCCACGCCGCATGCCCGATGGAGATCGACGTGGTCGACAACACCGTCGTGTCCGTGCGCGGCGACAGCAACGACCCCCTGTTCGGCGCCTACACCTGCATCAAGGGGCGCAACCTCGGCGCCCAGCACCACAACCCCGAGCGACTCCGCACCGCACTGAAGCGCAACGTCGACGGGTCGTTCACACCGATGCCAACCGCGCTCGCCTTCGACGAAATCGCCGAGCGGTTGATGGCGCTACTCAACGAGCACGGTCCGCGCTCGATGGCGTCCTACTGCGGTACGGCGACGTTCCAGAACGCCGCCGCCCATCCCGTGATCCGGGCGTTTCACAAGGCCACCGGTTCACCGTCGTTCTACACGTCGATCATGATCGACCAGCCGGGCAAGTTGGTCACCCCGCTGCGTCTCGGTACGTGGGCCGCGGGGATGCAGGGCTGGTCCACCGTCGATGTGTCGCTCGTCGTGGGCTCCAACGTTGTGGTCTCGATGTTCGCGCAGGCAGGCGGCCCGACATTCATCAACCCGCTTGCCGCGCTCAAGCAGGCGAAGAAGCGGGGCGTCAAGCTGATCGTGATCGACCCCCGTCGTACCGAGACCGCGATGCTCGCCGACATCCATCTCCAGATCACACCGGGCGAGGATCCGGCTTTGCTCGGCGCCATGATCAAGGTGATCCTCGATGAGGGTCTGGCCGACGCGGAGTTCTGCGACCGCTGGGTCGATGGCCTCGACCGTCTGCACGAAGCGGTCGGCGACTTCGACCTCGACTGGGCGGCGGCGCGGAGCGGGGTTCGCGCTGACGACATCGTCGCGGCGGCCCGTATGTTCGCGTCGGGCCCCCGGGGAACGGCGATGTGCGGCACCGGGCCGAGCATGGCGCCTCACGGCACTCTGCTCGAACACCTGGTGCAGTCGTTCAACGTGATCGGCGGGCGGTACTCACGCGAAGGCGAGATGGTGCAGTGCCCGACCGGCGTGCTGTCGTTGAACGAGAAACCGCGCCCACCAAAGGCCCAGGTGAACGCGCCGCGGCCCGAGTACCTCACCAACGGTCCCGAGGCGCGTGTCAAGGGACTGCACACCATCCTCGGCCAGGGTCCGACGGCCGCGCTCGCCGATGAGATCCTTCTGCCGGGCGAGGGACAGATCCGCTCGCTGTTCACCGTCGGCGGCAACCCCGTGGTGGCTTGGCCGGATCAGGCGAACGTGATCCACGCACTGGAATCGCTCGACCTGCACGTCGCCCTCGACATCACGGTGTCGGCCACGGCGCGCCTCGCCGACTATGTGATCCCCTCCAAGCTGAGCCTCGAGCGTCCCGACGTGCCGACGAACGTCGATCGCTGGTGGGAGGACCCGTACGTCATGTACACCGACTCCGTGCTGGAAGCCGACGACGGCTTGGTCGACGAGGCCGGGCTTTTTGTCGAGCTCGCCAAGCGTATGGGTCTGACCCTCGATCTGCCCGGTGGCACGATCGTGCCCGACGAGACCGTCACGGGCAATGACATTCTCGAGCGCAGCTATCCGTATGTGCGCGTACCTTGGTCCGAGATGCGAGAGCAGGTTGGGGGAGTGGTCCACCACGACCTTCGCATGGAAGTGCTTCCGCCCGACGACGATGCCGCAGCACGGTTCCAGCTCGTCCCCGACGGAGTGTTCGAGGAGATCCGGGGCATCCGGGCGTCGGCGAACTCGTACGAGGACCTGGACGGGTTCGATGCGCTCGTCTACACCCACCGTATGGCATCTCGACGGCTCAAGGGCGTGTTGAACTCTGCCGGTCGCGAGCTCGAGGTGCTGCGGAAGAAGGAGACCACGTCGTACGCGCACGTGAATCCGACCGACCTTGTCCTCTGGGAGGCCCTCGACGGTGACCTGCTGGAGATCACCTCGACTCGCGGCTCGGTTCGCGCGGTCGCGAAGTCGTCGCCCGACGTGAAGGCGGGCACAGTCTCGATGGCCCATGCGTGGGGCGATCTTCCGGGTGATCGTGGTCCGGCGAGCGATCCCTACACCCTCGGCGACACCACCGGCCGGCTCAGCGACGCCGGGTCAGCCTACGACCCGATCAGTGGCCTCCCACTCATGAGCGCCATTCCCGTCCACGTCCGCAGGGCCGTGTAGTTCCGGCGCCAACTCACGTGGGCCAGCTCTCGTGCTTGGGCCAGCACAGCGTCGGAAACCGGTCCTTTCCTGGCCCAAAAGGGATGTTGAGGACCAAGCGACTACGGCTGATCGGGTGGTCGGGGTACCCCGGACTTCGAGCGGTGTTCGACCGATTCGAGGCCGACACCGGTATCGAAGTCGAGTTCATCGGGTTCCCCAACCAGGACGTGATGCTGGCCGAATTCCGGTCGTTTGCGGCAAGCGGCGACTGGCCCGATGTTGCGTCGCCGACGACCGACCGTTTGGCCAGTTGGGTCAGCGCCGATCTGCTGCAGCCGTGGGATGAAGCGTCCATCGGCTTTGATCGGATCGATCCCCGCTTTCACGACGAAAACGCAACGTTGATACGCGGTCGTCGGATGGGCTCACCGAACCTTTGGGGCAGCGCCGGCGTTGGTTTCCGACGAGAGACCTACGCGGCGGCGTTTCGCGCCGGCGAGGGCCTTCGTCGTTGAGCCCCGCACGGGACGAACACCATCAACCAACCGCAAGAAGGCCGACGCTCTGCGGATGGGGTGTGTTCTGACGCAGTCAGAAGCCGCGGGAGAGCGCGAGCACGCGCACCCAGACGCCACGGACCGGGGTCGGCGCGAAGTCGCGTTCGAGGCGTGCGCGCAGTTCCGGGTCGGCCGCCAAGGTGGCGGCATCCACGATCGCCATCGCCGCTCGATCGATCTCGGTGGAACCGACGGTTCGGCGCATCACGGGAACCGACGGGTTCGTGACGAGCACCCACTCCGTCGAGGTCGTCCGTTGGGTGATCTCCCGCAGACTCGCGAGCTGCGTGGTGTTCGTCCGGCGAGCGGTGAGCCCGGCCGTGGCAAGAGCGGCCACGAGCAACACGACGGCAAGCCCGATCGCGGCGCGATCGGCGGCCGAGTCCGACGCGAGGCGACGCGCCGGGGGTGCCGGGCGCCGCGGTGCGTCATCGAGTTGGGAGTATGGCCCGTTTGCGGCGTTGGCGGGCCACGCCGCCTCGGCGATGCAGCAGAGGCCGACGAGAACAGCGACAAGTCCTGTCCGACCGGCTGGCGCTTCCACCAGTAGGGAACCGGCCACCGAACCGACCAGCGCCGTGAGGAGCATGGGGTTGACTCGGGCAGTCGCTCGCCGGATCGGTTCGTAGAGCGCAGGGAACCACGACGTCGCCGCGCCTATGCCGAACATGATCGCGATGGTTGCGAACGGGCTGAGACGAAGATCGCCGAACGTGTGGGGCTGGGCTGCGAACGCGAACCCGGGAAGATCGATTCCGACACGTGCGGCGAACGCGGTCCCCGCGACGGACAACAACGTGGCCGAGATCGTGGCCAGTAGAGAGACGGCGAGGTGGGTCACGCCATCGGCCGGATTCGCCGGACGAAGTGAGCGCATCGTGACGGTGACGAGCACGCCGCCGGCCGCCAGCGCAGTCATCGGGGCGCTCAGTGCGGCGATGCCCAGCGCAAGCCCGGCGACGACCGGCTGCACCGGGCCCCGAGGCGGGCGGACGAGCAGCGCCATGCCGGCGAACAGGAACGCGGTCCCCACGGTGGCGATGTCCATGAATCGGACGCCTTGGGAGAGTGACGCACCTGCGGTGAGGAGAACCACGAGTGCCATGCGTCGGTCGGCTCGGACCCGAAGGGCAACACTTCGATAGGCGAGGGTAAGCGCTGCCGCGGTGAACGCCAGGCCTATCCAGCGCGACGCGAGGAGCGTCCCGGTGTTCGCCGCCCGCATGGGCAGTACCAGCCACTGGAGGATCGATGTCGCCGATCTGGACGGGAAGGCGGCGCCGTTGGACGCGCGGGCCCAGGCGGACTGAAGCGTCGCGATCTCGACGATGGAGTATCGGGCTCTCGCCATCGACACCGCGTTCGCGGCAACCACTAGTCCGACGGCAACCGCCGCCGCGGTCGAGCCAAGGTCACGGCGGCGCCTGCCGTGCCTTGGGCGTGCGACCGGAAGGCAATACGCGAGAGCAGTCATGAAGAGGGAAGCGGGAATCAGTGCCGCCGGCTTCCACCAACGCGCGTAGAGCAGTACCTGGCTCGACAGCACGAGCCACGTGATCCCGAGGGCGATCGAGACCGACGTCGGTCGGACTCTGACTTCGGGAAGGAGGTGGCGTGCGAGAGCGCGTCCGGGCAGGACGACGAGGACAACGATGGCGAGAACTGCGGCGAGCGTCGTCGCCGTGGTCGTAAGGTCGGGGATCATCGGGAGAACTTCTTTGCGGCGAGCTCGAAGATCACGGCGTCAGGGTTCTCGAAGGCGACCTTGAAGCGCGGCGAGGACCGCAATGCACTCTCGATGCGATCGAGCGCCTTGAAAGGGAGAGTTCCCTCGGCCTCGATGTCGGCCTTCTGGCTCCGCGTGATCACGAGATACCCTGCCCCGAATCGCGTGTCCTCGAACCATTCGCCGAGGCGGGTGGCAGGATCGTCGAGCATTTCCAGCACGCTGTCGCGAGGCTCCTCCGTCAGGCGTACGTGGACGAAGCGTTCGTAGTTGCGGAACTGCGATGGGAAGTTGCCATTCCCCTCGACCAGCAACGTCTGGCTGTAGGCACGATCGGCAAGGTAGTCGGCGGCCGCGACCTCTGATGGAGTGAAGTGGTAGCTGCGGTCCTTGCCGAAATGGGCGA
Organism: Acidimicrobiia bacterium; assembly: GCA_031418775.1. Taxonomy (GTDB): domain Bacteria; phylum Actinomycetota; class Acidimicrobiia; order Acidimicrobiales; family JANYDT01; genus JANLQX01. The sequence continues at coordinate 7,242 of JANOJN010000137.1, forward strand.
GCATGAACCCGAAGAAGAGCGCCGTCGACAACGAGGCCACCCCCACGAACCGGAGGACCGGACGGTTGCTGGCCGACCCGTCGTTGAGTGCCCACGCCGCGAACAGGGAAAGAAACGGAACCGAGAACAGGAATGCCCGGAACACGATCTCCCCGCCGAACTCGTTCGCGACGACGAGAGACGCGGGAGCGATCATCAGGATCATCGCAATGACGTCTCGATGCCCGCTCCGCCATCGGCGCGCCAAGCCGACAACAGCGACAAGAGCGATGAGGACGACAACGCACCGCCCGGCCAGCGACACGATTGCCTGTCCGCTGCTCTGCGCGCTCGTGTCTCGAAGCGTCGCCCCGACGTTCTGCACTGGTGCGCCGAACGATCGCAACGTCGATGCGACGTTGTCGGACATGAAGGGACGCGCCGGGCTGAGCAACCAGGCGAACTGGACGACCACCAGCCCCACCGCGAGCTTGCCGGCGCGGACCAGGCGGCTGAGTGCGAGTGTCGCGATCACGACGATGAGAAGCGCCGGGGTGACCTGATGGCTCGAGATGATCGCCGCGCCGATGGCGAGAAGCAGCGGGAGTTCGATCGCCCGGGTGCCACGTGCGACGCGTTCGTGTTGCATTCCCCATCGACCCGCCGGCAGACGAGTGAGCACGAGCGCGAGGAGGACGAGGTAGAGGAAGTATGCCATCGCCTGGGGCGAGAAGTAGTCCTGACCCACCCAGTTCGCGAGGAAGAAGAACCACGCAGCCGTCCAGCTGACGCGACGACTCGCTCCGAGCGCCGGGAGGGTGAGGAGCAGGGCGCCGAGATTGAGGAGGTTGACGACGACTGGCGTCAACATCGCGAGCGGCACTGCGTTCTTCATGCCGGAGAGGTCGACGAGCGCCGCATTCGCCGAGAAGAACCCGGGCCAGTTGTGGTACACGTCGAGTGAGCTGATCCTGGGGTTCACCGACGATCGCCGCGTGATGTAGTCGACGATGCCGACGTGCTTCCACGCCCAGGAGTACCGGAGCGTTCCATAGAGGACCGGCGGCGTGGCGTGAATGAGCACAATGAAACCACCGAGGAGGACCGACAGACGCCGTTCGTCGAGCACCGGGCGGGTGAGCGCAACGACGATCGAGGCAATCAACCCAGCAATCGCGATCCAAGCCGAGATCGGAAGCACCGAAACAAGTCCGGTGTCCGTCATCGACTCCACACGGATCCGATCGAGCGACCACCACCACAACCCGCCAACTGCGACGAGCACCAGCGACGCTTGCACAACGCCCACGAGCGATCGTTCCCGCAATGCCGCAGAAAGACCTGCCCAACGACCTCGGTTCCCTCGCGCCTCCCGGGCCGCGGTGCTGCGTCCGAGTTCCTCCACGACACGTACGACGTTGCGGCTGAGCCAAACGCCGACGGATCCGTATCGCTTCGCCTTCAGAAGATTGGACTCCGCATGGCCCAGCCACGCCAGGAGGACCAAGTGGCGAAGCGACAGCCCCGACGCCGACCAGCCCCCCTGCTCGAGGAACGCGATCTCCGCCGCATCGAGGCCCCGTGTGCCATTGCAGAGCTCGATGACGAGATCTCCGAGTTCGCGTCCCTCCCGGGCCCGGCGCAGACCGAGAACGAAAAGCATGAGATCAACTGCGGGGATACCGCCTGCGTGCGAGCGTTCCCAATCGACGAGTCCGGAGACCGTCGATGCTCGTCGATCGAACATGACGTTTCCCGGCGTGAGATCGCCGTGCACGCGGGCGACGTCGAACTCACGTCCCACCAACGCCGAGTGGAGCTCGCGCTCGATCGCTGCGGCACCGGCCAGGTAGGACGCCGACGGCGCTCGAAGCGCCGACCGCATCGTTGCGAGTGGGAGCGAAACCCACGACGCCACGGATTGCCCATGTACCGTCACCCGGTGGGCGCTTCGACCGTAGAAGTCCGACATGGAGTGCCCGAGCGACGCGAGTCCAAGATCACGGCGGGCCGGGCTGGTGAACGAATCACTCGTCGGCACCCCGTCGCATCGTGTTTCGATGACGAACGGCCGAGCCGCATCGGTGACATGCGCTCGCACCTGCGGCACCGCGAAGGCCAAACCCTCGAATCGCCTGTCGGCGCTGATCTCACGCAGCGCTGACACGTGGTTGCGGAGTCCGGCGCCAGCCGTCCGTCGCGTGGCGAGCTTGAGGATGGAGGCCCCTCGTTCGCCCCGGATCTCAGCGATGGTCACGTCGTTGTGCACCGAGACCAGACGAGCCACGCCCGAATGCAGTGAAGTCGGGAGTTGCAGGGCGGCCAGGCGGAAGGGAAGGAGGTATTCGGCGCGTCGGCCACGCGTGGCGGCGCGCAAGCCGGCAAGTCGATTGACCAGCCCGTCGAGACCGCCTGCGGCGTCGGTCGCGGAGGTCTCACCGGCAGAAGCCGCTCGTCCTCCGACGCGGCGGAGTACAGCCGCGCCGGCGAATGCAGCAGCGACGACGCTCTGGCCGACGAGCACGCCGACGCCGACGCCGTTGAGACCGTGGCGTTCCTGGAGGACGGCGGCGAGCCCGACGCAGAGCACGAAGAGCGCCGCATGTCCGCCGATGACCACGCGCATCTGGCCCATAACGCGCGCCCGGCTGAGGGTGAGGGAGGTGAACGTGTAGGGAAGGGCCGAGAGGGCAAGAAGCTGTAGCAGGACCGTCGCGTTGGTCCGGTAGTCCCGCCCGAAGACACCCTGCAACCATGGTGCTGCTGCGATCACCATGGCGGTGGCCGGGGCGACCAGGCCGAAGGCCTGCCGCGTCGAACGCCGGTGGAGATTGGCGAGCGCCCCTCGGTCTCGCGCGCCCTCGGCGACGAGCGCCGCACCGATGCACCCACTGACGAAGTACAGGCCGTAGGCAATCTGGGCTGCGAGGTAGTAGTACGCCGCCGCCTCAGCGCCCGATCGGCGCAGCACGAGCAGCGGTAGTCCGTCGAGCGTCGCGATCCACAACAGGGTCGCGACCTGATCGGCGAGTGAGAACCGGATGACCGCGCGAAACGGGGCGGCCTTGACGACCGATGAACGCACGCGTGGCAGGAGGACCCGGAAGATTCCCGTGTTGACGACGGCAATGAGCGCGAAGGTCGGGATCGCCCACGAAAGGAACACCCCCCAGTTGGGGGAGATCGCGACGAGCGAGACCAGGAGGCCGATCTTCACAATGGCGAAGGCGATGTTCTCTGCGGGCACCCAGTCCGCCTGACCCAAGCCAATGAGGACGCTGTCCTGGAGGACGAAGACCGACCAGGCAGCGAGCGTGGCGAGGAACACGATGATCGCGCCCGCGTTCTCGCGGAGGAACAGGAGATCGGGTGTCCAGATGCGGAGTCCCGCGAGGAAGACCGTACCGGCGATGATGGCGCAGGTCCCCGCGACTGCATAGGAACGGACGATGAGGCGGCGGGTGGTTGAGCCGGCAGTGGGGATGAAGCGGAGGAGCCCGTTCTTGAGTCCGAGGTTGGCGATTCCCGCGAGAAGCGTCGTGGCCGCCACGAGCGCCGAGCCGACGCCGACGGACTCCGTGCTGAGCCGGCGGGCGGCGACGAACCAGAAGAGCCCGCCGAGAGCCGACGTGGCCAGCGAGCTGAGCACGAGCGCATAGCCGGCGCGCAGGACGGGAACCCGAAGCTGGGAGCGCAACCGCGAGGTGACCGTGATCGTCATCGCTCAGCTCGCCCAGACCGAGACGCGGTCGATCTCGAAGGCCGCCGGGAACGTCGTTTCCGCCGTCGGTGGCCTCGCCCAATCGCCGCCGACCGCCAGGTTGGCGATGATGTACATCGGCTCGGACGGCACCTCGCGGCCCCTGACTCGCCACTGCTCGACACCGTCGATGAGCCAGCGCAGCGAGCCGGGCCGCCAGTCGAGTGCGAACACGTGCCAGCGGTCGGTTGTGTCGGCCATGGTCCTTCGTGCGCCGCGATCCTTTGCCCTGCCGGATTTGTCGCGCCAGTGGAGATGCATGCTCACCTGGTTTGGCTTCGACCCGCGGATCTCGGCGAGGTCGATCTCGGGCAGCGATTCGTTCGTGCTCGGGAGAAGCCACAGCGCTGGCCATAGACCGGCGCCCTTCGGGACGCGGGCTCGGATTTCGAGATAGCCATACTGATAGGCGAACTTCGCATTCCGCATCGAGGACGACGTCCGGCCTGTCGTAACCATGCCGGATCGGTACGCGAACGTACGTCCGTCGCTGCTGACCGTTCGTTCACGCAAGCCGGTGAGACGAAGCGTGCCGGCGGCGACGGTGACCTGTTGCGGCAGGTACCACTGAAGCTCGTTGTTGCTGGCGATCGTGCAGCCGTCGGGCCCCCACCAGTGACAGGTGTTCCAGCGCGTGGCATCGAGGCGATCCCCGTCGAAGCGTTCCTCGAACAGGAGTCGGCCGCGCGTCACTCGTGGCTGCTCGATGAGCGAACCGTCGCGCTGGGTGCACGATGCCATCCCGGGTGTCATCGAGGCGATGCAGGCTAGGGTCACCGCCCGTCTTCTCCTATGCCTTTGCGGCGAACGCGTTGACATCGTCAGTCCTGAAAGCCGATCAGACGTTTGACCGCAGCGCGGGCGAGCAGGTCGGTTCGGGTGACCGGTAGGCGTTCGACGCGATAGTCGGCGTAGTCGTAGGGCTCGGCGGCGAACCGCTCCTTGAAGTCGGCGAGGCGAGCCGAAGTGCCTGTCTCGCCGAGGTGGTACCAACTCGCGCCGCACGCCACGGACTCCTGGATACCGAGCCACGTGAGCAGGTACGTGGGGTCCGAACCCTGGATCCGCTCCCGGTCGAACGCGCTGCGGGTCTCGTGTCCGTTGGGTCCGCGCAGCAGCACCATTGCGCCGACCGGCTCGCCGCCGAGCCGGGCCACGGAGATACGGCACATCGGGCCGAGGACTTCGGCGATGGTCAGCCACTTCTTCAGTCCGTCACGAGCTTCGGCCCGCCGGCGCGCCAGGACCAGTGGTTCGTGCTGCTGCGCTGCCCATCGCTCGACCGACTTCTCATGAAGCGCGTAGTACTCGCGGACGAGCCGTTCGCTCGACCCGTGCTCGACGTCGAGACCGGCCTTCTCGCCTTTGCGGACGCCGCGTCGAGCGGCACGGGAGAAGCGGGTCCAGACGTCGTCGACACCATTGCGCACATCGATGACATGCGCTCGGCGGGCGAGTCCATGCACCGATCGCGGTGCACCGTCACGATAGAGCGAGCCGTGGAGCGGGTTCGGCCGGATCTGGGTTCGCTGCAGCGCACGGGACCGGAGGTCCTCGAACACCGCGGCGATGACTCGTGCGTCCGGGCCGGGACCGACGAGACCTCCGATTCCCCAGCCGTTCGGGAATCCCTGATCACCGAGGATCGCACCGGCCGGTCCATGACGGCGGGCCAGCGGAAGAACGAAGCGGCGACCATCGTCGAATGTGTAAAGGCGGCTGACGTCGACGAACTTGCCGGTCCGCACCATCGCGGAGGTCCATTCCGGAGACTGGGTCACGAGCGCCTCGCTGTCCGTCCGTACGAGATCGGCCCACACCTCCCGAGGCGCGGGGCTGATCACCTCTGCCAGGCGCGCCACACCGCGGCTGTCGGTCGACATGGTCAGTGTCATTTCGTCACACCGGTCCGCAGTCGACGAACTCGCCGATAGCCGCGCCAGGCCTGAGCCCCGGCCCGACGCATTCCCTCTCGCGGTCGCACCTGCGGCGCGTTCTCGTCTTGGAGGAGACGGCCGAGTGCGTCAGCGGACAGCGTCGGTGAGACGGTCAGGCGCGCTCGGGCGAAGTTGTCGTCGGCGTCTGTGCTCCAGGTGTCGCGCACTGCGCACGCGCTGCCGTAGCCCGCAGCGATAACGGCATCTCGCACAGCCCGTCGGTAGTACCCATGGGGGTAGGCGAAGGAGTCCACGGTCCGTCCGAGTCCGTCCTCCAGAACTGCCCGCGATTGCTCGATCTCCCGTCGGGCATCGCGAAGGGGGATCACGTCGAGTTCCGGGTGGCTGACCGAGTGCGATCCGACCTCCCATCCGGCCTCGACCAGCCCGCGAAGCTGTCCCCACGACACCATCGAGCGTCTCCCGGCGTCGCCCAGCCAGTCGCATGACCGACCGATCGTCCCCGTCGTGACGTAGAGCGCGGCCGGGAAACCGTGCTCCGCCAGCGCAACCGCCGCGTCTTCGGTGTTGTCGGCGAAACCGTCGTCGAATGTGATCAGCAGCATCGGTTGCCCTTCGTTGTGAATCTGCGGTGCAGTCCGGCGCTCGGCGAGGCGTCGCTCGAGCTCGGTGATGGTGACGACGTCCCAGCCCTGATTTCGGATGACGCTCAGGTGCTCACGGAACAACTCGGGGTGAACGGTGTAGTCCTGTAGCGCCGGTGATGGAGCGTCGGAGATCGAGTGGTACAGCAACGCGGGAACCCGATTCATCGCGGAACCCGCTCGGCACGTGTTTCCCAGCGTGAGCGGGCGTACGCCCATGGACCCTTGAGCATTCCGAGCCGTTCTCGGCGTCCGAGCGCATCAAAGCGATCGTCCTTGGGTTCACCGAGGTACGGGTTGACCGTGGCGGCAACCCCGGATGTCTCTCGGGTGCGCCGCATCGTCGTGGCGTGGCGGATCCCCTGCGGCGCCAGGCGAAGCAGTTGCACGAGTGTCGACGGTCGGTCTATGACGATCTTCGTGAGGAAGGCCCCGAGTCCGACTCCGTACCCCGAGATCTGCTTCTCGAGCTCGGCGAGCTCGCGGTGGTGCAGGTGTTTGACGATGGCGTTCGGCTCGTAGACGAGCCGGTACCCCCGCACGATGACCTCATAGAACGCGGCGATGTCATCGCCACCCTTCGCCACGCTTCCCGCGCCGAGTGCCGGGTCGAACCCGCCGATCTCGGAGAGGAACGACGTTCGGAACGACATATTCGCCCCTGAGCCGAGCGCGCCCGCCGCGTAGGGAAAGAGTCGGCCATCCGGACGGTTCTCTCCCAGGTCGAACGATGTGCGGGTGCTTCCTTTGTTGAAGCCGAGATGGTCCTCGACCCAGCGTTGCGCGGGGGTGTCAAGCTCGAGCGGCTCGATCGCTCCGGTCACACAGGCCACGTCGTCTCCGAGCGAAAAAGCATCGACGATCTGGCCGAGCCATGCCTGATCAACGACGACGTCGTCGTCGGTGATGGCCACGATGGGGGCGGAAATCGTGCGAAGTCCGGCATTGTGGGCGCGGGCCAACCCCGCCCTCGGCTCGCGGACGTACCTGACCGGTGACGAAACGGACATCGCTGCCACCAATTCCCGCGTCGTCTCGGTGGTCGGGGCATTGTCCACGACGACCACTTCGAACGATTCGTAACCAGACGCGAGAACCGAACGAAGCGCCCGTTCCAAGGACGCGGTCCGATCCCTCGTGGCGATGAGCACGGTGACCTTCGGTTCGATCACCATGTCAGCCGCACCCCGTCGAGGCTGTAGCGACCGCCGGCGTTCGGCGTGTTGTTGAGGAACACCACCAAGTCGATCGGGCCGAGCGTGGAGACGTCGACTTGCACCCTGCGCCACTGATTCGGTGCGAGCGCGCCTATTGGTACTGAGAGTCGGCGGGTGCCGTTGGCAAACAGCTCGACCGTGAGCTGCTGCCCGCCGTTCTCGCCGTTTACCCAGAACTCAAGGACCGAGCCCGGCAGGGTCGAGAACGGCTTCTGCAGGTGGAGCTGCAGGCCGGCCCACGGATCTGCGACAACGGCGATCGCCTTGGTGCCCGACTGCACGGGTGAGGTGCTGGCGAAGTTGCGCGGTGCCCAACCCCAGTCGTCGGCGTTGATCAGCGCATCGTCGAACAGGACGAGTTGGTTGACGCCAGCCGTGATGGCCGACGTCGTGAACACAGCCTCGGCCGAGATCGCGATGTTCCCCGCAGCATCAGCGCTCCGCACCCGGTAGCGGTAGGTGGTCGAAGGCAGCAGGCCGGTCAGCGTCTGCGAATGAGACGTCAGCCTGGTTGCGTCGAACGCGGTCTCTGCGCCGTACGCTGCCGTCGTCCCGTAGACGATCTGCGACGTGGATGCTTCGTCGGTCGTCCACGTGATGGTGGCCGTGTTCGCCGTCGGTGTGCCTGACTGCACGGCCGAGATCTGTGGGGGAGTGCTGTCGATCCCGCTGGAAGGAAGAACCTGCAACAGCGACTCGATCGATGCGGACAGTGCGTCGGCGTTGGAGAGAAGCAGATAGCGCTGGTTGCCCTGCGCGTTCGGCGTGAACACGTTGCCGCCGTTGGAGTCGACGCTGTTGCGGCCGGGGCCCGAGAGGGTGAGCAGGGCGTCGTTCGGCCGGACGGCATGGTAGACGGCGACGAGGTCGTAGGAGTAGATCCAGTTGCCCGGTCGCACGAACGCCTCGTACGCCACCCGCACCGGTGAGCTCGCCGGGTGCACCCGACTGATCGTCTGACCGGTGTGTACGGGGTCTCCGACCTCGTAGCCGGCCCACACGATCGGCGATGTCCAATTCGTGGCGACGTTCTGGGCGGCGACCCATGCCCCTCGGAGGTTGTTCTCGCCCGGCCACGTGGGATAGCCGCCGCCCATGGCGACGAGCCTGTTCACCTTCTGGGCGATGAGCGCACGACCCGAGAGCGGGCTGCTTGCGTCGGGCGCCGAGTCGAGCAGGGCCGACAGGTTCGACAGGTAGCCGACCGACACGACCACGACGCTGTTGTCGGGTTGGGCGGCCAACGTGCGCCGATACACATTCACCGCAGTGTCCGGTGTCGGCGTGGCCGGCGATGCGAGGGCGGCGCAGGGCCGAACGAAGTCCGGCGTGTTGACATCGGTCCCGTTGTTCGGAAGCGAGGTGCCCAGCGGGAGCGCTCCGGCGCCATACCACTGCATGACCGCAGCGGCGCAGCGCCACGAATCGGTGGAGACCGCCGGACGGCTCGTGCGGGTGTTCACGCCGACGGCGATCACCTGGGCTTCGCCGAGCGCCTGCAGACCGAAGGCGGTGGCCAGCGCGGTCACGTCATCGGCGTCGCTGAAGATGTCGGTGTCGACGATCACCCGTGTCGGACCCGTCGGTGCGCCGCCGGTCCGGAAGGTCAGCTCGGGGCTGGTCGTGGTGCCCCCGGCGTTCGCGCTGCGGACCCGGTAGCGATAGGTGGTGTTGGCCGTGAGTCCGGTCAATAGCACCGTATGGGATGCGACCGGGGACGGATCGAGGGTCGAGGCGAGCCCGTATTCCGGCGTCGTTCCGTACTGGACCTGCGAGTCGGCTGCAGTGTCGGTGGTCCACGTCACCGTCGCCCGGTCCGTGCCGGCGACGGCGCCGACATTCGCGATGATCGGTGCCGTCGGCGTGGTCGATGGTGCGGCGCGAAGGGCAACGACGACACCGAACGCGGCATCGGGCCGCACCGCCGAGGTGGCGGTCATATCGCCCGTCGAGCCGGGGTCGGTCAGAGGGCGCACGTGCATGCTCGCGGAGACCTTCTTGTTGCCCGACTGGGCATCGCCGACTTCCGTCGCCGAGGTCGGCGTCGACCAGGTCTTCAGTCCGCCTTTGTCGCGCGACGCCGAGTACGCGGCGACGACCGCACCGCCCGACGATGTCGTGGCGATCGATGGAACGGTCACCGAAGAAGTGCCCGTCGACGTCACGGTCTGCGCGGCGTCGACCGGCCGGTCGGGGTCGACCCCGGAAAACGCTCCCATGAACGCGACGACAGTCGCTTTCGAGGACAGCGTCCAGGTCGCGCTGCCCGTTACGGGCCCGGCGACGCGCGTGAATACCGCAATGCCTTCGGTTCCTGCCCGATCAGCCTGCGCGGCGAGCGTCCACTCGGTGGGCGCAGCAACGGTGACCCGCTGGCCGTCCTTTCTTGCCCGATAGGCGATCGAGGCGACCAGCACGTCACCGGTTCTCGTGTTCGGCGGAACATCCAGCCTCACTTCGCTGGTGTCATCGGCAGTCCTCGACGTCGTGCTCGCCGGTACGTCGACCGCCGCTGACCCGATCCCCGGCGCAGTGACAACTGCGAAGGAGATGAGGAACGTCACGGCAACCACACCGGCGAATGCCGGCTTGGTGGGTCGAAAGGAGCGGCGGTGCATGTCGAGTTCTCCGGTATCGCGGTCAGCGAGCAGGCGTGTTGGTGGATGAGGAGGACTTGCCGGGCGTCGGCAGAACGAACGCAAGTCCGGTCGTGCAGAGACCGCCCAGGGTCGCGGCGGCGCGGCCGACGCCTGATGCGTCGCGGCGTGCGATCGCCCGGGCGCCGGTGCCGAACGAACGTCGAAGAGCATCAGCAGCGAAGCGTCGCTCCGGTCCGAGCGCTCCTCCGCCGAGCGTGCGGTGGATCAGCGCCTTTGAACGTCCTTCGGCCCAACAGCGACGGATGAAGTAGCGCGGTGTGAGGCGACTTCTGTCGACGTGGTGGAGCACGGTTGCCTTCGGCTCGTACAGCACGCGGGCGCCATTGCGGCTGAGTCGCATGCACAGTTCGGTCTCTTCGCAGCCCGCGGCGTTTGCGCCGACGCGACCGAGCCGCACGTCGAATCCGTCAGTCGCGACGAGGGCCTCGCGGCGAAACGCCATGGTGCACCCGATGACGTTGCGAACCTCGCTGAGCACTTCGGGCAGCCCGGTCCACGAACAGCCGACGACCCAGTCGTACTCGTGAGGCCACCAGGGCGGGAAGTCGTCGGGCCGGGCCGGCAGAGCGCGACCACCGACGGCCACGACGGTCGGATCGTCGAACGGGGAGATCAGATGACCGAGCCATCCGGGCAGCGCTTCTGCGTCGTCATCGATGAAGGCGGTGATTTCGCAATCGGCCGAGGCGATACCCGTATTGCGCGCCCCCGACAAGCCTTGATCGTTGGCGTTCGCGACGATGCGCACCGGAGTCTGAGCATCGCGTGACTCGAGGCTGTCCTTCGCGAGACGCAGGAGTTCGGCGTTGTGGTCGATGACGACCAGCACCTGGTCGGGGCGCTCGGACACGGCCGAAGCGACGGCGTTGCCCAGTTGCTCCCATCGCTGAGTGCTATGCGCGCAGATGATGATCGAAACAGTGTGGCGTCGACCAGCGACGTCAGGGCTCACCACGGTCGGACCAACTCCGAGAGGATGGTGCGGAAGACCCGGATCCCGTCACGGGTGGCGCTGAGGTTGCTCGTGCCGTGCAGGCGGCTCGACTCGAAGCTGGCGACTTCTGCCACACGCAGGCCACGGCCGGCGGCTCGGATGCAGAGCAGGGTCTCGATCTCGAACCCGCGGCAGTCCGGTGCGAGGACGTTCAGGTGCTGTCGCCAGAAGGCGATGTAGCCGTAGCAGAGATCGGTGTAGTTGGTCCGCCAGAGGATGTTGACGATGCGGGTGAGGACGCGGTTTCCCTTGGAGCGGAACCCGGTGATGTCATGGGAGCCACCGCCCTGGATGTAACGCGTCCCCTTGACGAAATCCGCTCCCGTGCGCAGGGCCGACACGAACCGGGGGATCTCACCCGGGTCGGTGGATCCGTCGGCGTCGATCATGGCGATGATGTCTCCGGTCGCCGCCCTGAATCCGACAATCAGCGCGTCGCCCTTCCCCTTGCCGATCTGCTGCACGATGCGAATCGACGGCAACAACTGGCACGCCACGGCGACGGTGTCGTCGGTCGAGCCCCCGTCGACCAGGATGACCTCATGCACCCACAGCGGAATGCGCGGAAGAACCGCGTAGAGGTTCTGGGCTTCGTTCAGGGCCGGCACGACGACGCTCACCGATGGTGTCACCGTGGCGTCGATCCGCCCGTCCACGGACGGGACGAGGTATGGCCCGCCCCGGCGTGACTCGCGGGTCGTGACGCTTCCCTGTGCCGAGTTGAGCAACATCTGTCTCCTCCATCCTCCGAACCGCGATTCGGAACTGAACACCTGACCAGTGCGTCCGGGACGCGGGGAAATACATGGGACTGCGAAGAATGGGTCGATCGACCTATCCGGCGAGCCACGCGGTGACGGTTCGGCCTGGTCCGTGGACGGCTCGGCCTCCGATCCCCTCGCCCCGCCGTCTCAAGGAGAGGTGGTCCGCCAGCCGATACCCGGGTCATGGGTCGGCACTCGCTAGGAACGACGTGGGCATGCTGGCGGGCGTGACGACGACGCCGGAGAGCAGCGCGACCCGCATCGACTGGCGAATCGACCTGCTCCCCGACGTCTCGACGCTCCTTGACGCGCTGCACGTGGAGGTCGGGCGATTGTGCGTAGGCGAGGCCGACTCCCTCAATGCGTACCTGCTCGCGGTCGCGCTCGGGCAGATCGCGGACGACGTCCTCGAGCCCTCCACGCCGATCGACCGCGTCACGGAGTTCCTGGGTTTCGGTGGTCGATCCGCCACCCGAAGGGCGACGGTCATGATCGGGGCGGCGCGTCGGCTGGTGGCGCGATCCGGCGGACGGCAGCGAACGGTCGACCTGCGCCATTGGCGGTCGGAGATGGGCAGCTTCGTCGAAGTGCTGGCGGCGTCGCTGCGCACTGAAGGTTCGGTCCGTCCGGATCGTCTCCGGAGCACGATTGATCGGCTGTACCAGTCGGGCACCCTGCTGGCCGATGTCGCGTTGCGGGAGGCCACGCCGGTGCTGCCCAGTTGCTTCGAGACCTTCGATCTCGGTGTCGGCGACATGTTCCACCTCGGCGAGCGGCTCGCCGAAACCGTTCTCCTTCCGCCCGAGACGACGACGTCGATCGTGATCGTAGGTGTGCGTACGTCCGGTAGTTACATCGCGCCTCTGCTCGCTGAGGTCTTGCGGAGCCATGGCGCCGATGTCGACGTGCTCACGATGCGACCCGGCCTCGCGCTCACCACGACGAAGGCACGGTTCGTGGGCTCCCGGGCTTCTGGGTCTCGTTTCGTGGTGACCGATGATCCGCCGGTCACCGGTTCGTCGTTTGTGCGGTGCATCGACGAGCTCGTTCGGCTCGGGGTGCCCCGCACGTCCATCACTGTTGCGTATCCCTGCTTCATTGGCACGCCGGAAAGACTCCGGGGCCTGGAGGGCCTCTCGCACGTCACGCTGCCCTGGACCGATTGGGACGTCCACGCGCGACTGCACGAGGCGGCGGTCCGCTCCGCGCTCGTCGAACTTCTTCCGGGTGGGTCGGTCGTCGGTGCCGTCGATGAAGTCAAACGGCGCACACCGCGCCGCGCCGAAGCCCATGTGCGTGTCGTGTACCGCGTCGGCGTCCATGATTCGGATGGTTGCGCTGGCGAACGGATGATTGCGTTGCAGGGTGTCGGCATCGGGTACTACGGCGAGCACGTGGCCGTGGTGGCCCGGACGCAGGATGCCGCGGTGCCGGAGATCCTGGGCCTGCGGAACGGCCTGCTGTATCGGGAATGGCTGCCGGAGTCGCATCGTGTCGATTGGACGTCGCCCCACGGAAGACATGCCCTG
>JANOJN010000138.1:0-8517 GCA_031418775.1 Acidimicrobiia bacterium
GCGGAGAACCTAGATTTCTCCCATGCGAAGCACGATGCAGGACTACCCGCTCACCGTTACCGCCATCCTCCGCCGAGGGGAGACGGTCCATCGGAACTCCGTGGTCCAAACCCTCACCGCGTATGAGCCGGCCTCCGGGCAGCTCACTTTGCAGAGCGCCACCTACGCCGACATCGCGGCGAACGCCGGCCGACTCGCCAACGTCCTGCGTCGCATCGGCGTCGACGGTGATCAGCGGGTCGGCACCTTCTGCTGGAACCACGCCGAGCACCTCGAGGCCTACCTGGCCATCCCGTCGATGGGCGCGGTGCTGCACACGCTGAACATCCGACTGTTCCCCGAGCAGTTGACCTACGTGGTCAACCACGCCGACGACCGCGTGATCATCATCGACGGTTCGTTGATCCCGCTGTTGTGCAAGGTGGCCGGCACGCTGCCGAACGTGACCCATTTCCTCGTCGTCGGCACGGGTGACCATTCGATGCTCACGGAAGCATTTCCGGCCACGACGTCGGTCGACTACCACGACGCGCTCGCGGCCGAAGAACCGAGGTTCACCTGGGCCGAGCCCGACGAGCGGAGCGCCGCGGCCATGTGTTACACGTCGGGCACCACCGGCAATCCGAAGGGCGTCGCCTACAGCCACCGGTCGACCTATCTCCACTCGCTCGCCTCGCTCGGCGCACCTGTGCTCGGACTCGACGAGCCCGACAAGCTCCTCGTGATCGTCCCGATGTTCCACGCGAACGCCTGGGGCTCGCCGTACTCCGGCTTCTTCTGCGGTGCCGACTTCGTCTTCCCGACCCAGTTCCTCCAGGCCGCTCCGCTCACAGCGCTCATAGCGCAGGCGCGCCCGACGGTCACCATGGCCGTCCCCACGATCTGGAATGACATCTGGAACTACGGAGAGCGGAACCCCATCGATCTCTCGTCGTTGCGAAGCGTCACCGCCGGCGGATCGGCAGTGCCACGCGTGCTCATGCAGCGCTTCCTCGACAAGTACGGCCTGCAGATCATGCAGGGCTGGGGCATGACCGAGACATCACCCCTCGGCTCGCTGGCCAAGCCCCACAAGCACTCCGATCCCGCAGACGCCATGGACTTCCGCGACCTCGCGGGACGCGTCCTTCCAGGGGTTGAACTCCGGATCGTCACCGAGGATCCCGCCGGCAATGCGCTGGTGGCGCGCACCGACGGCAAGACGATCGGCGAGATCGAAGTTCGTGGTCCGTGGATCACCGGTGCGTATCACCTCGACCAGACGCCGGAGAAGTTCCGCGATGGGTGGCTCCGCACCGGCGACATGGGCACACTCGACGAGCTCGGCTACCTGCGTATCACCGACCGCACGAAGGACGTCATCAAGTCCGGTGGCGAGTGGGTCTCCTCGATCGACCTCGAGAACGTCATCATGGCCCACCCGAAGATCCTCGAGGCCGCAGTGATCGGTGTACCCGACGTGAAGTGGGACGAGCGGCCGATGGCCTGCCTCGTCGTCCGGGACGGCGTGCAGGCCGACGAAGCGCTCATCGACGACGTACAGAAGTTCCTCACCGAGCGCGTTGCGAAATGGTGGATACCGGAGCGCTGGTCGTTCGTGGCGGCCGTGCCGAAGACCAGCGTCGGGAAGTTCGACAAGAAGGTCCTCCGCGCCCAGCACAGCGAGGGTCTCCTCACCGTGCACAGCCGCTGACCCCGAACCTTCACCCCGAAACTTCGAGGGGCTTCGTCGCGACACGCGCTTGGACGTTGGTGGGCCCGGTCGACGTCGATCAATGCGTCGACGAACGAAGACGCCGGACCAGCTGGGTGATGCGATCCGGGATCTCTGCGTGGGGGGTTGCCGCAGCTCCGGACGTGTTGGCTCCTGACGTCCGCGCGCCGGCCCAGATCGCGCGGGCGGCGGCATCCTCCTTGGCCCGCGGGCGGCCGAGCGTGAACGTCGTCTTCACCGTCGACAGTTCTCGCAGGACGATCTCACCGGAGCTGTTCTCCTGTGCCGGAAGGAAGCCGGCGTCGCGAAGGGTGGCCATCAGCTTCACCGTGGTGAGCGGTGACACCGCGACCGTCGGCGCGATGAGTCGAAGCCGGGCCTTGGCCGCCTTCTTGCTCCGGGTCACCTGCACCAGCAACGCCGGGTCCTCACACCGGACGTAGGACGCCGCTGAACCGGCCCGGAGCGTTCCGTAGCGACGGGCAACATCCTCGATGAGGTAGCCGAGGGACTGAGGCACTTCTGGACGGGCATGCAACGTAAGAAACCCGACGATGTCGGCGGCGGTTCGACCGACGTCGAAGGCACGTCGTAGCGATCCCTCCGTGATCCGGTAGACGGTCGCCGCGCCCGACGAGGCCAGTTCGCCGATCATCGCCAGTTCGGATGCGACGGCTCCGTCGAGCTCGGCGGGCGCGATCGCTGTTCCGTCACCCTGCACCGTGAACGTCGAGACAACCGTGGGGAACACGTGTCCGCTGGCTTCGAGGATCGCGTCGTCGCCGCCGAGCAGGACCGCCCGCCCGATCGTCGACAACGCGCCGTCCTTCAACAGTCCGAGGATGCTCAGCTCGGCGAGGAGTTCTTCGGTGTACATCGCTGCGTCACCGACGGACGACCACCTGCCCGGTCCGTGCCAGTAAGCACGCTTGGCAACGTCTTCGGTGTTGGGTACGCCGTCCTCGGCCACCGACGACAGTGCCTCAACCACCCGGACGCGACGCCACACCTCGTCGACGTCGGTGTACCACGACGGCGAGAGCGGGGCATCGGCCTTCGACGATCGGGCGCCGAGCACGACTCGCGACACGGGAACAGCACTGAGCTGCCATACGCGGACGAGGGCCAGCCAGCGCTCGAGCGGCGGGAGCGTCAGCCACTCCTCGAACGCCGGGGTCGGCCCGACGCGCTCGGTGAAGGGATCGGCAACGAAGAGACCGGCCTGCCCACCGATCTCGATCAGGCGGGCTGCAGAGTGCTCGTCGAACCCGAGCGTCTTCGCCATGGCGCGAAGATCCTTGACCGGCACACCGCCGGCCTTGAGCGAAGGGGTCGGCTCCTGCGCCCACGTCGCCCCGATACGGCGGATGCTGTCGATCACCGAGAGCGGGGTCAGTTCGACCAGCCCGGCCCGCCGCGAACCGAGTTCGGCGCCGAGGCGGACCCGCACCGCCGGCGCATCGACGGCGAAGGACCGGAGGACCGACCCCCCACGCAAGGCAATCGCCACCTCCCGCGGAATCACTGCGGCCTCCGCACCGAACGGGACAAGCAGCGCATGCGACAGTAACCACGCGAGGTCCTCCTGGACCGTGTTGCGTGACCACGGCCGAAGGTCGATCTCCACCACGCAGCCCGCATCATGGATCGCGACAAGGGCCGACACCGCTCCGCCCGGAGCGCGGTCGAGCAGCTCGCCGAAGTGCTCCGGAGAGGTCAGATGCCGAGCGATCTCCTGCGCCAACGCAACCTTTGCCACCGGCCGAGACTCCAGCCCGAGGTTGCCGACGAGCACACGCAACTCCGGAACCGAGTAACGGTCGAGCAGGTGGGCAAGGGAGCCACGAAGGTCGAACGGTGTCGGGAGGACGCGTCGTATGGCCGGCGTGAGAGAGTACAGCCGGCTGCCACCCGGAATCACCTGCGTCATGACGGTGAGCCCGAGCACCCGGGCCCGTTCGAGCGCGGTCGAGATGACGTCGACGCGTGGCTGTTCGAAGGCCAACGCAGCGATGTCCGCGGCCGAGGACGCTTCGCCGAGCAGAGCCAAGGCGTCAAGGACCTGGCGCTGCACACCATCGAGCGACGCCAATGCGGCCACGATCGAATACGGAGCGCTGGCGCGACTCGCCAAATCGTTGATCGACCCGGGTGGTGGATCGGCCAACTCGGGGCGCGCCATCAGCAGACCGGCCAACTCCTCATCGCTCAGACGCCGCAGCGAATCGCCCAGTCCGGTCACACCGTCGAGGCTACGCGGCTGGACATGAGCAAAGCGTCGGTCTCGTCAACCCGGCGGCGAACAGCGGGAGACATGGCAGGATCGGGGAGTGACCGAACGACGCGAACGGCCCGGGGAATGGGGGCGTGATCCCCTGGCCGACCTGCTCTTCGTGCTCGATCTCGAGGAGATCGAGACCACGATCTTCCGTGGTCATCAGACCGACGAGAAGCGTCTGCGCACGTTCGGTGGCTTGGTTGCCGGCCAGGCGCTTGTCGCCGCCGGGCGGACCGTGGCGGCCACGCAGTTCGTCCACTCCCTCCACGCGTATTTCCTTCGGCCGGGTGACCCGACCCGGCCCATCGTCTACGAGGTTGACCGCATCCGTGACGGGAAGAGCTTCGCGACCCGTCGGGTGATCGCCATTCAGCACGGCGAAGCAATCTTCAACCTCTCCGCTTCCTTCCACGTCACCGAGGCGGGGCTCGCTCACCAGCAGCCGATGCCTGACGCGCCATTGCCGGATGCCCTTCCGACATTCCAGGAACGCTGGAAGCACCTCGCCGACTCCGACCCGGGCTGGTACAACTGGCCACGGCCGATCGACCAGCGACACGTGGAAGCACCATCACGTGAACGGGTGAAGCGTGAGCCGCGTCAGCAGCTCTGGTTCCGTACGGTCGGGCCCCTGCCCGACGACCCGCTCCTGCACGCCTGCATCGTCGCCTACGCCTCAGACATGAGCGTCCTCGACACCGCGCTGCTGCCCCACGGGATCTCGTGGGACGACCCTGGTTTCATGGGGGCGAGCCTCGACCATGCAATGTGGTTCCACGGCCCGTTCCGGGCCGACGACTGGCTGCTCTATGACCAGGAGTCCACGGTGTCGAGCGGTGCCCGGGGCCTCTCGCGGGGCGAGATGTACACCGCTGACGGCAAGCTGGTCGTGTCGGTCGTCCAAGAGGGCCTGATGCGCGTTCGTGCCGCTCCATGACGTCGCCTGCCGTCGAGGTCCGCGACCTCGTCATCCACTACCCGGGCACGCCGACGCCTGCGGTCAACGGCATCAGCTTCAGCGTCGAGCCCGGTGAGGTACTCGCCGTGCTCGGCCCGAACGGAGCAGGAAAGACGTCCACGGTGGAGACCCTCGAGGGATACCGCCGCGCCACCAGCGGAACCGTCACCGTCCTCGGGTTCCATCCGATCGACGACGCCAAGGAGCTGCGATCTCGGATCGGGGTGATGCTCCAGCGCAACGGCGTCTACCTGACGATGGGTCCGCGAGAGGTGCTCCGGTTGTTCGCCGACTACTACGGCGACCGGGCCGACGACCCCGATGCACTGCTCGAACGGGTCGGCCTCGGTCGCGTGGCCGCAACCCCCTGGCGGCGTCTGTCCGGTGGTGAGCAGCAGCGGTTGTCCCTCGCACTCGCCCTGGTGGGCCGCCCGGAGGTGGCATTCCTCGACGAACCCACGGCGGCGATCGACCCGACCGCCCGCCAGACCGTGCGGGCGTTGATCAACGAACTGCGCGACGGCGGTGTCGCCGTCGTGCTGACGACTCACGACCTCGACGATGCCGAGACACTCGCCGACCACGTGATCATCTTGGACGAGGGTCGGATCGTCGCGGCCGGGACACCGTCGGAGCTCACCCGCGCCGACGTGTCCGACGGCATCCGCTTCGCCGCTGCTCCGGCCATCGACGTGGCCGCGCTCTCCTCGGCACTCGGCGCACCCGTGCACGAGACCGAGCCGGGCTCCTACGTCGCCGCGATCGCCCCGTCGTCGCGCAACGTCGCCACCCTCACCGGATGGCTCGCCGAGCACGATCTCGCCCTCGATGATCTCCAGGCAGCACGGCGGCCGCTCGAGGATCTCTTCGTTCGACTGACGCAGTCGGCGGCCGAAACGGAACGCGAACGAACAGCCCGTTCCGCCCGACGAAGCCGCAACCGGAAGACGACCACATGACGGACGGATCGATCGTGCCGGCGTCGCGTCCGCGGCGGCGCAGCCCACGGAGCGCGCAGACCAGGGCCGAGGTGCTGATGACGCTGCGGCGCGGCGAGTCACTCCTGCTCACGCTCGGCATCCCGGTAGGACTGCTGGTTTTCTTCTCCCTCGTCGACGTGCTCCCGACCGGGACCTCGAAGCCGGTCACGTTCCTCGCACCGGGCATCGTCGCCCTTGCGGTGATGTCGGCGGCCATGGTCGGTCTCGCCATCGCCACCGCCTTCGAACGGCAGTACGGCGTCCTCAAACGGATCGGCACTACGCCACTAGGCCGTACCAACCTGCTCGTCGCCAAGATCACCGCCATCGTCGCCGTGGAGATCGTCCAGTTCCTGGTCCTGCTCCCGGTCGGCTTCGCGTTGGGCTGGCGGCCGCCAGTGTCCGGCATCCTCCCGGCTGCTGCAGCCGTACTGCTCGGAACGTGCGCGTTCGCCGGGCTAGGACTCGCCATGGCCGGGGCACTCCGGGCTGAGGTCGTCCTGGCCGCAGCGAACGGCCTGTATCTCCTCCTGCTGCTCGTGAGCGGCATGATGATTCCCCTCACCGAGCTCCCCGGCCCGCTCCGCGTGGTGGCCCACGGTCTGCCCAGCAGTGCGCTGGCCGAGGTTCTCCGGGGGGCGCTCAGCACCACCGAGAACGCTTCGGGGGCGGCGTGGGCGGTGCTCGTGGGCTGGGCCGTTCTCGGCCCGGTGATCGCCGTACGGCTCTTCCGATGGGAATAAGCGACATGACCGACCGACCGGGCTCTCGTCCGTCCAATGGCCGCACCCCAGACCTGCCGGGAGCAGTGAACCGGCGCACCGTTCTGGCCCTTCCGCTCATCATCGGTGCGGCGGCCCTCGCTTCCTGCTCTTCTTCCGGGAAGGACGGCGCGCCCGCTCCGGGGGCCAGTGCCGGCGGCGGTGGTCCAGACGAGCTCTTCGCCGAAACGGCGTCGTTCGAGACCATCATGGGCATCCCCCAGCGGGTCATGGTCGGTCTGAGTACCCGCGACGGCAGGATCCTCCACGGCGGCAGCGTCCTCTTCACGTTCCGCCCCATCGTCGATCCACCGTTCCCACTGGCCGACATGACGTTCCTCGAGGCTTCCTTCCTGCCGGTGCCCCGCTCCACCACCCCGCCGTCGACGGCCACCATCGGCAATGCCAGCGACGGGATCGGGGTGTATCAGACGCTCGACGTCACCTTTCCCACTCCCGGCTTCTGGACAATCACCGTGCAGGTTGCCCTCGATCCACCCCAGCTGATCGAAACCGCCGTCGAAGTACTGGTCGCGGCGAAGGTCCCCGCGCCGGGCCAAGAAGCTCCGAAGACCGCCAACCCGACGACACCCGGCGGCGACGTCACCCTGGAGTCGATCGACAGCCGGTCCGGTCCCGCTGGTCTCGCCGAGCTCGCCGACCCGCTGCTGCACCGCGAGTCCCTCGCCTCGGTGCTCGCGGCTGGTCGACCGTGCGTGGTGATCGTCTCGACTCCTGCGTTCTGCATGTCGAAGTTCTGCGGGCCGCTCACCGACATCGTCAACGACCTCGCCGGCGAGGCGTCGACCGCCAAGCGCGACGTCGGCTTCGTGCACCTGGAGGTCTGGCGGAACTTCGAGAAGAACGAGGTCAACCGGTTCGCCGCGGAGTGGATCCTGCCCGGAGGTGCCGAAGGGCGGGAGCCGTGGGTCTTCCTCGTCGACCGGCGCGGCCGCGTCGCCGAGCGCTGGGACAATCTCGTCGCCGAAGGCGATCTCCGCAGCGCGATCGCCTCGCTGTAGCCACAAGCGCAGCGAAGAAGGGGCTCAGCAGTAGCGCTTGAGTGTGGCGAACGGGTTGAGCTTGGCCCGGCCCTGCTGGATCTCGAAGTGCAGATGATCGGTGCCTCGGGCATTGCCAGTGTCACCGACGTAGCCGATCACCTCGCCGGCCCGCACGCTTCCTTCGGCGCCGTGGGCTGACAGATGCATGCCGACGTAGGTGAATCCGTCGCTGGCCCGGAGGTTGAAGGTCAAACCGCCGCTGCCGCTCGAAGATCGCTTCAGCACGCCGGCGACCGGGGCGAGTACGGGGGTGCCGCGCAGCGCCAGCATGTCGGTCCCCTCGTGACGCCGCCCGCCGGAGCGCGGCTGACCCCAGTCGTTGGTGAACTTCGCTGCCGCGACGGGGCACAGCCACTCGCCGGTCGGCTCCGACACGGGTCCACCGGCGAGCGTCGGGACCATGGTGTCGGAGGGTGGGAGGGCGGCGGCGGCCTCGACTCGAAGGGGTGCCGATTGCGTCCGCAAGCCCGATGCGTGCGACGGTGCACCCGAAACGCCGACGACCGCCCCGACTAGTGCCGAAGCCACGGTGAAGCGCCGGAAGAGACGGCTCACGCGGTGTCGTCTCATTCCCGACATCAGCGAAAACCTTACTCCATTCGTTCCGCAAGAGGCTCCCACGCCCGTTGACTCATCGGAAACCTCCGTGTGGCGGGGTTCGTTGCCTCAGCTAGGAATCTCCGGCTGGGGTCCGGGACCGCTACGCCTGATCGATGGAGCTTTCGATGGCGCAGCGGCACGCGGTGACGAAGCGGATGGCAG
>JANOJN010000139.1:0-9405 GCA_031418775.1 Acidimicrobiia bacterium
ACTCGGCCGCCAGATCGAGGTTGCGCATGACCTTGCGGAGCGCGAACCGGCGAATGTCGCGGTCGTTGTTGGTGAAGCCACCGTCTTTGAACACCGGGTGGGTGAAGAGGTTTGTCGTCATCATGGGGACCTTGAGCCCGGTCTCGGCAAGCGCCGCCTTGAACCGGTCGATGCCGACTCGGCGATCGGCGTCGCTCAGTTGGAACTGGACGAGATCGTCGTCATGGAAAGTGATTCCGTAGGCCCCGAGCTTGGCCAGCTCGTGGACCGTGCGGACTGGATCGAGCGGCTCGCGGGTGGGATCCCCGAAGGGGTCGCGCGCCTGCCAGCCGACTGTCCACAGCCCGAAGGTGAACTTGTCTGCGGGGGTTGGCATCATGGTCGGACTCCGTTGGTGGTGGGGCGTGTGGCGGTCCGGCCTGCGGCCTGTCGAGGCCGTCCCGCGCCGGGAAGACGCCCGGCTCGGACTGAAACTTAGCGGCGCATCGACTTCGCCGTGGCCAGCAGTTCGAGGAACTCCTCGTCGGACACCTCTGCGGGGACGCCCGCTACCTTCGGGCGCAAACGCCCGGCGATCTCCGTGGCCAGCCGGGCACGGGCCGGTTCGGGCAGCGACGCCCGTCGGGCGAGGAACGACTGCACCAGGCCGACCTCGGCTGCGGTAACGCGCACGGCATCGATTCCGCGCGCCGTGGTGATGGCGGCATCGTCCACCAGCCCAGACGCTGGCTCGGTCGTCCGCCAGGGAGGTCCTTCCGGTCCCCACAGTTGTTCGCGGCCTTTGCGCTTGCGTCCGGGCACGAACGAAACGACGGTTCCCGCGGCGATGTCGCCAAGTCGTTGAGAGGTTCCCGTGGCCAACACCGAGGTCATCCCGATCAGGTAGCCGGTGGGCAGGAAGTCGACGAACCGCAACAGGTTTCTGATGGCGCTCGCCCGGAAGCTGATGGGACCGCCCCGTAGGGTCACGACCCGAAGGCCGACGATTCGCTTCCCCGGCCCGCGGCCCTGATCCAGCATGTCGAACGCGATGGGGAGGAAGAAGAGGACAAGAAAGCCGAGCACTGCGCCCGCAGCCGTGGACACATTGCTGCGACCCAACCCGTAGGTCACGGCGATGATCAGCGCGATCTGGATCGCGAGGTCGATGAAGCCGGCAATGGCGCGACTGCCGATCGACGCCAACGCCAACGTGATCGGAAGTCCTTCCGGGCTCACTCCCTCGAGACGATCCGTGCCCACCATCCCAACCTACGGTCCACCGGTGCCAACGAGCGTCCCGAATCGCAATTCCGCTGCCGAATTCTCGGCCAGATTCCGCCATGGCGGTGTCCTCGTCGTTGCGGTTGGACAAGGCAGGCGCTGCCTCCTGCGTCCTTGCCACGACGAATTCTGACTCGCGAATGCCGCGAGCGGCTTTGCGACTCGGGACACTAACGTCATTGCCATGACCGACGGGCCGTCTCGCACGGACTTCCTTGCCGTCGGCGAACCTCGTTGGCGAGAACTCGACGCGCTTATCGCCGTCGGGTCCACGCCCCGCCGGAAACGGTCACTCAGCCCCGAACAGATCCGTCGCCTCGGCGTGCTTCACCGCTGCGTGAGTGCTGACCTTGCCGTCGCCCGAACCCGGTTCGTGAACGACCCGGTCACCTCTGATCTCGAACGGCGCGTCGCTCAGAGCGGACCGATGCTCTATGACCGGGCCCCCGGCCGGATCGGGTTGCGCGCCTTCGTGACCCGGACCTATTGGCGATTGGTCGCGGAACGTCCGGCGATCCTCGCGTCGGCCGCCGTGCTCATGTTCCTTCCGGCGGTGGCGGTGGGTGTCTGGGCTGTCCTGTCACCTGAGCGAGCGAACCTTCTGCTCGGCGATCGGTTCCAGGGGCGGACGAGCGCCGGAGATCTCGGATTCAGTGTCGGAGAGCAGACGAAGTTCGCTTCGGAGATCTTCGTCAACAACATCCGCGTGAGCATCCTTGTCTTTGCTCTGGGGATCACGTGCTGTCTCGGAAGCGCGTGGCTTCTGGTGTTCAACGGCGCCCTGCTCGGGCTGGTTGCCGGCACGTCGATCGCCGACGGTTACGGCGACGTCGCGCTCGCGTTGATCGTCGGCCATGGGGTTCTCGAACTGTCGATCATCGTGATCGCGGCCATGGCCGGCATGCGCATAGGGATGGCGATCATCCGGCCCGGGAACGAATCCCGCCGACGCGTCATCATGCGCGAATCGCAAGCTGCGGTGCTGATCGTTCTCGGAACGATGCCGTTCTTCGTTCTCGCCGGGCTGGTCGAAGGCTTCTTCACGCCGGCCGGTCTCGGCGTCGTGGTGGCGTCGATCGTGGGGGTCGGCCTCGGTGCCGGCTACTGGGCCCTGGTGTGGACCTTGGGCCGTCGGCCGCTCCGACGAGAAAGGTACGCGCGCGTGGCAGTTGCTGCGAGCATATGAGGGCGACCGGAGACAACGACAGCCCCGGTCGCCGTGAGGCGGGCGATGAGCGAGTCCCTGTCGGTGAGGAGATCTGCGGCGGCAACACGGAGTGAATCCTCGGGGGCGTTGCGCGCCTCGAGAACCTCCGGGTCGTCGGCAACGGCGACGATGACGTCGTGGGAGGCCTGGAGCCTTGCCACCGCCGGTACCAGCCCGCCCGCGTTTGCCTCATCGAGTAACTCGACCAGCAGGACCACCACGGAGCGGCGGAGCGCAGGCAGGCGTAGCGGAACCTGGCTGTGGTCAGGTTCCACGAGCCTCGGGGCCAGGCCGAGGACGGCATGGACGATGCCCTGACCGCCGCGGCGCTGCGGGTGGAGGCGCACGCGCTCCTCCGCGTCGTACGCGAAGAAGCCGACGCGGTCGCCAACTTCATCGGCGACGAGCGCCAGGGCGACCACCGCGTCGAACATCGTGTCGAGTCGCGCAGTGGTGGCCAGGTCTGAAGGTGGGCGCCGCTCGCGTTCCTCCGGTCGAAGGCCGTCGCCGAACTGTTCGCTCAACACACCGTCGAGTCCTCCGGCGAAGGAGCCTGCGGTGAGTCGTCCGGTCTCCACGGCGATGAGGAGGTCGCGGTCGTCCTCTTGGCGGTATACCGTGCTCATTGCGCGCCCCGTCCGAGCCGTCGCCAACCAGTTGATCTGGCGGACGTCGTCGTCGGGACGGTACTCACGGACGGCCTCGAACTCCGTGCCGATGCCCAACGGTCCCCGGTTGCGTCCGTCGACCTGGAGAAGGCCACGGCGGGCGGCAAGCACGAGTCGGTGCGCAGTGGGGACGTCGGGGTGCACAACGATCCTCGGCGCGCCGGTCAGCTCATGAACCATGCTTGCGAGACCGAGGGGGCCGACGAGGCGAACTGCGGCCGGTGCGAGCTGATGGACGCCTCGTCGACTCGCCGTGATTGTCGCGTTCAGCGCCATCCCCGACGCGGTGTTCGGCTCGACCCGGAGATCGGCGCCGATCGGCTGTCGGATCGCGATTCGGCTGGCCCGCCGTGTGGCGTCGGACGCATTCAGCTCGATGCGGAAGGGTGACGGAAACAGCCGAGCCATCGGCGACACCGTGAACGTGGCCGATGGAGACTCTCGGACGAATTGGACGTCGATGACGGCAACGATCAGGAGGATAACCCAAAGCGCGCTTATCACCGAGAACGGGAACACCAACCCGACTGCACCGGTGAGGGCGATGAGGCCCGCGAGTCGAACGGTCGGCGCCATTTACCGCGGCACGGTCACACTCTGCAGCGCCGCCGCGACGAGGTCGTCGGGTCGGTAGCGTTCCATCTCGGCCTCCGGTCGTAGTACGAGCCGATGACGTAGAACGGGCCGGGCCATCGCCGCGACATCGTCGGGTGTCACGAAGTTTCGTCCGTCCAGTGATGCGTGTGCCTTGGCCGTCGCCAGCAGTTGCACAGCAGCGCGCGGTGAGCCACCCAAGGCAATGGCGGGTAGCGTCCGCGTCGCCCGGACGATGTCAACGACGTAGGAGAGGACGGGGTCGGCGACGATCACGGCGTCGACTTCAGCCCGGAACGCCATCAATTGTGCGGCATCACACACGGCTTCGACGTTTTCGAGCGTCGCCGGACGAACGCCCTCGTGTCGCAGCCTGAGCATTGCCGTCTCGTCTTCCTTCGAGGGCGCCGCCACATCAACCTTCACCGTGAAGCGGTCGAGTTGGGCCTCGGGGAGCGGGTACGTGCCCTCGTACTCGATGGGGTTCTGCGTGGCGACGACGAAGAACGGATCGGGAAGGGCACGGGTGGTGCCGTCGACCGTGACCTGGGATTCCCCCATCGCCTCCAGGAGAGCGGCTTGTGTCTTCGGTGGCGTGCGGTTGATCTCGTCGGCCAGCAACACGTTGGTGAACACTGGACCTGCCCGGAAGCTCAGTTCTCCCAGCGCTCCCCCGATGAGCGTCATCGTCCCGGTCAGATCGGTCGGCAACAGGTCAGGGGTGAACTGGGCGCGTCGAAAGGTCAACCCGAGGGCCCGGGCGACCGCGTTCGCGAGGAGGGTCTTGGCCGTGCCCGGAGGCCCTTCGAGCAGCACGTGTCCACGGACGGAAAGTGCGATGAGCATGGAGTCGACGACGGTGTCCTGCCCGACGACCACCTTGCGTACTTCGGTGAGCACGTTGGAACGGAGCTGTCGCATGGTCATGCATCCTTTGGTTGAGTCGGTGTCGAGGCCTCGTCGCCGGGGGCGTAGGAGACCGCGGATCGGTTCTTCTTTGCCGCTCGATCGAGCAGCGAGGCCACTGCGGCCACATGCTCGAAGCGGCCGGGTGGGAGCGGACGATCGGGTAGGTCGGGCCCGCCGATGCGGCGTCCGACGGCGAACATCCAGACGAGAACGGCGAGGACGAACCCCACAAGCAGGGTGCGAACGTTCGACGGAATGGCCGAGAATCCGGCTCCCCTGCGGAAGCCGTGCCCGGCCTCGGCGAACACGACGCGCCGACCGCCGCTCAGCAGTTCGAGCGCGAAGACTGCGTTGTCGGTGCTCGACAGCGTGGCGTTGGAGAGGATCGACGGGTCGGCCAGCGCGTCGAACGAACCCTGTCGGGCCAGCACGACGAGGAACTCGCGGTCGACGACGACG
The DNA here is from genome assembly GCA_031418775.1 of Acidimicrobiia bacterium. Lineage (GTDB taxonomy): Bacteria > Actinomycetota > Acidimicrobiia > Acidimicrobiales > JANYDT01 > JANLQX01. The sequence continues at coordinate 5,101 of JANOJN010000139.1, forward strand.
GGTTCGAACTCGCCGCCGAGCCCCCGCCACACCCCCGGCGTTCCCAACGTCGTCAACGTTCGGACGGAGCGAGTATCGCCCGTCGTGGTGAGCGTACCGGTGGTGCCGGGTCGGACTTCGGTGACCTCGTCACCGGAAGTCTCGTCACCGATCCACGGATTGGTCCACAACCGCTCGATCCACGCCGCTGAACGACTGCCGCCGCCGAGCAGCCGACCGCCGGCCATGACGAACGTGGCGAGCGCTTCGGTCTCCGCGGGGGACAGGATCTGGTCGAGCACGACGAGGCGATCGTCGGTGGAGACCTCGAAGCTTTCGATGGCCTCGTCGATGGGTCGGGTCAGTTGGACGACCTCGACACCCCGTAGGCGGAGCAACTCGGCGAGCGCGGCGAGGCCGGCGGGCGAGGTTGCGTAGCTTGACGCGGCAGGCCCGCGGGCACCCCGGGTCTGCTGGGAGAGCTCACGCACGACTGCGACAGCCAACACGCCGACCACGACGACCAGGAAGATCCTGCGCCCTCTGCCTTTCAGCGCAGCGGACAGGATCGGTGCGTCCTCGGCGGTCCCCGATGTCGTCGGGGTTGACGGCGGGAGGACTTCGAGCGTCGGCGTGCTCACGTGCGCTTCCTTCGCCATCGACCCTTCTTCGCGGTAGCTGCGGGTTCGCCTTGTCGCTGCCGGGCCTTGGCGACCCCCGCGACGATGACTCTTGGCCATTGCTCCCTGGCCGTCTGAACGTCGGCCATCCCGCCGGAGCTCGACGCGTAGGCAATCTCGTCGAATCTCGCAGCGAGGCCCGAGAAGGACGCGTCGTCGAGCTGGCGGACGAGGTCGCCGTTCGGACGTTGTTCCGGGATCCTCAACGCATGCTGTTCGGCAAGCCGGCGCAACCCGGCCCGGAACCGGAGACGGACGGCGTCACCGTATCGACCGGATTGCTCCGCCTCATCGGCCTGGCGTTCGAGCTCACCGGCTGTGTGGCTGTCGCCGCGGCCGGTCTCGGCCCTCTTCGCCCGAACCGTTCGTGTCCGGGCGAAGCGGAGCACGAGCGCGGCGGCGATGAGCAGCATCACGAGAACGACGGCGATCCACACCGCACTTCCGCCACCTGGAAGAATCTTGTCGAGCTGGCGGAGCATCCATCCGAAGGGGCGGCCGATAGGTCGAACACGATCACCCAACCAGGTGAGCACGCCGCGAAGCGGTTGGGGCGATTTCTCCGTCTGGAAGCGGCGCTCGCGCAGGATCTCGGCGGCGGCACGGCGCGCGTCTTCGGCGGTGAGCGTGTCGGCGGAACCGAGCCTCACGGGTGTCGTTTCGGCGAGGAGAGACGACCGGGCATCGGGTCGCGTGCATGGCTCGGCGTCAGTCGGACAGCGACGATGCCAGCACCTCGAGGTCGAAACCTTCCTTGCGGACACGGAGCTCGAGATAGATCAAAACCGCCATCGCCGCCGAAACTGGGGTGGTCACCGCGGTGGCGACCGTACCGGCGATCGCCAGCCACACGAACTCGAATGCCTTGTTGTCGCCGCCGAGAGCCCCGAGGATTCCGGTGATGACGGTCTGGAGGAGTTGGGCCACGATGCCCGTCAAGATGCTCGTGACGATCAGATTGCCGAACACCTTCCACCAGAAGCCCTTCGTGAGCCCGAACGAGCGCTTCACTGAACCGATCGGGCCGAGCCGCTCGACGATGATCGCCGGGACCGCCGTCGACACCCGGATGAAGAACCAGAAGAACGCAATGACCATCAGGATCGCTCCGAGGATCACCAGTAGGGCGATGCCGGCAATCGCGCCGATGACGATGAGTGCGATGGCAGGTAGGGACGCTCCGAGCGCTCCAATGGCGGAAACGGCGTAGCTGCCGATCGACGCCGGCGTCCGGCGCAGGGCGTACGAAAGCGATTCACCCGCTTTCGGACGACGACCGAGGTGGTACTCGGCGATGAACCAGGTGAGCGCGCCGGTGACCACCGTGGTCGCGATGAGGCCGAGGACGACGGTGGCAACGATTGCGCCGATCTGGCCGGACGTGACCTCGGGAAGTTCCCCGGCCTTCGTGGTGCCGATGTCGTCGATGATCGAGATCGAGGTCAGCGCGATCAGCACCTGGAACGGCAGCACCATCAATGCCGCCATCGGGAAGAGAACCCGGAAGTTGGCGGACACGATCTTGATCGAGGCGTCGATCCGTTCGCCGAGCGTGCGCTCGCGCAGCTCGGGGACTTTCGTGGGGGTCGACGCCGGAATCACCGACTCATTGTTGCGCGCTTCCTGCCGAGGTGGCGTTCATCTCGCCGCGTCGGCGTCTGTCGTGCCGCGACGTATCGATCGGTTTGTGCACGCTTCTGAGCTCTTCGGCCAGACTGCTCCTCATGAACCCGCGGACGGAACTCCTGGTCAACCGATCTTCGATCGGAGAGACCCAACTGCGAACGACACCGCTGGCCGAATTGGCACCCGACCATGTCCGCCTGGAGATCGAGCGGTTCGCGCTCACCTCGAACAACATGACCTATGCCCAGTTCGGCGACCAGCTCGACTACTGGGGCTTCTTTCCGGCCGAACTTCCGTGGGGCAACGTGCCGGCGATGGGATGGGGAAGGGTGACTGAGTCGCGCGTCGGTAGTGTTGGCGTCGGGGAGCGCTTCTACGGCTGGTACCCGATGGCGACGAGCGTCGACGTGCTCGCCACCTCCGTTCCTCTCGGCCTGCGTGACGACGGTGCCCACCGGGCCAAACACGCTGCGGTGTACCGCATGTTCACCCGGTCCGACCTCGATGGTCTTTACACCACTCCCGAGGACGAGGATCGCCACTCGCTGCTGCGCGGGCTCTTTCTGACCGGCTTCCTCGTGGACGGTTTCCTCGGCGCCACTTCGTACAACGGAGCGACCCAGGCGATCGTTCTCTCGGCCAGCAGCAAGACCGCCCTCGGCTACGCGCACAGCGCGAAGGCCCGTGACCTCCGGTTGATCGGACTCACCTCAGCGTCGAACCGGGAGTTCGTCGAGTCTGTCGGCGTCTACGACGCCGTGCTGGCTTACGACGAGATCGACCTTATCGCCAAGGAGCCGTCTGTGGTCATCGACATGGCCGGGTCCGGATCAGTTGTCGCTGCGGTGCACGAACGCCTGGGTGACCTGATCACCTATTCGATGGGTGTGGGCAAGAGCCATCACGATGCACCGTCGGCCCGCGTGACCGCAGGACCCAGGCAGCAGGGGTTCTTCGCCCCGACGGCGATGGGCGATCGGGTGCAGGAATGGGGGATGGAGGAGTACCAGCGGCGCATGAAGGACGGGCTCGCGTCGTTCATCGACGACAGCCGTCGCTGGTTGGAGATCGACGAACGACGCGGCCCCGACGCGGCGGCGGGTGCGTGGGCGGCGCTGTTCGCCGCAACGGTTGCGCCGAGCAGCGGGCTCATCGTGTCGCTGCACGGCTGAGCCGGCGGCGGCGGCGAGACTAGGGGCGTTCGCGTCGTTCTCCGCCGTCACATGGCGTCGGGTCGCAGTCCGCTGACGATGGTCGGGAAGTACTCGGCGACCGTGGGGTGGATCGGAAGCCACGAGGCGAGCGCTGAGACCGGTGCGCCGACGTGCATGAGCAGGCTGATGCTCTGCACGATCTCCTCACCGTGAAGTCCGAGACACGCCGCGCCCAGGATCTCGCCGGTCGAAGTATCGGTGACGATGTGCACGAGACCATCGGTCTCACCGTCGAGCACGGCCTTCGTGACGCGGGCCATGGGGAAGCTCACCGTCGAGATCGACCGGCCGCTGCGACGCGCTTCATCGAACGTCATGCCGACGCGGCCGAGCGGGGGATCGGTGAACAGGGCATACGTGGTGACGCGCCCGGCGACGGTTCGCGCACCACCGGCGAGATGATCGGCGAGGATCTCGTAGTCCTGATACGAGGTGTGGGTGAAGGCGCCCCGGCCGTTCACGTCGCCGACCGCGTAGATGCCCGCTGCGGAAGTTTGGAACACCTCATCGGTCGTGATGAAGCCGCGGCCGTCGCGGTTCACGCCGACGGTTTCCAGTCCGAGTCCGTCGCTGTTCGGCACTCGTCCGGATGCGACGAGTATGTGCGACGCCTGAATGGTCCGGCCATCGCCCAGGGCGACCATGACCCCGCCGTCGGAGGATGACACCGACGTGGTCTCGGTCGCTTCGATTACGTCGATCTCCTCGTGACGGAGGAAGTGCGCGATCGCGGCGGAGATCTCCACGTCTTCACGGGCGACGATGCGTGGGGCACGCTCCACGACGGTGACCGTGGATCCGAATCG
>JANOJN010000140.1:0-18184 GCA_031418775.1 Acidimicrobiia bacterium
TGTCAAGTCCCGGTACGTGCCCGACACTTCCTGTTCGGTACCTACCCGACACTCGGTCGGGGGTTTTCTAGGCGGCGTTGGATCGTCGGGCACGGCCGCCGGGGTTGGCGAGGGCACCGTGTTGGCGGGTGCGGTCGTGACGGACCGGGTGGGAACGGATGAGTTGTTCCCCGATCGAGATCTCGACGGTGTCACCCACGACCGCGACCTGCACCTGACGTCGACGGTGTTTCACACCGACGTAGTAGTTCTCCGCGGCGAAGCACACGTTCCCGGACGAATCCACCTTCCGGGTGACCGACACCACCCGCGCCGTGGGCCGCTCAACCGGTGCCTTCCTCGGTGTCGGCACGGTTCGTCGGGCCATCGCCGCAGCCTGTTTCGCCGGTGCATGGCGACGGGCATGGGTCGCGACGAGCACACCGCGGTGATGGATCTGCACGAGGCGGCGGTCCATGACCAACACGACCTGCTCACCCGCGAGGTGGCGGGCGACGAAGTACGACGCAGCCCCGAACGACACCGATCCCTGCCGTGACACGCGCCGTGTCGCACCCGCCGGCATCGCCCCGGCCGGATCAGCCTGGACTGGTTCACGCCTCGGCGACTCGGCGGTGATCGTTCGTAGTTCGAAGCGTCGGATCGGTGGAACGTTTCCGATCGATTGATGCTCCCGCACCTCGTTATACGAGGCCACCCACACATCCAGGCGGGCCTGCGCGTCGGCGATCGTGTCGAAGACTTTGCCGTCGAGGAACTCGCGGCGCAGCGTCTTATGCCACCGCTCGATCTTGCCGGTCGTGGTCGGCGAACGCGGTGCCGTCAACAGGTGTTTGATCCCGTTTTCCCTGCAAATACGGTCAAACAAGACTTCGCCGGTCCCGGGACCGAACCGGCCCGTGAACACTTTCCCGTTGTCCGTCAAGATCTGCTCCGGCACACCATAGGTGCGCATAGCTTTCTCCAAGCCGTCACACGTCGGCCTCGCTGTCGCTCTCGGAACCACGTGCGCGCTGATGATGAATCTCGAGTGGTCATCAATCCCGGACACGATCTTCGCCTCACCACCAACCGCAAGCATGACGCCGCCGACAATGTCCATCTGCCACAGTTCCATCGACCTCGAGCGTTCCCACCGCTTGTAATCCTCACGCCGACGTTTACGTGCTTCCGGGATCACCAAGTTGTGGCGGATCAAGCACCGATACACCGACGACCGGCCCGGCAACGGCTCCACGCCCTCGCGCCGCAGCCGGTTCACGATCGTGTCGGGACCGATCAGAGGCTCCGAACGGCGCAACTCCACAATCCGGGCTTCGACCTCCGGGGCGATCTGGTGCGGACACGACACCGGCCTCGAGCTGTGATCAACCAGGCCCTTCAACCCGTCAGCGCCATAGCGCCGGAGCCACTCGTGCACGGTCTGACGGCCTACCTGATAGCGGCGGGCAACATCAACCACCGTTGCCCCGTCCAACACTTCGAGCACGGCCTTCAGACGTTGTTCCACGACGTTGAGCTCCACCAACACGACGGGCCTCCTTCGGACCTTGCAGCAACACAGTTGCTACAAGCGAAGAAGGTGGCACCAACCCGAACGCGGACCCCGAAGTGTCAGCCAGGAACCGGAACAGGTGTCGCCCACCTACCGGAACTGTCCCAAAAGTGTCGCCCAGGAACCGGAACCACACTGTCCACTATGAGGCGGAACTGCACACTTGCAGGCGTCGCGCCGCGTGAATATCGCGTCAAAACCGACCGAAAATCGATACCGCAACCCCCGCTGAGCCGGGGAAATGTAGTGGAGGTGGGGGGAATCGAACCCGCTTGCGCTGATTTGCATTCTCGCTGGTCAGACGGTGTTTCACCTGGTCAGAGGCTGTTTCTGGTCGTTCCCGTCGATGCCCTTCGAGTCCCCTGGAAGCCGGAGAACTGCGACAAACGAGTGTCACCGTGTCAAGAGCGTGTCAAGTACGCGCGCATACGACGATTGGTGCGGTCAGCCTTCTTTGGTGCCACTACGGCGGCGTTGTTCTTGACGTTGTTCGAAGGCCCCGAGTTCCATCGTGGCTTGATGCGGAGGAGGACTTTGGTGAGTGCGAGGAGGACTGGGAGTTCGAGTGCGGGTCCGATGATGATGGCGAGGAGGACGAGGGGTCTGCCGGGGTAGGCGGTGGCGGCGATGCCGATGACTGATTCGGAGTTGCGGGCGGTCGTTTCGAAGACGAGGGCGGCGGTGTCGCGGTAGCTGAGTTTGGCGGTTCGGGCGACAATAAGTGCGATTATGAAGATGCCGACGAAGAAGACGGTGATGGTGATGGTGATGAGTGCGATGGCGGGGAGGTCGCCGGTGGCGAGTTTGGGTTGCGTTGCAAAGATGGCGACGAGGACGAGGGCGAGGCTCCAGAGCTTTGATCGTTCGACGAGGCGCCTGTAGTGGTCGGTCAGTTTTGGGAGGCGTCGTTCGAGTGCGGTGCGAACGAGGGTGGCGAGGGCGAGCGGAACGAGGAGGAACGTTGCGGTGCTGGTGAGGAGTTGGGTGAGGTCGACGGTGATGATGTTGCCGATGAACAGCCACAGGTACACGGGGAGGAGGAGGGTTTGGAGGGTGATGTCGATGGGGAGCATGCCAAGTCCCCATTCGATGTTGCCGTCGGCGAGGTCGATGAAGATGAGGTACCAGCCGATGCAGGGCGTGAGTGTGTAGAGGATGACGCCGGCCCAGAGGTCGGGGTGATTGCGTAGCACGACCCAGCCGAGGAGCCACGCGAATGCGGGGACGAGCACGAAGTTCGTCGTGATCGCAAGTGTCGTGAGTTTTGGTGTCAGGTGGCGGGGGTTGAGTCGCCCGATTCGAACGAATGCCACAATGCTGTACACGACGAGAAAGAGTCCGATTCGGACGAGCCAGTCGTAGTTGGCGAGCGCTCCGGGCCAACGTTGGTTGATGGCGAGCCCCGTGACGCTGGCGGCGATGAGGATGAGTGGTTTTGACTCGGAGCGAAGTCCGATTCCGGCTCCACTACTCATGTCGGAGTCCCGGGATGGCGCCAACGATGCGGTTGTGGAGGCGTCGCAGTGGTTCGGGTTGCCACCAGTTCCGTTCCGCGAAGAGTGCAAGGGTCGCGGGTACGAGCACGAGTCGCACGATTGTGGCGTCGATGAGGATCGCTGCGGCGAGGGCGACGCCGAGTTGTTTGATGATGATGAGTTCGCCGGTCGCGAACCCGATGAACACGACGATGATCAGTGCAGCGGCGAGCGTGATGATGCGCCCGGTGCGTCCGACTCCATGTTCGATCGCCAAGTTTGTAGCGGCGCCGTTGCGTCGTTCGCGTTCGATGGCTGAGAGGAGGAACACTTCGTAGTCGGTGCTGAGCCCGAAGGCGAAGATGGCGGCGAGGACCACAATGACGGGGTCGAGCCCGCCGACGCGAGAGAAGCCGAGGATGGAAGCGAGGTGGCCGTCTTGGAATGCCCAGACGAGGACGCCGGTTGATGCGGCGAGTGATCCGAGACTGACGATGACGGCCTTGAGCGGGATCAGTACTGAACTGGTGAGGAGCCACAGCAGCAACACGGTGAACCCGGCCATGACGGCGAAAGCGAAGGGCAGCCGACCCAGGAGCGAATTCGTGAAGTCGATGTCTTCGGCGGTTTCACCGGTGACCCCGAACCGCAGTGCGCGGCGTTCGTTGCGGATTGACTCGACCAAGTCGCGGTGAAGTTCCGCTGCTGCCCTCACCACGACGAGTGTCTCGCTGCGAGCAACGGAAGTGGATTCCACTGCTGCGATCCCCGGGTGCATGCGAAGTCGTTGCACGAACTTGTTCGTTGCGGGATCGTCGGCCGGTGCTTCCACGAGGATTTCGGTGGTGGCGAGCGTGAGCGCCGGGAAGGCGCTGGTGACGGACTCGACGGCTTGACGGGTGGGGTGTTGGGGCGGGAGTGCTCGTACGTCGAGACCCGCGCTGGTCAAGCGAAGCGCGGGTGCTGCGAGGATGGCGAGGAGGGCGAGGCTCCCGGCGATCGCCAGTACCGGACGCGCGGTCACAACACGTGCGAGGCGACGGAACGGATTGCTCGCGTCGGTTTCGGTGTAGCGGGTCTTCGGTTTGCTTCGCCGTAGGAGTGCGGGGAGAAGGGTGTTGGCGACGGTGACTGCGGTGAGCGTGGCCCCGATGCCACCGATTCCAAGTGATCGGAGAACCGGCTCACGGAAGAGCAGCAGCCCGGCAAGGGCAGCGCCGACGGTGAGCCCCGAGTAGATGACGGTTCGCCCGGCAGTTGCGAGCGCGGCGGACACAGCTACGGTGACCGGGTCGGGTTCGTTCGCGTGTTCGGCGAGTTGTCGGTGGAACTCGGTGGCGATGAGCAGGGTGTAGTCGACTGTCAGTCCGATGGCGAACATGGTGACGACGTTGACGGCGAAGACCGAGACGTCAGTGATCTGTGACACGGCACCGAGGAGGAGCAGTGAACCGCCGATGGTTGCGATGATGCTGGCGAGCCCCCACCACAGTGCACGTCGCGTTCGCAGGACGAGGGCCAAGAGCGCGAGGACGATCGGCACGGCGATTGCGTCAGCTCGCAACAGGTCACGTTCGGCGGTTGCGCCGAGTGCCTCGTCGACAACGGCCGACCCGGCGATCCTCACGGCAGGTCCAAACATGTCGGTGCTGGCTTGGCGGGTTTCGGCGATGATCCGGTCGATCTGGTCGTCGTTCGCCTCGGTGGAAATCGCAACAACGATCGCGGTGTTTCGTCCGTCGATGCTCCGAAACGCTGGCGTAGCTTGTGGATGCACGGTCGCGTTCGTGGTCACCGACTCGACGCCCGGCAGTGCGGCGTACCGTGCCCGAAGTGTCTCGATCTTCGCTGCGTCGCCTTCGTCGGATCTCGAAGGAACGGCGATGACGATCTGGCTGGACACCCCGGTTAGGCGCTGGATTTCGACCTCGGTCCGTTTGGACTCCGCTGATTGGGCGGGGTCCATGTCGGAGGGCAACGTGCCTATGACGAGGACTCCGGTCAGCAGCCCAACGACCGTGATCGCGAGCCACGTCAGAAGCGTTTTTCGAATGCGCGGCCCTGTCACGCCAGCCGGTCGTCCTGTTCGCCAGGCCAACTCAACGTCAGTGTCAAGCTTTCGATTGGTTGTCATGAGCGTTCGACAGGGAGGCCGGAGGCTTCCCAGTCGGCGGCGCCACCGACGTAGCGGCGCACGTTTCGGTATCCTGCCGCCTCAAGCAGCGATGCCGCGTGCGCCGACCCTGTGCAGGCCTCGTCCGTGCAGTACGTCACGACCGCACGATCGAGGTCAGGCCCGATCGCGACGAGCACGGCACCAGCATCGTCTGCGGACGCTCGAACGGCACCGGGGATGTGACGGTCCTCGAACTTGCCAGGACCTTGCGCGTCGATGAGCACAATGGCGCCGGCACCGAGAAGTGCTCGGACTTCGTTGCGTTCGATTGGTGTCGACATCGCAGAACTCAGTGGACTGCTGCGCCGAAGTGATCGGTATCGGCCAGCACCGTGTAGACCTCCCACGGAACCCCTTCGGGGTCCATCGTCCACACCTTGTCCTGAGTGGCGTAGCAGCAGGTATGGGTACCGTCGACCTTGACGGGAAGGCCGAGCGCCTCGATACGCATCGCTTCGGCGGACACCTCGTCCGTCGAGGCAACCTCGATGCCGACGTGGTTGATCGTGCCTGGGTCACCCTCGCCCTCGATCACGATGAACTTCAGCGGCGGGTTCTCCACGACGAAGTTCGCGTACCCCGGCCGCTGCTTCGCCGGACCGACACCGAAAAGCTTCGTGTAGAACACGACAGCCGCTTCGGTGTCGCGTACGTTGATTGACATCTGGAATCTCGACACGTGATCCTCCTTGGATCTCAGTACTACATGTACTTGTGTAATAGAGTGCGGGAGGAGGTTCGTGATGTCAAGCAAAAGATCGAAGATTGTCGATACAGCGGCGGCGTCGTGTTCGCTGGCCGAGCGGCCGCTGATCTCGGGCCGCACCGTCGAGGAGGTGCAACAGCTGTTCAAGGTCCTCGCCAACGACGGACGCCTGCGGCTCATCCACGCCCTCGAGCGTGCTGGAGAACTCACGGTGACCGAACTCGCTGAGACAGTCGCCATGTCCACCCAGGCGTGCAGCAACCAGCTCCAGCGACTTGTCGCCGAAGGCGTTCTTGCCGTCCGGCGCACCGGCAATCACGCGCATTACCGAATCGTTGACCCCTGCGTCACCGGACTACTCGACCTCGCCGTCTGCCTCACCGAAACTCGCCGGGAGGGACCTCCAGATAGGTAGTCGTTCTGCGTTGGAGCGTTGGCGGGTCCACCGAACGGCCGCTTCGACCTCGGTGGCGCTTGCGGACGGGTCAGCTCGGGAGCCGCTCGTCGGCGCGGCGATAGACCGACTGCTGGCCTTGGCCGCCTTCCATCGCGACGAGGCCTTTCGCTCGGAGTGATCCGAGGCGTTTGTGAATCGCATTTTCGGAGAGTCCGAGGTCTGCTGCGAGCGCTTTCACGGTTCGCGGATGCTGGAGAGCAACGAGGACCTCTCGCTCGGACGAAGTGACCTTGGCTGCGGTCGCGGTTGTCGTTCGGCGTGGTGTCGTGGTTCGATCGACGGTGACAGTGAACGCGAGTGCTTGATCGAAGAACCGTGGGGGTGGCATCTCCGCGGCGGAGAGTGCCGCGATCGTTGCTGGTATCCCGGACGCGCGCGCTTCGACGACGTTTGCGTCGCCGGTTTTGACGAACTTGCAGATTTCGAGGAGGCGACGGTTTCGAGCGGAGGTCAAGGGGTGAACGCCGAGCCGGTCAGCAGTGATGCCGTAGAGGCCGCCTGGGTTGGTGATGCGCATCGCGGTGTTGGTGAGGCGAAGCTCGATGGACCTGGATGAGGCCCACTCGGCAAGGTCACGGTGTACAAGGGAGTTGGCGACGAGTTCACGCACGGCGATAGCGGGCGGGTCGAGTTGCGTGACGACTTGACCCGAAGGATTCTGCACGATTCTGTTGCGACTGTTGCGGGCGACCCATTCGACGGCCTCGTCGAGCATGGCCGGTATCGGGCCGGTGAACGTGGCCGAGTCGAGTGCTCGCACAGTCGAGGTGTCGTCGAAGTGCAACGCAGCACGGATCGTGCAGTGCGGGAGGTGTTGTTGCGGATACTCGCCCAGGGCGAGCAGGCCGGCGACGGTAGCGCATCCGTTGTGGAGGACACCGGTCCTGCGAAGGAGTGTTGCGTCGTCGAGGGGACGCAGGCGACGATCCATCGCTCGCGCCGTGGCGACGAAGTCTTCGACTCGTGCTGTGTCGAGGTCGCTGGTTGATGTATTGGGCACAACGCTTTCATCGAATCGCGGCCTTGTTCTGTTTGCCGCGAAGCCGTCCACTTCGAGGCGCGAGAGGGCGTAGTCGCCGTCGGCAAAGCGGAGGAATGCTTGCCCTGTGCGCTTCACCGTGCACGGCTTTGCGCTTGGGGGCGTCTCCTGAATTCGAGCGAGAACGAGGTCGACGCCTTCGAACGGTTCCACCTCAATGTTGAGTTGGATGGGTGGATCGAAGGCTTGTCGTGCTCGTGAAGCCAACGCTGCAGCGATCGCTGGTGCGTCCGCGACGCCGGTCGCGCGAAAGCGGGAGGCTTCGTCCAGTCCAAGGATCACGAGACCGCCACCGGGCATGTTTGCGAACGCTGACATCGTCGGTGTGAGGCTTGCCGGTAGCCCTCCAGACGCAGACTTGACCTCGACGCTGGTCGTGTCGGACCCGACGGCTCGGAGGTTGCCGATCAACTCTTCGAGGTCCATGACTCCGACTTTAGCCAAAGTAGCCGGAAGTTGCGGCGAGTTTGGGCTAGTTCGGGCAAGGGTGGGGGAATCCGGCCCCCATCCTTTGCGAGAATCCCAAGGTCCGAGCCTGAAGAGTCGAGACGTGCCCGTGCGGTGTTGTGTCAAACATCGTGTCAACGCCAGGACCGTGTTTGCCCAAGTCAAGGGCACCTTCCGCGACGGCAAGCCCGTAACGGCGTGTCAAACCCGTGTCAAGGCACAGGGAAACATGCCCTGACCAGGACAAATAGTGGAGGTGGGGGGAATCGAACCCGCTTGCTGCGTCTTTGTTGTGGCTGCTCAGAGGGTGTTTGGGCTGGTCAGGGGATGTTTCTTGTCGTTCTCGTCGATGCCTTTCGAGTCCCCGGAAAGCCGGAGAACTGCGTCAAACGCGTGTCACGGTGTCAAACCTGGGTCAAGTAAGCGCGCCTAGGAATTGTCCGATTTTACGCCCGTTGGAGGTTCGGCTCCCATCTCGTCGGTTTCTCTGTGCTGGTAGTTCCGATTCCGGAACTTCCACTTCTGGAAGCATGGTGTAACATCTCGGCATGGATCGTTCTGGGTTCGCCGGTCGCCTCGAACAGCTCGCGCTGCTCGAGGCGGACCTGGCCGAGGTTCGAAGCACGCGACGTGGGAGATTCGTGTTGGTCCGTGGCCGTCGCCAAGTCGGGAAGTCGCGCCTCATCGAGGAGTTCATCGACCGCAGCGGCGCACCGTCGGTGTTCTTCACCGCGACGAAAGGACGCGAAGCGTCGACGGAACTGAACGAGTTCACGCAGCTGATGCGCCACCCCAGCATCGACGGAGACCAGGTCCTGGCCGACACGACGTTCGGGTCGTGGGATGCGGCGCTGAGCGCGCTGGCCCGAACGGTGCAAGAGCCCACTGTTGTGGTGGTCGACGAGATCCCGTACCTCTTCGCCGGAGCTCCGGACGTTGAGGGTGCGTTCCAGAAGGCGTGGGACCGATCGCTGAAGAACTCGCCGGTGCTCTTGATCGTGATCGGGAGCGACCTGGCGATGATGGAGGCGCTGACCGAGTACGGCCGACCCCTCTATGGGCGCCCGACTCGCGAGATCGATCTTCGTCCCCTCACCCTGCACGACGTTGCCGCGCTGACCGGACTCGCCCCGGTCGACGCGTTCGATGCGTTCATCGTGACGGGCGGGTTCCCGAACCTGGTGAATCGTTGGCGCCAAGGGCAGACACTCAAGCAGTTCCTCGCTTCGCAGCTCGCGACGTCGACCGAGGTGCTGTCAATCGTCGGCGAGCGCATGATGAGTGCTGAGTTTCCTGTCGATTCGCAAACGCGGCTTGTGTTGACGGCGATCGGTTCGGGTGCTCCGACCTTCACGACGATCGGGGCTCACACCGGACTGGCTGCGGCATCGCTCGACCGCGCACTCAAGCTCCTCACGGCCAAGCGCGCCATCACCGTTGAGCAACCGACGTCGGGTCGGCCGAGTGGCCGTGAGACGCGGTATCGGATTGCCGACACGTACCTGGCGTTCTGGACTCGTTTCATCGAGCCCGCTCTGCCGCTGCTCGACCGTGGGCGTTCCCAGCAGGTCCTGAACGACATCGTTGGTCAGTGGCCCGACTACCGAGGCAGGGCAATCGAGCCGATCGTCCGAGAGAGCGTGGCCCGGCTCCTCCCGATCGACGGTGTGGATGCGCACACCGTGGCGAGCTATTGGACCCGTGACGGCCGGACTGAGGTTGACCTGGTTGGTGTCGTTGGGAACGGAAGCAAACGGCGGGTGTCGTTTGTCGGGTCGATCAAGTGGCGGCAGCGTCGACCCTTTTCCGGCAAGGACGCGTCTGCGCTGGCAGCGCAGTTGCCCTTGGTGCCCGGTGTCGATGACCGAACAAAACTTGTCGCCGTCTCGTCGTCGGGGTTCGACGTGCGCGACATCCCCATCACTCTTGGCCCCGCCGAACTCCTCCAGGCGTGGTCATCGTGATTGCGGTTGCGACGCCTTCACGGAATCGAGGGCGTGGGCGGCAGGCTCTCCCGCCTGAGACTGTCGGCCGCATGGGAGGCTGGGCTCTATGAGCTCGGACGCGGCAGGGGTGTTGCCGTCAGGGACGGTGACGTTCTTGTTCACGGATGTGGAGGGGTCGACGAAGTTGTGGGCGGCCGACAAAGTTGCAATGTCGGCGTCGCTCTTGGTGCACGACGCCATTCTCCGAAGGGCGATAGAGGGCAATAGCGGCTACGTGTTCACGACGGCGGGTGACTCGTTCGCTGCGGCCTTCGCGAAGGCATCGGACGCGGTCCGGGCCGCCACGGAATCGCAACGCGCGCTTACTGACGCAACCTGGCCCGGTCCTGCGCTCGAGGTCCGCATGGGGCTGCATCTCGGTGAGGCCGAGGAACGGGGCGGTGACTACTTCGGGCCGGTGGTGAACACCGCAGCACGCGTCGAGGCGGCGGGTCACGGTGGGCAGGTGCTGCTGACCGAGCCGGTAAGGATCGCGGCGGGCGTGAACGATGTGCGCGACCTCGGCGTCCGCAGCCTGCGCGATGTCGGCGAGTCGCTGCGCCTGTTCCAACTCGGTGCCGGCACGTTCCCCGCCCTGCGGGTCGTGGATGCGTCGATGTCGAACCTGCCCGTGTGGCCGACCCGAATGATCGGTCGCGAGGCCGAGCGGGCGCGGGTGCGCGGTCTGCTGACGGAGGCTCGTCTGGTGACGGTCACGGCGGTTGGCGGGTCGGGCAAGACGCGTCTGGCGATCGCCGTGGGGGAGGCCGAGCTTCCACACTGCCGTTCCGGTGTGTGGTTCGTCGATCTCACGGCGGTGAACAGCGGAGCGGAGGTCCCTGGCGCGATCGCCAACGGTCTCGGTCTGAACCTCGTGAGTGGCGACGCGACGGTGCAGATCCTCACGTTCCTGGCCGACAAGCAGGCGCTCGTGATCCTCGACAACTGCGAGCACGTGATCGACGAGGCGGCGGCGTTCGTCGAGGCGTTCTTGGCCACAAGCAATCCGACGAGGATCTTGGCGACCAGTCGCGAGGCGTTCGACCTCGACGGCGAACGAACCGTGGTGCTCGCGTCGTTGCCGACGGACACGGCCGACTCACCCGGGGTGCGGCTCTTCGTCGACCGTGCCACCGCCGTCGATCCGTCCTTCACGCTGACCGACGCGAACACGTCAACCGTCAGTGCGATCTGTGGCCGTCTCGACGGCATGCCCCTCGCCATCGAGCTCGCGGCGGCGAGGGTCACGGTGATGAGTCCGGCGGAGCTGCTCGCCGGGCTCGATGATCGGTTCCAACTGCTGTCCGGTGGTCGTCGTCGCAGTCGACAGCGCACGTTGGAAGCAACCCTCGACTGGTCCTACGACCTCCTCGACGCAGAGGAGCAGCAGGTCTTCCGGGCCCTGGGTGTGTTCGTCGACGGGTTCGACCTCGACGCCGTCGCTGCCGTCACCGGACTCGATCGCCGCACGGCGACGCATCACATCGAGACGCTCCGCGCGAAGTCGTTGGTCGTGCGCGCCGATAAACGGAGGGCCACCCGGTTCCGTCTCCTCGAAACCGTCAAGGCTTACGCCGAGGACCGACTCGTCGACGCCGGCGAAGCGGAAACGATCCGCGACCGACACCTCGCCCACTTCCACTCGCTTGCCATGGCCGAGGGCCTGAAGGTGATCGGCTCGCTCGACGTCGGCCTGCGACTCCGCGAGGACTGCCCCAACATCACGACGGCGTTCGAATGGGCCGCCGACCACGAACGATGGATCCTTGCCGGAGAACTCCTCAGCGCTAGTCAGTGCGCATACCATCTCAATGGTCGGGATGTCGACGTGGCACGGGCGCTCGTCCGAACGACTGCCCATACGGCCGAGCTCGATCCCGATGTGCACGGTTGCCTGCTCGCTCAGACCCTGTACTCGGGAATCCTCCTCGCCGACTTCGCGTTGCTGTCGGCCCTGAGTGACCTGCGGCGGTCGCCGATGTCGGAGTTTCGTTCGATCGGGTGGGCCTTGACCGGGTTCGTCAGCACCTGGGTTGAGCCCGGGAGCGCCATCGGAGCACTCGACCGAGCCGAGGCTGAGCTGCACACTCCGAGCCCGTCGGACCTCATGCGATCGAACGCGGCGGTCGTCGCAAGGTCGTTTCCGCTTATGGCGCGTCGCGTCGACGCGTTCTTCGACGGCGATTTCGAGGATGCCCGATCGCTTTCCCATGAGTTACTCCAGTCCTTTGCCCGGACGACCTTTCTGATGGAGTTTCTTTTGGGGCAGTCGCTGGCGGACGTGCTCCTTGGAAGACCGCAGGTGGCCATCGCGGCGCTGGCGCAACTCGACGATCTCGACCTTCCGTTCAACGACGGAAACGACGTCCGGGCACTTGCCCTCCTTGCCCTCGGCGACAGCGATGCCGCACATGGCGCCGCTCGACGCTTTGTCACACGGGCCGCCGTCGGCGTCCTCCCGGCCGAGTCGAATGACGCCATGCTCGTGCTCGCGGCGTTCGCCCGCCATGAGGGCGACGATGACGCAGCCCGCTCCTTTCTTCTTTCCACCGGCGCCGGCCGTATGCCCTCCATGCGCGGCGTGGCCCGCCATCTCGCGTCGCAGTTGGGCATCGTGAAGGACTACGAGGCTGACGTCGCCACGCTGTACCAGCCCGACAATCCCCACGGACCCATGGGCGCGACCCGATCTCTAAACGCGTTGCGCGCCGAACTTGTCCGCCGCGGCTGGGACTGACCCGAGACTTGGTCGCTCCGTTCGCACGTTGTTGCCCAGGGAGCAACACCGTGCACACGGAACGCACGGACCGGAATCTGTTACGTGCCTCCGGGCATTCGCCGATCGCGCAACCAGAGAGGGGCCTCGTCGCGAGCCAAGTGGCAGCCAAACACCTGGGAATTCTCGGGTGCGGGGAATCAGGCCCTCCCGCGGGGCGAGAACCCGCAGGCCAAAGGCGTTGTGCAGGACAGCATCCCGCTGCTGCGTTGTGTCAACGGCGTGTCACAGACCGTCGTCGCGTTCCCGCAGGTCAAGAGCCCTTTTGGACTTGGCTGCGTGGCGGCACGCGCGTCGCCGTGTGTCAAACCCGTGTCAACGCCCGAAAAAACATGCCCTGAGCAGGACAAATAGTGGAGGTGGGGGGAGTCGAACCCCCGTCCTTCCGTCCCTCGATGGGTCTTCTCCGAGCGCAGCCGGTGTGTAGATCTCGGGCCCGCCCTCGACGCCGGCAACTCCAGCGGGCCCTAGCTCACTTGGTGTTCCCGATCACCCGCAAGCACTGCGATCAGGTAAGCCCCGCTTGATAACGGTGACTACTGGTCCGCAGGGCTGGGGCCAGATCACCGTCGCAATTTTTAGGCTGCGAGTGTAACGCTGTTGTTGTTGGCGTTTGTTGTTGGTACCAACTCTTTTACGTGGATTTGGTGACCACGGCTCGCTTCTCCCACCTCAAGCACCGAAGTCGAAACCAGGCACCCCCGTGTGGATGTAACACCTAAAAGGTTAGTGCACCTCGGCAGATGTGCGACTCGGTGTTTCGGGTCCGCTGCGACAGGCCTCAGCCGTAGCTCCGACCGAGGCCCGCTTGCGCGTCGGACTGCACGCCGTAGGGAGGGATCGGATAGCGAAGGCCGTTTCGAGCGAGGGCGTCGAGCCCGTCGAGGATTTTGGGTAGCCAGCTCGGTGGGAGGGCCATGAGGAGCTCATCGTCCTGCACCCCGCCGTAGCGGCGTTCGGCGAAGCACGGGATGGAAAGGCTCGGCTCGCCGGTGGCGAGCGCCCGCCCCCACGAGTCCGCACACGCTGACTCGCCGACACACCCCCACTCGAGCTTGCGGTACCCGGCCCATTGCAGACCGTTGATGAACAGGATCATCTGGGCCGGAGTCGCGTAGATCAAACAAATGTCGGGCGGGTCGAGGCGGCCACTGGTAAGTGGGCTTATGACTACGGCTTCGTGGCCGCCGTAGGGCACGACATCCATCGCCTCCTGGTGTGCGGCGGCATCTTCGAGCGACGAGAACCACACCCCGTTCATCTGCTGACCGCTCAGCCACTTCTCCGACCTCGGCGCCAGCCCGAACACCACGGCGCACTGGTCGCCGACGAGATCACGGCGGGTGAAACCGACGGTCCAGCCGAGACGGGCAGCCTGGCCCACGAATTGGTCGGCGGTATGGATCGACGTGGCGCGTCGAACCTTCGGGATGGCGGCCATCTCTGCCTCGGTGGCGACCAGCTTCACCCCGATCGGTGTTGTGCGTAGACGGAGGAGCCGGTTCAGCCGGTCGACCATCGAACCCCAGTCGGTCTCGCCCGGTTTCGGCGCCGGGGGAGCGGCGCCGGGCCGCGCTCCGATCGAGATCATCTGCGCGCGTAGCTCGTCGGTGGATGCATCTGCCATCGCTGCCTCTCCGGCGACCGGGTGCGGACGCCCTCCGTCGAGGACTCTACCGGTGGGCCACGACCGAGCACGGATGATGGTCCGTAGAATCACGGAATGGACAATGCGACCCCGGTACCTTGGCACCCCATGGCTGAACTTCCTCCCGACGTCCGAGAGCTCCTCGAAGCCCCGAACTATGTGCACCTCACCACGCTTCGCGCCGACGGCTCTCCCCGGAACTGGGTCGTATGGGTCGGTCTCGAAGGCGAGCACATCCTCGTGTGTACGGGCATGGGGGCGTGGAAGGCGAAGGACATGGTCCGCGACCCGCGCGTCTCGCTGAGCGTCACCGACAATGCCGACCCGTACCGGATGGCTGCCGTGCAAGCCCGGGTAATTGCGGTCCGTGACGACCGCGACTCCGTCCACATGGACCAGATCTCCGACAAGTACACCGGCCAACCGTTCCCGGCGCGTGGCGAAGGGCGGGTGTGCTTCGTCCTCGAGGCCGTCGCCGCCGGGAACCGCACGCTGGGATTCGTGCACGCGCCGGGGGAGTAGTCGACCCGCGGGTCCGGTTGGCCGCAGCTACGCGTCGTCGGCGACCTTCACCGGCGGCTCTGACGTGACCGCGTTCCAGAACGCCTCGTCGGGCGCGGCGAGCATCGCCCGGTAGCGATCGGGCGGGTACACGAGGTTCGGCTTCGACGGATCGTAGGCCGGTTGCGGAACGGGCTTGTCCGGTCGCTCGAACCCTGCGGGAGTGACGTAGCGTGCCACCTCCTCGTGGGAGATGCCCGCAAGCCCCTGCACCTCCGGATCGATCCACGCACGCTCATCGATGTTGCCGCCGGTGGCCACTTCGAGGCACAACCCTTCGGGGCCCGCGAAGTACATGCTCTGGCACATCCCGTGGTTCATCGGTCCGATTACGGCCACGCCCCGGCTGCGGATGCGGTCACGCATCGCGTAGAGATCGTCGAGCGAATCGACGTTGAGAGCGATGTGCTGCATCGTGCCGCCGGGCATCGCTCCGCCCGCGTTCACCGCATGCGTGACACCGAGTTCCCTCGTGGTCGTGTTGTCGGGATGCTGAACGAACGCGATGTAGCACGAGCCGCTCATCTCGACGAAGCCGTGGAACGTGTTTGCCACGCCGTGCATCCAGTAGAGCGCCTTGAGCTCGCCGCCGAGCACGTCCGTGAAGAACTCGATCTGCGCCTTGATGTCGGTGGTGGCGATGGCGAGGTGGTTTATGCCGTTGGGATGCAGAGCCATGGGGTGATTCTGCCCGGTTCTCAGCCCTTTCGCCCAGCCCGTCGTTGGACGTGAGCGGCCGCTATCGTGCGCAATGAGCGTCGACGGAGACGCCACAGAGGAGCCAAACATGTCTTGGAAGACCAAGATCGAGAAGAACGTCGCTGAGGATCTGCAGCCGGGAGAGACGCTGATCGACGGCGTCCTCGTCAACCCGTCCGGCCACACCATGAAGCTGGCGGCGCGCGGCGTCGGCGGTCTGGTCGGGGTGGCGATCGCCAACCGGGTGATGAAGGACGGCGAACCTGACGCATGATCAGGATCGGCTTCGCTTCTACCCCACGAACCGCTGGTTGTCGGGCTCACCGACAAGCGGTTGATCGTGTGGGGTTGGGGGAAGCTCCTGGGCAAGCCCAAGGGCTTCAAGGCGGCGTTCCCGCTCGCCGACGTGGCCGGAATGGAGACCGAGACCCGGAAGGCATCGGTTGCGGTGGCGATCGTCTTCACCGATGGGACTGGTGTGACCCGGGAAGCTCCGCGCCTGGCCAACGATGCCGAGGGGTTCGCTGCCGCGCTGAATGCAGCACGTGCCAACAACTGACCCGCTCGATCGACTTGGGTCAGGAACGGCCGGGAAAATCGAAGCCAGCTGGCCCGTGCGAGCCTGCTGGCGCATTGCATCCGTCCTCGGGGTAGCTCGGCGAACCATGCGAAGGTTGATGGGTGAACACGACTGATCGCATCTCCCGTCTCCGCACGTTCAACCTGGCCGCGGGGGTCCTGCACCTCGGGCAGGCCATCGTGGTGCTGCTCCTGACCAACGGGCGTTCCCTGCCGGTGACCGCGGCGTGGGGCAACGGTCCGCCAGGACAGCCGTCGGGTCCGCTGGTGCTCGAGAAGCTGTTCTCGTATCGCATCGGTGTGGCCGTGTTCGTGTTCCTCGCACTCTCGGCGTTCTTCCATTTCCTCGTGGCCAGCCCGTGGGGCTTCCCGAGGTACCGCGAGGAGTTGCTCAACACCCGCAACCGATTCCGGTGGGTCGAGTACTCGATCTCCTCCACGGTGATGATCGTGCTGATCGCCGGGATCGTCGGCATGACCGACGTGGTGGCCCTGCTCGGCATCGCCGGCGCGAACGCCTCGATGATCTTCTTCGGCTGGCTCATGGAGACGACCAACAAGCCGGGCCCGGGCGCCAACTGGTCACCGTTCCGGTTCGGGTGCTTCGCCGGAATCATCCCGTGGCTCGGCGTCGTGATCTACACAATCGGCGCGGGAACGAGCAACAGCGACAATGGCGACGGGGTGCCGCCGTTCGTCTACGGCATTTTCGTGTCGCTGTTCCTGTTCTTCAACTGCTTCGCCATCACGCAGTTGAAGCAGTACGCGGCGAAAGGGAAGTGGGCGGACTACCTCCACGGCGAGCGGGCCTACATCATCTTGTCGCTCGTGGCCAAGAGCGCACTGGCGTGGCAGGTGTTCGCCAACGTGCTGCTGCCCAACGTCTAGCGTCCGCGGCCGCCGCGTGCTTGGTACCTCGGTCGCTCCCGGGGCGACTCAGTGCACAACCATCCACCCGACGAACCATGCACCGACCAGCATGTGGCCGACTCGACGCGCTGGCGCGTAGCGTCGAGGCCCGTGCCTCTCGATCGTGCCATCAAGGTCTTCCTCGACGCTGCTTCGGCCAACGGCCGGCCGCCAATCTCGCAGCTGCCCGTCGCTGAAGGACGCGCGGGCTACGACACCTACATGGCGCTCGCCGGGACAGGATCGGAGATGGCGTCGGTCGAAGACCGTGAGCTCGACGGTGTGCCGGTACGCATCTACCGCCCCCATGGTGTCGCCGCCACAGGTGCGCCTGTTCTCGTGTGGCTGCATGGTGGAGGTTGGATGATCGGCTCGATCGACACCGACGACTGTCGGGTCCGCACGATGGCGGAGAAGGCCGGTGTCGTGGTCATCAGTGTCGGGTACCGGCTCGCTCCTGAGCATCCGTTCCCGGCGGCGTTCGACGACTGCTTTGCCGTCGTCTCCGCTGTTGCGGCCAAGGCCGACGAACTCGGCGTCGATGCCGCTCGGCTCGCCGTCGGCGGCGACTCGGCCGGGGGCAATCTGTCGGCCGCCGTGGCGCTGTGGGCACGCGACAGGCGAGGGCCACAGATCGCATTCCAGTTCCTTATCTATCCCGCGACGGATGGACCCGACGTGGGCTATCCGTCCCGCGACGAGAACGCCACCGGGTATTTCCTCACCAAGGACGCCATGGAGTATTTCTGGGCGAGCTACGTGTCCGAAGCCGATCGTGCCGCGTCACGATCCGATTTTCGGGCCATGCCGATGGCGGCGGCGTCACTCGCCGGGCTACCCCCGGCATATGTACTCACCGCCGAATTCGATCCACTCCGTGACGAAGGGGCGACCTTCGCCGCTCGCCTTGCCGCCGACGGGGTGCCGACGACGCACACGAACTACGACGGCTGCTTCCACGGCTTCTTCGGGATGCAGGCGTTGTTCCCCGTTGCTGGACCGGCGATGGAAGAGGCCGTGTCGGTCCTCCGGGCAGCACTCCGCGGAGCCCCACCGCCGACTGCTGATGGTGGACCCGGTGATGGTGTTGCGAGCAGTGAAGCGCAGCGGAGTGGCGCAGCGCCGAACAACGGAGCCAGAGCGGAAGATCAAACTTCTGAACACCAGTCACG
>JANOJN010000141.1:0-11730 GCA_031418775.1 Acidimicrobiia bacterium
CGGCGCGGCGACCTCAACTGGTTCGACGAGACCGGTCACCACGGTCTGCAACGCCAGCCGCTTCAGGGGCGGAAGAACCCTCGTGGTGGATGGCACTTCTGTCGGAGCGATCGAGGTCGTCTGGGCCAGAGAACTACGTACGCCTACTACCTGGACCGCAGCCAGTAGCAACGACGTCGAAAGGATCTTCCGCCAGCGCCGTTGACGAATCGAGCTTCCACGGGAGCGAGGGGACCCCATGCACGTCAGCTTTCCACAAGCGCCCGCGCCGACTCGAAGATGATCGTTCGGCGGCACTCTCACTCTCACACCTGGCGAGTTTGCTCCAGCGGCTCATGGGCCAGTTGGGCCATCCGCGCGAGCCCGCCGTCCGCGTGTTCAGCCAAGCGAGCTGCGGCGGCTTGCACCGCGGGATCGTTGCGCTGCGACGGTTCGATGCGCGCGGGGTTCAGTGCGCAGCCGTTGGCCCAGGCGGCGATGTCCGGCTCGGCGTTGTAGCGGCGTGTGGCGATGGTGCCGCGAACTTGCATCCGCGCCCAGTTGGCGGGGTTGTCGGGGAGGGTGTTGGGGGGACACAGCCGGTTGCGATCTCGGGCATCATTGCGCGTTGCCTCTACGTAGCCGGCCAGCGCGGCATTGAAGCAGGGGAAGCCGGCCCGGATCGTTTGGAGTCGGATCTTGTCCGGTCCCCAGATGGGAACCAGCGGTGGGTACCGGTGCCCGGACGCGGCGCAGTGCACGATGAGTGAGTCCGTCGCCAGTGGGACCGACCCGAGGTCGAGGACGATCTCGTGGCGGGTCACGTGCCTGATGTGTCCCAGACGAACGACGTGCTCGATGGTGCGCAGCAGATCGAGCTCCCACGCTCCGAGGGTGGGGGTCTTGGCCATCGTGGGAGTGACGTCGGAATCGATCCGAAGCATCACGCCGGCAGCTTCGAGGCGGAGGAAGAGATCGTCGAGCGATTCGGCGTGGGCGGCTGCCGCCATCGTGTCGGCGGCGAGCCCGAGCGCCACCACCGGATCGGGTTGGACGACGGCGCGATTGAGCATCCAGGGGTCACGCGGGCGCACCCAGAGGATGCGGTCTGGCTCCACGCCGTTCGCCAACAACCACACGATCGCGTCGGTGGCGGTCTTGCCGGAACCGACGATCACGTACCTGCTCGGCGCCCCATCCAACCTTGCGAGCTCGTTGACGGTGACGACGCGCACGTCGCCGGTGAAATCGAACGGTGGGGGTGTCGTCGCCGGGATCTTCGGTGAAAGATAGGCGGCGTCGACGACGCTACGCCGCACGTCGACCTCCACGGTCTCGCCCGACACCCGGGACGTCACGAGATGGGAGGAGCCGTCCGTTTGGTACTCGCTCTCCCCGAGGAAGGTGACGCGGCCCGAGCCGAGAAAGCGGCGATGCAGGATGTCGTCGTAGTAGGCCTGGATCTCCGGCTGACGGGCCCGTTCCTGGAGCCCCGCCTCCGGGCCGCTCTGCTGCACGGCACCGCTGCCGAGCATGGTCGACGCGACGCCGTAGAACAACGACGCCTGATGCAACTGGACGAACGGATACGCATCCTGCCAATGCCCGCTGGCCGTTTTGCGACGGTCGACGAGGGTGACGTGGACATCCGCGTGATCGATCAACGCGTCCGTGAAGGCCATGCCCATCGCGCCCGCGCCCACAACGAGATAGTCGGTCTCCAACGATTCCGTCTTCACGGTGCCGGCCTCCCTCTCGTATCCACGAACTTCCAGCGGATCCTACGGGGTCCATCTGCCTCACGCAGGGCGAATAGCGACGACACGAGGGCGGTCGCACCGCCGGTGGTCCGCCCCCGGGTTCGGCTACGAGCCGTGTTGGTATCGCCGATGTCGGATGCGCCAGCCGGGGTCGGTACGCACGACGTCGTCGTCGTAGCGCCCGTAGAAGACGCCCGTCGGATTGCGCCGATCCGATGCGCCGACGGGGTACACCCCTCGCGAGGACAGCCGGACAAGGGGTCCACCGTCGCGAGGGTCCTCGGAGACCGCCTCGATGTAGATGTTCGTCATCAGGTGGGCGCCGGGGTGCACATCGGGGCGCCCCATGAACGCCATGATCTCCTCGAGACCGACGAGGCGCATGCCGCCGACCATCTCCCACACGGCGTCGGTGGTGAACACGTCGCGCAGGCGCTGTGGTTGGAGAAGGTCGAGCGCGTCGGCGTAGCGCGCGGGGAGCTCTGCTATGTCGAGCCGATCGTCGGTAGTGAGACGCACAGCCGCACAGTAGCGGCCACGCCGCGGCCAGTTGACTCCCGACCGGTCATGAGACTCGCGGTCAGAGCGCCGGGGCGTTGTTGCGTTCGGTCGCTCTGAGAGCGACTGAGCGCACGAAAGTCGGAGCGAAGCCTCGGTCAGTTGGGTTCGGCGCCGGACTCCACGCTTCGCATGAGGTTGAGCACGAGGTCGTCGGAGCCCGTCGGCGCCGACAGCTGCACGCCGACCGGAAGTCCGGCGCTGCCGACCTCACTTTCCTTGGCCTTCTTGAGGACGCGGTCGCGTCCATGATCGCGATCGGATTCCTCGCCGGGACGGACCCGGGTGAACGGAACCGTGCCGGCCGGCCAGCCGAGGGTGTTGAACACGGCGGCGTAGGAACCCATCAGCCCGAGGTCGTAGCTCGCTCCGTGGCGGATTGCCGGCAAGGCCGCAGTCGGTGAAAGCACCGCGTCGATTCCGCGACTGGCGAGTTGGGCGGCCGTGGCAAGTCTGAACTGGCTCACCTGCTCGACGAGGCTCGCGTACGCGGCTTCATCATGGGGTGCTCGGAACAGACGGGCCGCCCCGGCGAGACTCCGCTGGCCGAGTCGATCGAGGACCCACGCAGCGCTCGTGTTGACCGGAAGCGGGAGACGGCTGAGCGAGATGAGCTGCTTGACGCGGCGGTCCGTCTTGCTGCCTTTGAGCAGCGCGGTGAAATGAGGAGCAATGCCGTAGCCGAGTGCGCCATACAGAAGTCCGAGTGCTTCCTCGCCCGGCAGCGACCACTCGACGATCCGACAACCGGCGGCCTCGAGTACGCCGGCCGCCTCACGCACCGCCCGACGCACCGCAGGCGCCACCGCGAACACACCATCGTCGACGGACATGGCAACCGTCATCCCGGCACGGAGATCGGCTTCGTGGCCGACCGTGCCGTTCGAGATCACCCGCATTCCCAGCACGACATCGGCGACGGTCGGGGCGAGGACACCGACCTGGCTGGCGATGGGGCCGTGCAGTGGAAACGAGCCGGTGCCGACGTCGGGGGTCACGCCCGCCGACGGTTTGAATCCGACGGCGCCGCACCATGCCGCCGGGATCCGGACACTGCCTCCGATGTCGGTCCCGACTCCGAGCGGTGACGCGCCTGCACCCGTCAAGACGCCTTCGCCGCCCGACGAGCCGCCTGGGGAGCGGTCGTGGTCCCATGGGTTCGATGTTCTTCCGTAGACGGGGTTGTCCGTCTCTGCGAACGCCAACAGCTGGGCAACGTTCGTGGTGGCCACCACGATCGCGCCGGCGGCGCGCAGCCGGGCGACGTAGGGGTCGTCGCTCGTGGCTCGGTCGTCACGGTGGTTTTCGTTGCCGAACGTCGTCGGTAGTCCCGTCACCGCGAGACATTCCTTCACGGTGATCGGAACACCGTGCAGCGCCCCCGACGACCGGCCCGACGCGAGCGCTCGGTCGGCTTCGTCCGCTTCGGCGAGCGCCGCCTCGAAGCGACGGCACGCGACCGCTCGCGTTTCGGCGTCGACTGCGTCGATCCGGGCGATTGCCCCCTCGACGGCCTGTCGGCTCGACAGGTCTCGCGCCGCGATCGACTTCGCTAGTTCGGCTGCGCCGGAGCTCATGGGTCTTCCTTCGCTTTCGGACGTCGCGTGGATCACGAGAGTGTCGTGAATCCTCGCACGCAACACGGGAGCGGTCGAGGGCGAGACACTGTGGGCGCCAGGTGCGACACCGCGGCGCGCTTTGCCTGGCTCATCGGAGGCCGGACTGGCTGCCGACCCGCGGTGCCCGGCCCTCGTCGCGCGTCCTGCTGCGGTACTGGGTCGAAAAGGGGGCCGCCGAACCGTCGACTCCAGGCTCGGTCCGTCCGGTAGCCCGAGAGAACCGTGTGCGACAATCGCTCATGGGATCGGATGCGGGAGGGGTGAAGCCGTCGGGAACGGTCACGTTCCTGTTCACCGACATCGAGGGTTCGACTCGACGCTGGGAGACGGATCCCGCCGCGATGCGCGTCGAGCTGGCCGCCCACGACGAGGCGCTGCGCGGCGCCATCGAGTCCCATGGTGGGTGGCTGTTCAAGCACACGGGAGACGGGGTGTGTGCCGCGTTCCAGTCGGCCCGGTCGGCGGTCGACGCGGCAATTCGGGCACAGCGCTCGCTGGGGCTGCCCG
Organism: Acidimicrobiia bacterium; assembly: GCA_031418775.1. Lineage (GTDB taxonomy): Bacteria > Actinomycetota > Acidimicrobiia > Acidimicrobiales > JANYDT01 > JANLQX01. Next base: position 4,424 of record JANOJN010000141.1, read on the forward strand.
TTCGGATGGGGATCGCAACTGGTGAGGCCGAGCTGCGCGGTGACGACTATTTCGGTTCGACGTTGAACACCGCGGCCCGGGTGATGGCGACCGGTCACGGAGGCCAGGTGTTGCTGGCGGCATCGACCTCGAGTCTGGTGGCGGGCGTCGACCTCGTCGACATGGGGTTGCGGACGTTGCGCGATCTGTCGGGGCAGGTGCGGATCTTTCAGGTTCGGGCGGAAGGTCTTCGTGTGGAGTTCCCGCCGCTGCGAACGTTGGACGCGGTGCCGGGGAACTTGCCGGTGCAGGCGACGAGTCTCGTTGGGCGAGACGACGCGGTCACGGTCATCGCCGACGCGGTGGCGGAGCATCGGGTGGTGACCTTGATCGGAGTGGGAGGTGTTGGAAAGACGCGTTTGGCGTTGCAGTCGGCGGCGTTGCTGGCGGGCCGGTTCCCGGACGGGGTGTGGTTGATCGGGTTGGCGTTGGTGGCCGACGGCGATGCTGTGGTGTCGTCGCTGGCCTCAGTGTTCATGGTCCAACCGCAGGTGGGTCGGTCATGGCGTGACGTGGTTGTCGACTCGTTGCGGGGCCGTGAGGTGCTGTTGGTCATCGACAACTGCGAGCACGTGTTGGACGAGGTGGCGGGTCTGGTCGAGGCGATCGTCGGTTCGTGTCCGATGGTGCGGGTGCTGGTCACGAGCCGCGAGTCGTTGAGTGTGGGTGCGGAGTGGGCGTGGCGGGTTCCGTCGTTGCCGGTCGGCGAGGGGTCGGTGGCGTCGGCGCTGTTCGTCGAACGGGCCGACCACGCGGCATCGGGCTTCGCTCCGGATAACGGCGATGCGGCCGTGATCGCGGAGATCTGTGCGAGGTTGGACGGGATCCCGTTGGCGATCGAGTTGGCGGCGGCCCGGGTGCGTTCGATGAGCCCGACCCAGATCCGTGACCGTTTGGATGAACGGTTCCGGTTGCTGACCGGTTCACGACGTTCGATCGAGCGACACCAGACGTTGCGTCATGCGGTGCAGTGGTCCTACGACCTCTTGGACGCGCAGGAGCAACGGACCCTGCAGCGGGTGTCGGTGTTCGTCGGCGGGTTCACGTTGTTGGGAGCGGTTGCGGTGTGCGCCGATGACGGTTTGGACGAATACGAGATCCTCGATGTGTTGGATTCGTTGGTGCGCAAGTCGTTGGTGCATGTGGAGCGCTCCGACACCGAGGTCCGCTACGCCATGTTGGAGACGATCCGCCAGTTCGCCGAGGAGTCCCTGGCGGGCGCCGGCGATGGCGACGCGACCCGTGACCTGCACGCCCGGTTCTTCGCTGACCAATGCGATTTCGCCGAGAAGTGGCTGGAGAGCCCGAGCGAGACGCTCGCCTACCGGTTCGCCGATACCGAGATCGCCAACCTGGCCGCCGCGTTTCGGTGGTCTGGCACCCGGGGTCTCCTCGACCCGGCCGTGCGGATCGCCAGGACAGCGCACCGCTTGGCCCGGAACCGTTTGCGGACAGAAACATTCGGGTGGCCTGAGGAAGTGTTGGGCCCTGCGCGAGAAGCCGGGCACCGTCTGCTTCCCGCCGTGCTGGCTGCGGCGTGCGACAGCGCGTTAGCGGGCGGGAGCCTAGAAGATGCTGAGAGGTTCGCACTCGAAGCCATCCTCTTGAACGACGATGGCCGCTATGAGCATGCTCCTAATGCGTACATTGCGTTGGGATTCGTGTTGATGTCTCGCGGCGACGTCGATGGATCGTTGGCCACGTTTCGGACCGGCTCGGAGCATCCGGCTGATCGAGACACACGCGTCAACCTCGGTTTTCTTCACGCCATGGCTGGCGCTGTGGGCGTCCGGCTTCCCGACGACGAGGTCGAAAACGCGATCGCTGCACTCGACGCGTCGCCGATGCCAAGCATGCGAGCCACAGCATTTTGGGTGCGGGCAATCAAGGTCGCGGAGAACGACGTCGCTGCCGCAATCGCCTTCTACCAACAGGCGATCGATCTGTCGGCCGCGTCCGGGGCTCGCACGCTCGAGGAGACCTGCCGAGGGTTCCAGTTGGGGCTGCTCGGTCGAACCTCAGATGTCGATGCTGCGCTGAGAGGCCTAGGCGAGAGGGTCAACACGTGGGAGGTCATGGGCGACTTGTTCGCGGCGACCATTATCAGCGAACTCGCGAACCTCTTGGCCCGCCTCGGGTACCACGATGGAGCGGCCCGACTGTGGGGAGCCGTCGCTCACGGCGCATCCGAGGACGAATTCATCGTCTACGCGCCAGCAATTCCGACGGTGCGCGACGCCATGGGTCCTGTCGCCTTCACCATCGCGTACGAGGCTGGTGCCGCGCTCGACCCGCGCCGCTCCGGTCAACTCGCCCACGAGCTCATCGCCCAGGCCCGCGCCGATCACGCGAGCACGTAGCGAAGCGCGCCCAGTTGCCGCGTTGCCGCGTTGAGGCCCTCGCGCCGGCTTGGCTCGTGCGCCTTCTTGGACGTGGGTGTTTGTCTTTCGTGGCCGGAGGAACGGGTCGGTGAGACACTGAGAGGGATGACCCTGTTCGAAGTAGCAGCCTCCTACCTTCGACGCGCCGAGCCCTGGTCGGACGCCGTTGAAGCGATGGAAGCGGCGTCCGGGTCCGATCTGTCCGTCGCAACTACCGGCGCATCATCGCCTGTGGCGCTTTCCGTCGACGAACTGGTCGGCGACGAGCGCACCGAAGCGTTGCTCCGCGCCATTCGACCCCGCATGCTCGTGATGTCGTGGCGACAGAACCCTACGTATACAGATGAATCGTTCCTGAGTCGCTACGCATACTGCGAGCTGTTGGGGCCCACCGGCCTCGTACCGCACGCGAAGGTTTCGGTCGGCCTCTTGTATCTCGCCCCGGGTACTTTCTACCCGCCCCACGCCCACCCGGCCGAGGAGGCGTACCACCTGCTTGCTGGGGAGAGCGAGTGGCAGGCAGGAGCGGGAGTGATGACCCGGCGGTCACCGGGGGATCGCATCGAGCACCCGAGCGGTGTCTACCACGCAATGCGCTCCGGGACCACGCCGATGCTCGCCCTCTTCGTTTGGCGGGGCGACCTCGCCACCCCTGCGCGCTTCACTCCGAGCGGCTCAGCGGTCTAACCCCGCAACGCTGCCATCCGGCGCGCCGCGCCGGCGACCTCACAGTCCTTGAACGGTCAGTTGCCGAAATCCCACCCTTCGCCGTGGGCATACTGGCCGAGCACGTTCTTGGCGATGAGGATCTTGTGCACCTCGTCAGGTCCGTCGGCGATTCGCAGCGTCCGCGCGCCCTGGTACATGCCGGCGAGGGGGAGGTCGTTGGAAACACCGGCAGCGCCCCACACCTGGATCGCCCGGTCGACTACCCGTGTGTATGCCGCGGGCACGTAGATCTTGATGGCGGAGATATCGGTGCGGGCCGCCTGCAGGCCCTGGTCGATCTTCTCGGCGGCGTGGATCGTGAAGAGGCGTGCAGTTTGGATGTCGATGTAGCTGTCGGCAATGAAGCCCTGAACGAACTGCTTCTCTGCGAGGTTGCCGCCGTGTACCTCGCGCTTGGTGGCCCGCTCAACCATGAGATCGAAGGCTCGCCACATCTGCCCGACCGAGTTCATGCAGTGGAAGATCCGTCCCGCGCCGAGACGATCCTGCGCCGCCTGGTGGCCTTCGCCGACGCGGCCGAGCGCATTCTCGATGGGCACACGAACACCCTCGTATTTGATCTCGCAGTGGTCGCTCTCGGATCGACCCCAAACGCCGACACCCCGAACGATGTTGACGCCCTTTGCGTTCGCCGGGACGATGATCTGCACCATCTGGCCCGACTTCGACGGCGCTGCTGTTTCCGTCACCCGGCACATCACAATGAAGAAGTCGGCGGCGATCCCGTTCGACGTGAACCACTTGTGGCCGTTGATGACCCAATGATCGCCGTCGCGAAATGCTGACGTGTCGAGGGATCGAGGATCAGAGCCAGGGTTGTGTGGCTCGGTCATCGAGAAGCCCGACTCCATCGTCCCCTCGATGAGCGGCATGAGCCACTTCTCCTTCTGCTCCGGGGTTCCGTACTTCACGAGGATCGACTGGTTGCCCGAGTTAGGAGCAACGACACCGAAGAGTGACGCCGCACCGATGGCGTAGGCGAGCACTTCGTTCATGTATGCGTGGGCAAGGAAGTCGAGACCCATGCCGCCATACTCCGTGGGGAGGTGCGGGGCCCACAGCCCGGCCTTCTTCACCTTCTCCTTGATTTCGGCGCGGAGCCCCAGGACGGCTTCTCGATCGTGAAACGACTCGCCCTCGCGTCTGGCGGCCCACAACCTCGATTCGTTCGGCAGGATGTCGGCATTCACGATTTCCGCTGTGCGCATACGAACATCGTTGATGCGCTCGTCGATGGTGCTGATCGGTTTGCAGTTCATTGCCATGGGTGTCTTGCCTCCGGAAGGTGTTGGGCAAGCATCGTCGGTGTGTTGCCGCGGGTCCAACCCTGATCGGCCAACCACCCGTCCTAAGCTCCGCTGATGCTCCGCCACGAGTGTCAGCCCGGAGTTCGCAACACGCTGATTCGCAACGTTGCGGCACGCGGGCGGAAAGCGACGTTCGTCCTGCGGATCGACACTCCCGTCGAAGGGTCAGTCGAGGTACGCAACGGGCCGATCCCGTTCTTCCTCGCCGCGAGGCGGAGTGTGTTCCCTCTTGTCGACGGTCTCGAGGTGAAGCGCGGATTCTTCGATGCGAGCTTCGAGTTGGTGGTGACTGCGGCCTCCGAAGTCCAGGTGACCATCGAATGATCCGCTGATCCGACGTCATGAACCTGATCAGCTCGACAACGGCGCGGATGTGCGGCTGATCGCCAGGACACCCGTGGAGAGGAACGACTCCTGGTCCGAAGACTCCGGTAGCTCACGACCCGACCGCTCCGGGCACCCTGGGCGGAAGTCGCGCAGATCCCCGGTTCACCCGGTGCGTGTTCGCGCCTGGGTGACGTTGCGGGCGATCTCGCCGAGGTGAATGTCCCAGGTGCCGCAGCACCCACCCCAGATGTCCAGGTGCGGATATCGACCTGAGAGCTCACCCATGTGCCGCCCGAGGTCGGCCGGGTCGCCGGACTCGAGATGGCCGAGGGTGCACAGCGAGATCTTGTCCATCATCGCCGCGTTGGGTCGGATGCATCGCACTCGCGTGAACCACTCACCCGGCTCGAGGGCCGGGAGGAACTCGAGTGGGTGCGAGCAATTGATGCCATAGAAGGCCGGTCGGTCGTCGCCGGCCAACTCGTCGACCGACTCGATGGCCTGCTGCAGACTCGGACCGGAGTGGAGGCGATGGTTGCTGTCGAGAGTGAACGAGACCGACGCCGCAAGTCCCGCACGGGCAGCGGCGCGGGCGACGCCGACCGCCTCGTGGACGCTGTTAAACGTCAGGGCCTCAACGAGGTCGACCTTGGCGCGGGCCAGCGTCGCGATCTGTGTGCTGTGGTACTCCTCGGCGTCCTCGGCGGTGATGCGCTGGTTGAGGCTGTACGCGTCGCCGCGGGGCCCGACGATGCCCACGTACATCAGCGCGGGCAGGTCGTTCCGGTACGGTTCACCCAACTCCCGGAGGAACTCGATCGCTCGCAGTTGCAGGTCCTCGAGGGCTTCGCTCGAGTACCCGATCAGGCTGGCCCAGTCGGGACTCGCCCGGTAGTCGAAGCCGCCCATCAGGGCGCCGAACCCGTGGTGCGCGGCGGTGTCGAGGTAGCGGGTGTACATGCCGCGAAGTTCGGTCACCGCGGCAGGTTGGTCGAGTAGCGGGAACATGGCGAACTCCGGGAGCTCGAACCCGTATTTGTACATGATCTCGGTCTCCTGGCCGCCCTCGGTCAGGTAGTTCAGTCCTGGGACCGGTTCAGCAAACCCGGGCATCGGCACCTCCATAGTGCAAGTGGTCGTGACTGCTCTCTGCCCAACGCCGGCGAGATTACCAGCGCTGCATCGAGCCGAAATGGGGCCCCGTTGCCGGGCGGACCGCGCCGTTGTCGGCCCCCTGTTGCATTGTCGCCGTTGTCCGCCGCCGCGCCGGATTCCCCGACGGGCTCGCACGTGGCCGGTCAGGCGCCGACGTAGGCCGCAAGGTGCTTGCCGGTGAGCGTGGACCTGACGGCGACGAGGTCCGCGGGCGTCCCTTCGAAGACGATGCGGCCGCCGTCGTGCCCGGCCCCCGGGCCGAGGTCGATGATCCAGTCGGCATGGGCCATGACGGCTTGGTGGTGCTCGACAACGATTACTGATTTGCCGGAGTCGACGAGACGGTCGAGCAGGCCGAGCAGTTGCTCGACGTCGGCCAGGTGAAGACCGCTGGTCGGCTCGTCGAGCACGTAGACGCCACCCTTCTCCGACAGGTGGGTGGCCAGCTTGAGCCGCTGGCGTTCGCCGCCGGACAGCGTCGTGAGCGGTTGGCCGAGGCTGATGTAGCCGAGTCCGACGTCGGCGAGGCGATCCAGGATGGCACTCGCCGCGGCGATGGCAGCGTCTCCGAGTCCGAAGAACTCCTGCGCCTCGGTCACCGGCATGGCGAAAACCTCGGCAATGTTGCGTCCACCGAATCGATACTCGAGAACCGATGCGTCGAAGCGCTTCCCCTCGCACTCGTCGCACACCGTCGCCACGCCTGCCATCATCCCCAGATCGGTGTAGATGACGCCGGCACCGTTGCACGCGGGGCACGCGCCTTCGGAGTTGGCACTGAACAGTGCCGGCCTCACTCCGTTCGTCTTGGCGAACGCTTTGCGGATCGGTTCCACGAGCCCGGTGTACGTCGCCGGATTGCTGCGTCGTGAGCCCTTGATCGCCGCCTGGTCGATCGACACGACACCAGTGCCGTTCGCCGCAGTCAGCGAGCCGTGCACGAGGGAGCTCTTTCCGGAGCCGGCGACCCCGGTGATGACGGTGAGCACCCCGAGAGGGATCTCCACATTGACGTTGCGCAGGTTGTTGGTCTTCGCCCCGTGGATCTTGATGGCACCGGTGGCCGTCCGGACCGTCTTCTTCACCGCGGCCCGGTCGTCGAAGTGACGGCCGGTGATGGTCTCACTGTGTCGTAGCCCGTCGACCGTACCCTCGAAGCAGATGGTGCCGCCGGCCGCCCCTGCTCCGGGGCCGAGGTCGACCACGTGGTCGGCGATGACGATCGTCTCGGGCTTGTGCTCCACCACCAGCACGGTGTTGCCCTTGTCGCGAAGTTTCAGCAGGAGTTCGTTCATCCGCTGAATGTCGTGGGGGTGCAGGCCGACCGTGGGCTCATCAAACACGTAGGTCACGTCGGTGAGCGACGACC
>JANOJN010000142.1:0-7038 GCA_031418775.1 Acidimicrobiia bacterium
CGATCCGCCCCGCGTGCTCGGCATCTCGACGACGGCGCTCGACGATGGGCTCCCGCGCTATTCAACCTCCGAAGCGCTGGTGGTCGAAGCCATTGACGAAGCCAAGCAGCTCGGAGCCGACACCCAACTGGTGACGCTTCGCTCGCTGGCATTCCATGAGTGCGAGGGGAACTATTCGAAGGCGGCGGCGGCGTGTACGTGGCCGTGCGCCATCACCGAGCGCGATCCGTCCGATGAGATGCGGGTCGTCTACGAGGCACTCGTCCACTGGGCCGACGTCATCGTTGTCGGCACGCCGATCCGGTGGGGTCAACCAAGCTCGCTGTATTACAAGATGGCCGAGCGGCTCAACTGCGTCCAGAACCAGATCACCACCCACAACCGACTGCTGATCGAGAACAAGGTTGCGTCGTTCATCATCACCGGTGGGCAGGACAACGTGCAGGGCGTGGCCGGCACGATGCTCGGTTTCTGGGCGGAGCTGGGGTTCGTGTTCCCGCCGTTCCCCTACATCGGACACACGCGTGGGTGGAACGCCGAGGACATGCAGAACAACGTCCGCTTCGTCCGCAAGTCAGTGGAGCTGAAGGAGGGAGCGCGCCAACTCGTCACGCGCTCACTGGCGACCTGGCGGGCGCTCGACACCGCTGCATCAGCCGCCGCGGCGGCACAACCGATGCAGCGCGCCGGGCGCAAGGCCCATCAGGCGCCGCCGGGCGTCGGCTGACCGTGACACGGGCAGCACGCCAGCCTCCGTGTGCATGGTGTTGCGCCCAGAGTAACGACGCGCACAAGCATGTCCCGAACGGCCGTCACAGCGTGCTTCGCTGGAACGTGAGCGGAACAGGATCCGGTGTCGGAGTCCAAGACCGATCGTGGCGGTGCCGACGAGGTTCAGTCGACCACTCGGAAAGGCGTGCGTTCGCGTCGCATCGTGAGAACGACGGCGACGAGATGGATGTCCGGATGCCGGGGACCGATGGCATCGAGGCCACCCGCAGGATCAGGACGCAGACGCCGGGGTGTCGGGTGCTGATCCTCACGATGTTCGACGACGACGCCACCGTGTTCACGGCGATGAAGGCAGGCGCGCAGGGGTATCTCCTGAAGGAGTCCGAGCAGGACGACATCGTCCGCGCCGTGCGCGGGGTCGTCGCCGGTGAGGCGATCTTCGGTCCGGGAGTCGCGTCGCGGGTGCTCGGGTACTTCGCGGCACCTCCCGCGACGATCGGAGTGGTCGACCCGTTTCCTGATCTGACCGACCGAGAGCGCACCATCCTCGGTCTCCTCGCGCGCGGCAAACGCAATGCCGAGATCGCCGCGGAGACGTAGCTGTCGACCAAGACCGTGAGCAACCATCTCACGTCGATCTTCGCCAAGCTTCAGGTCGTCGGTCGGGGCGAGGCGATCGTGCGGGCCCGGGAGGGCGGGTTGGGCACCACCACGTGAGTGAGTTCGCGATCGCCGCGGTTGCGCTCGTGCCGGCCGTGTCGATCGGTGCGAGCGGCATCGCGCTTCTGCGGACGCGTAGCCGCCTCGCCGGCGCGATGTTGCTGGACACCTCGGCCGGGGTGATCGCCGCCCTGCTCAAGTGATCGCGCAGGGCTTGCAGTGTCGCGCAGGGCTGTGAGCTGCGGATTCGCGTCCGAGGTGTCCCGCTCGTGGCGGCGAGTTCGACCAGTACTAGGGATGAAAGAAGGGATGATCTTCGAAACGATCTTCGAAGAATCAGTTCGCCGGCCTTGGCCTCCACCGCCCACGGACCCGCGACCGCGTCGCCCGATCGTTGTTGCCCTGAGCCACTGCATATCGGTTACCGGGCGAGTCTCTGGATCGCGTCGACGCATCGGCAGTCGTCGAGCAGCGCCAATTCGACTGGTCAAGTTGAGCCCGAGCGTTGGCCAGGCAGGGGCGCCGAGCACGGCTGCTGGTTTGTCGGTTGTCGGTTTGTCGATCGAGCACGTCGTCAGGAAGCCGACCACATGGCCGGTCTACAGTCGGCTGCATGATCAACGATGAGGTCAAGGCACTCGTTCAGGGCAAGAACTTCGCAACGATCTCGACGCTTCTGCCGAAAGGCCAAATCCAAACGCATGTTGTGTGGGTCGACTGCGACGACGACCACATTGTGATCAACACCGAGGTTGAACTGCGCAAGTTCAAGAACGTGCGAGCCGATCCGCGAGTCACCGTCACTGTCTGGGACAAGAAGAACCCTTACTTCTTCGCCGAGGTGCGAGGCCACGTCGTGGAGATCGTGACTGGTCCCGAGGCGCGGGCGAACATCAACGCCCTAGCCCAGAAGTACCTAGAAGCTGACTACCCCAACGAGTGGATTCACTCGGAACGCGTGATCCTCAAAATCGCTCCTGATAGCCAAATCGTCTTCGCACGCGGCATGCACGACATCAGGCGGTAGCAGGCACGGCCGCCATTCATCCGAAGGCAGGGTTGGAAATCGGACGACACCACGTTCGCACTGCACTCCGGCCCGACTGTGTGCGCCCCGGTCGGGCACCGACGAACGCCGGGAGCGTGCGGGGCGCGCCCTACGGCTGCGCAGTGATTGGTATCTCAGTCGCCCCCGGAGCGACTGAGATACCAACCTCGGCACGGCACCCTACCCGCCACTCGGTAACTACCCAACGTGCGTGATGGTCGCGGCTACTGGTGCCAGTCTCGGGCTATCCTTACTACACAACATATGTAAGGAGTGCCGGTGGAAATCGCTGCAAGACTTAGTTCGAAGGGACAACTCACCGTACCGAAGGCGGTGCGCGATGCGCTCGGCCTTGCCGAGGGCGACGACGTCGTGTTCCGAGTCGAGGGAACGCGCGCCGTTCTCGCCCGAACGAACGACTTCTTGTCGCTTGCCGGAACGATCGCCGTCCCCGCCAACCGTCGCAACGTCGCATGGGACGACGTGCTGCGACGTACACGGGCCAGCAGGGCCGCTGAACGCCGTTGAGCGCGTTCGTCGACACGAACATCCTGGTCCGACACCTCACCGGCGACCCTGTCGACATGGCAGCGCGAGCGACAGCGTTTCTGGCCGGCGCTGAAGAGCTCCTGCTCACCGACCTGATCCTGGCCGAGACGATCTACGTGCTCGAGTCCTTCTACAAGGCGCCGCGACCGCAGATCGCGGACGCCATGCGGTCCCTCGTGGCCATGGACTCGATAGGTGCCATCGACCCCGCAACGTTGCTCCGTGCGATCGAGGTCTACGAAGTCGATCGAATCGACTTCGCCGAGGCCTACCTCGTCGCTCAGGCCGAGAGCACTGGAATCCGCGCGGTCGCATCATTCGACAAGTCCATCGATCGGGTAAAAACCGTCACGCGAATCGAGCCTCCGACGCTCCCCGAGCCGAGTGGCCCAACCATTGCATAACGGCAGTGCGTGCTTGCGATCAGCGCGGCATCGCCGGTTATTCATCGCGTAGCGGCGTCCCTTGGTGCCACCGGATGCGCATACGGCCGTTGTGTTCGATCCACAGCGACGACCGCCCCACCGAACCACTTCCGCGAACAGACACGTACTCGACGAGGACGACTCCATCCGAAACCTCGTCACCACGGATGTCGCGTACCTCGGGCGGTTCGTAGGACCCTGCCTCGTTGGGCAGTGCAAGGAGTGTTTCCTCCCGAGTCCACCATCGGCCCGACTGCCCGCGCTCAACAAAGTCGGGATGCAGTAACCGGTCGATGGCAGAAATAGTCGACCGGACTGACGGATCAAGCAGCGCCCACTCACCAGCCAGCGACTCTCCGACACGGTCCATTCCCGAATCGTTGCATATGTGAGAGCGACGGTCTGGTTTGGCCCCGGAGCGACGGACCACCGACATATCCACCCGAGTCGCAGTGCTGCCGAGTGCCGCCATTGCGCGATAGACGAGAGATCGGGTGGGAGTCAGTCGATCGGGTCACGCGTGTGACATCGTTGACAGCGTCGCCTATGACAAGGAGAACGGCTAAGGACGACCCACCCGATCGGGGTGCGACCGAGAGATCGGCTTGCTATACGGTTCGGGAGCCGGATCCGCGCCTCGTACGACCCCAAAGTCGGTGGCCCGCGAACGTATACCCGTGCCGTCGTCACCGGCTGGTGGCCTGTTGCGCGTACCAGTTGTATGTAGTCGCCAACGCTTCGCCAAGCGGTGTGGCCGTGTTCCCGAACACTCCTCGGTAGCGGGCGTCGGAGACGACCCAGTCATGGCTGAATTGATAGAGCGTGTGGAGATACTCGCGCATCTCCGGCTTGACGAGTCCGCACAGGCGAAGCTGCCAGCACTTCGCCGCGAACAACCGTGGTTTGTTCGGGCCGAGCCGGTAGATCTGCTCGATGACGTCGCGGGTCGTCGTTGTTTCTGCGACCGGTAGGTGCCAAACCTGCCCGCATGCCTGCTCGTGTGTTCCGAGTTGGATGAGCGCGGTCGCTACGTCCGGGGTGTACGAGTAGCTGTGCAGGCAGTCTGGATTGCCCATGATCTGCGCGGTCTTGCCCCGGATTGCCGGCTCGAAGACCAACTCGCCAAGCGCGCTGTGCGTGGCGCCAGGTCCGAAGTAGTCGGAGGCACGGCCGATCGCAACCTCGATGTCGCCGCGTTCGTGGGCTCGCAGGAGTTCTTCCGTGAGGGCCGCGCGGGTTCGTCCCTTCGCTGATGTGGCGGCCAGTGGGAGTGTCTCGTCGAGTACTCCGTGGTGTGGTCCATATGCGTACATGTTTTCGAGCACCACCAGTCGAGCGCCTGCTGCGATGGCGCCGGTCAACACCCCGTGCTGGAGCGGCGGATACTGCTCCGGCCATCGGTCGTAGTCGGGAGCATCGAGGCAGAAGTAGACGATGTCGGCGTCGCTGCAGACGTCTTTGCAGAAGGCAGGGTCGGTCGCGTCACCAGCGAGGTTGCGGGCGGCATCGAAGTGTCGACGCCCGCTACGGCTGACCGCGGTTGTGGCGTGGCCGCCCGCAACGAGCTGTTCGATGACGAGGCCGCCGACCTGGCCGGTCCCGAACACGACATGGCGGGTCATCGCCGGGCACCGGTGGAAGTCGGTTCGAGTTCTCCAAGATGCCCGACGAGGGCAGCCGTCGGTTCGTCAGCGTCGCGAGCGGCGACACTTGTGCTTTGGCCGGGCATCGTATCCATCTCCGAGGGCGGCTCGTGGAGTCCATAGCGTTCGTAGAAGCGCCGCATCGGCGCGGGTGCCCACCAGTTGCGCTCTCCGAGGAGCTTCATGGTTGCCGGGACGAGAAGCGTTCGCACCAGGGTGGCGTCGACGATGACAGCGATGGCGAGACCGACACCAAGTTGTTTGATGGCGAGCACTTCGCCGGCGGCGAAGCCGGCGAACACCACGACGATGAGCGCGGCTGCCGACGTGATGATGCGACCCGATCGTTGCAAGCCGACGGCCACCGCCAAGTCGTTGTCGCCCGTGTGGTCGTGGATCTCCTTGATCCGTGAGAGAAGGAACACCTCGTAGTCCATCGACAATCCGAACGCGAAGATCAGGATGAGGATGGGCATCCAAAGGTCGAGCGCACCGACCGAATCAAATCCAAGGACGCCGGCCAGGTGGCCTTCTTGGAAGATCCAAGCGAGGGCACCGAAGCTTGCGCTCAGGCTGAGAACGTTCATGACGACGGCCTTGATCGGCACGATCAGCGATCCCGTCATGAGGAACAGCAGGATCAGCGTTGCCAGGCAGATGAGCAGTGCGGCATACGGAAGTCGGTCTCCGAGTCGTGACTTCACGTCGATGAGTTCGGCGGCTGGTCCACCGATCTGGGTGTCGAACGATGGAGGGTTTGCTCGAAGAGTGCGAACGACACCGGTCGCCGCGTCTCCTTGCGAGGTGCCTTCGGGGACGACCTCGACGACGCTGAGGCCGTCCGGTGTTCCGGGACGAAGCGACGTTCCGGCAACGTTGTCGATGGCAGCGACCTCGGTGAGCCACGTGGTGAACGCAGGATCCTTCTGGTCGATGCTGGCGACCACGACGACCGGATCGGTTCCTCTCGCGGGGAAGCGATCCATCAAGGCCAGCGCGGTCGCTCGGACCTCCGAGGATCGGGGCAGGGTGCGGGCATCGCCGTTCTCGAAGCGGGCTCCGAGAAAGGGTATTCCCAGGGCGACGAGCACGACCACGGCGACTCCGCCGACGGCGATGGGACGCGCTTGCACCCAGCGGGTGAGGCGATAGAAGCGGCCGTCGACGTCCGCTGACGGCTTGAGCGGTTTGATTCGTCCTCCGACCGCTGCGAGGGTCGCCGGGAGAAGGGTCACGGCGGCGCACATGCACAACAGCACGACGGCAAGCCCGGCGATACCGAATGAGGTGAGCAGCGGCACACCGAACACGAAGAGACCCGACATGGCAACCGCCACCGTGAGCGCCGAGAACACGACGGTGGTTCCGGCCGAAGCGACCGTGGCTTCTACGGCGTCGTGGACGTCGCGTCCGTGTCCGCGTTCTTCCCGGAATCGGTTCACGATCAGCAGGCCGTAATCGATCCCGAGCCCAATACCGAGCATGTTGACGACGTTGACCGAGAAGATCGACACGTCACCGAACTTCGCCGCGCCGACGAGAACGGCGAGCGTGGTCAGCACTCCCCCGATCGCGACGAGCAGAGGCATGCCGGCCGCGGCGAGACCGCCGAGGAGGAAGACCATCGCCAGGATCGCGATCGGCAACGCGATCGCCTCGCCGCGGAGAAGGTCGCTCTCCGAAGCAGACTTGAACGTTTCGCCGACGAGCACGCCGCCACCGACCAACACCTTCGGTGCCTCCAGCCGATCGGCCAGTTTCTCGATGCTCTCTGCGAGCGCGAGTTCCTTCTCCTCGTCGAGACCACCGGCGAGCGTGACGACGACAAGCGCGGCGCGGCCATCCGAGGAGCGCAGAGCATCAAGTCCACTCGACCACGGATCGGTGACGTCGAGCACTCCCTCGAGCGATCTGATCGGCGCCAGGCCCTCGGTGATGGACCGCTTGACGTTGGGGTCGGCCACATCGATGCCATCGGCGA
>JANOJN010000143.1:0-1794 GCA_031418775.1 Acidimicrobiia bacterium
TCGCTGATCGAGCGGAAGCCGACGCAGCGCTCAGGCTGATCGCCAGAGCACGTCGCGCGTGAGCGGACCTCACCGGCCGATCGAAGCGGGTCGAACCGACCGGCTCGGTGCCGGCGTGATCGACGTCCCGGCGAGTCTCGCCAAGTGACGTGACGGGTCGCCTCAGCCGCGACGAGAAATCCGACGCCCGGTGCGCCCGAGCCGCGCGGCGAGAAGCAACGCCGGGAGCAAGCGGTATCGCCCGGACTCCGAGGCCGACACCAGCGCGACAAGCGCTTCGCGCTCACGACTGAACGGGGCAAGTCGACACAGCTCACAACCGAGGTTGTCGCAACGGCGACGGGCGCCGGGTCGCCGATGACCGTGGCCGACAAAGGCATCGATGGCTTCGCCCAGACCGGCCTGGTACGGCGCCGCTGTTCTCCGCCATGGCCCGGGTCCCGTGGTCGCATGGGCCGGGACGGCCCCGTCGCGAGCGCGCTGGAGCATCGGGCGGTCCGATTCGGTGTCGCCCACCGCGAAGAGCAGCTCCGGTTCACTGCCCGAATCGTCGGCGAGGCGGGCCCGAAGCGCGTCGAGACCCGTGCCCTTGTCAATGCGCGCCGAGACGAAGTCGGTCTGGCCGTCGCCGTCGATCGCCCGGATCCCGACGAGCAGGGATGCGCAGTCCTTCAGCAGCTGAGCCGGAACCGGTCCCTGCTCGACCCGCGCTCGGATGCCGAAGCGGTACGCCTCGTCGAGCTCCACGCCAGGGGTTGCCGAGAGCCGAGCGCGCAGTGCGTCCATGCAAGCGCGCTCTCCATCCGAACGGAGATCGACGCACTCGTCGCCTTCGGAGAGGTAGAGAGCCGAACCGTACTCTGCGACTCCGCCGACCAACCCGTAACTGCGACACCGATCACGCACCTCTTCGAGCCCGCGACCAGTCGCGAACACCGGAACGAATCCGTGGCACAGAAGCGAGCGAAGTGCGAAGGCGCTCGACATCGTCGGTGCGGAGAAGCCGAGGAGGTCCGACTCGAAGACGCCATCGATGTCGAGAGCCACAAGCTGCCGGGCGATCCCGGGGGTCGTCACCGAAGGGTGACTGAACGGGCCGTCAAGGAACACCGTCGCGAAGTAGTGCTGCATGACGCGGGCACCCGCCTGGCGAGCAGCTGAGGCCGAGGATGGGTCGCGACGGCGGGCACCCCAGAGCTGGACGAGTCGAAGAAGCAGCCATCGCTCGGGCGTGACGACATCACCGGTGAGCTCCGCATATCGCCGGAGAAGGTCGTCCTGATGCGGGACATCCAGATTCCGATCGGTGGCGCCGGCCAGATCGAACACGGCGTCATAGCTGCTCAGCCCGTGATGCCAGTAAGCACGGTCCTGGAAGCCGACCGTTCGGAGCGCCCGATCGGAACCCCCAAACCAGTTCTCCAGCTCCATCGTGCCGTCGATGATGGACGGCGTCGACACGTGGAGGATCCGACGGGCGAGAGGGTTCGCGGCGAGAACCTGGGCGATCGGCCACGCCCGCCCGAAGGCGCGGCTGATCTCGGCAGCGGCCGTTTCCCAGACCGGTTGATCACCGGCAAGCGTGAGGCTGGTGTCGGCGCGCGCTGGCAGCCGTTCCCGGCGATTCGCAACGTAGGTCGGTAACCCGTCGAGCAGGGCATGTCTTCCGTGGGGCGACGTCCAATCGACACGATGCGACTCCGGCAGCCATTCCCGATACAGCAGGCCGTTCCGCAGGCCCAGGATCTCCGGCACCGCGGCATCCTGCGTCCGGGCCACCACGGCCACGTGCTC
>JANOJN010000144.1:0-18361 GCA_031418775.1 Acidimicrobiia bacterium
AGAGGGGCAACCTCTCTCCCAGCGTTACAGCAGGAGGATTTCGACGGTGGCACCTTCGGGGATGGTGGGGCCGTTGGGGAGGATGGCGAGGGCGTTGGCATCGGCCATTGCCCGCAGCAGGTTGCTGGCCTGTCCGCCGGAGGAACGAACGTGGAGGCGCCCGTCGGGGGCGAACTCGGCACGGACCCGGGCGAAGTGGGTCTTGCCGTCCGGGTGGCGGCGGAGGTCCTCGTCGACCACGGCAGTGACCGGCACGTGCGATTGCGCTCCCTCGGAGTGACCGAGCATGCGGCGAAGCGCCGGACGGGCGAAGAGTTCGAAGCTCACCATGCACGACACGGGGTTGCCGGGCAGGCCGAAGACCGGCATCCCTCGGATCACCCCGAACGCCAGCGGCTTGGCCGGCTTGATGGCGATCTGCATCCACCGCATCGGCGTCCCCTGGTCGACCGACAGCCGATCGAGGACGACCTTCACGAAGTCGAAGTCGCCCATGCTGACCCCACCGCTGGTGACCAGCGCATCGCAGGAGTCCACCGCCGCCAGCACCTTGGACTCGATCTCCGACGCGTCGTCACGGGCGAGGCCGAGGTCGACGGCGTCGAGACCCAGACGACGGACAAGGCCGAGCAGCGTGTGGCGGTTGGAGTCGCGGATCTGTCCGATTCGCAGTGGCGTAGGCGCGGCGATCAGCTCGTCACCGGTCGACAGCACGCCGACCCGGAGACGCCGGCGGCTCCGCACCGTGACCGCGCCAATCGATGCCAGGACGCCGAGATGGCCCGGCGTGAGCTCGGTCCCGGCGCCGAAGAGGGCCACACCGGGCCCGACGTCCTCCCCCGCCGGCCGGACGCAGTCGCCGGCCCCGGCCGCAGACATGATCCGGATGGTCGTGGCCTCCGGGTCGGAGCGGACGACGTTCTCGATCGGGACGACGGCGTCGGCGCCTTCGGGCATCGCCGCGCCCGTCATGATCCGCACGGCGGTGCCGGGCAGCACGGTGATGTTCGGTTCTGCCCCGGCCGGAATGGTGCCGATCACCGCCAGGTCGACCGGGGCCGCCGCGGTGTCTGCGGAGCGAACGGCGTAGCCGTCCATCGCCGTGTTGGCGAACGGCGGCACCGCTTCGAGCGACGTGACCGGCTCGGCGAGGACGCAGCCGAGCGCATCGGCCAGCGGCAGATCGACGACCGGCCGGGGATCGCAGTGCCCGACGACCCAGTTGCGGGCCTCGTCGGAGGAGAGCAATGCCATGCGCGCGTACCTACTTCGACGACGCTGCGTCGCGTGCCGCCAGCAGCTCACGCAGATACGTCTCGAACTCGGGACCGAGATCATCTCGCATCAAGGCGAACTCGACGGTCGCCTTGAGGAAGTCGGGCTTGTTGCCGACGTCGTAGCGGCCGTGCTCGAACACGACGCCGAGGATCGGTTCGTCGGCCAACAGCAGCGTCATCGCGTCGGTGATCTGAATCTCGTTGCCACGGCCAGGCGGCGTGGCGGCGATCTTGGCGAAGATCGTCGGGGTGAACAGGTAGCGACCCATGATCGCCAGGTCGCTCGGCGCCGAGTCGAACGGTGGCTTCTCGACCAGCTCGGTGATGCGGGCGAAACCGTCGTCGGTATAGCCGTCGATGGCGACACAGCCATACGTGGAGATCGCCGGACCGGGAATGCGCTTCAAAGCGACGACGGAACAGCGGTGGGTCTCGTAGGCCGCGACCATCTGCTTGAGGACCGTGGCGTCGATCATGAGGTCGTCGCCGAGCATGACCACGAACGCCTCGTCGCCCACGTGGTGCTGAGCGAAGCTGATGGCGTGACCAAGGCCGCGCGCTTCGGGCTGGCGGACGGAGTGCACGTGCGCGAGCTCGGCGATGGCAACAACCTCGGCAAGCAGCGCGGTCTTGCCGGAGGCGGCGAGCGACGCTTCGAGCTCAGGTGACCGGTCGAAGTGGTCCTCGATCGCCCGCTTGGAGCGTCCCGTGATGAACAACACGTCGTCGAGGCCGGCGGCGACGGCTTCCTCCACGATGTATTGGACCGCCGGCCTGTCGATGACCGGGATCATCTCCTTGGCCTGAGCCTTCGTGGCGGGAAGGAAGCGGGTGCCCAGACCGGCTGCGGGAATGACGGCCTTACGAACGCGAGTCACCGGACACCGCCCGTCGCTACGCGGACGCCGGTGACGAGGTGGGCGATTCGTCGCGAAGCGACGTCGCCGCGGCGGGAAAGCAGAGACATACCCAGCATTCTCGCCGCTCGGGCGGCGATGGTCGCGCCACGCGCCGAACCGGCCCGGCGGGACCGCTTCGAGAAGACAACCGGCCTCCGGTAGCATTGGCACTCGCACGCGTCGAGTGCCAACCCGCTTTCGCTTCCCACCGGAGTCCCCTCATGCCGACCTACGAGTACCGCTGCACGTCCTGCGGTGACCAGTTCGAGATCGTCCAGTCCTTCAAGGACGCGTCGCTGACCGCGTGCGACAAATGCCAGGGCGTGTTGCGCAAGGTCTACGGCAACGTCGGCATCTCGTTCAAGGGAACCGGGTTCTACAAGAACGACTCCAAGCCGTCGAACGGGACCGGTGGAAGCTCTACGGGCTCTTCGGACTCTTCGACGACCAAGACCGACACGGCTACCCCGAGCTCCGGCTCGACCGAGTCGTCGAGCAGCACTCCGGCCTCGACAGGCGCGTCGCACGGCGCAGCTGCCGCGTCAACCCCTGCCGCCTCCTGAATCAGCCGGCGCGTCAGCACCGCTGAACCGGCTCCGGTGCACCGGAACGCCGAACCCACAGCTCGGGTGCCCGCAAGGCGGTCACTCGACAGGATTTCGACATGGAAACGGTCGGCATCAACTCCGGACAGGTGGGTTCAGCGCCTGCCCCGAACCCACGAACAAGCTCGCGGGGGGCCGCGGCCTGCCGCCGACCGAGGCGGCGATGGCACCGGGGACGGCCCATCCTCCCGAGTCGCCGTCAACGCCATCGGCGGATCCTGCGCGTCATCCTCCGCTCGACCCTCGTCCGCGTTCTACTGGCGTTGGTCCTCGTGGTTCACGTCCGCTCCCGGTATGAGGACATCCTCGAACGCCGGGCCGCCTGGGGAGAGACGATGCGCGTTCCCGTGATGGTGCGCGACCGACCGGCGGGATCGATCGTTCGTGCCGTGGACCTTGCCTGGAAGGACCTTCCCCTCGTCGCGGTGCCCGCGGCCATCCCCCATTCGTCGGCCGAGATCGCCGGGCGGCGTCTGGTGTCGGCGATCAGCGCGGGCGAGGTGGTCGGCGCGACACGGCTGTCGCGTGGTTCGATTTCGGCGCTACGAGCGCGGATCGGCGAGGGCCGGTTGGCCGTTGCCATCTCGGTCCGCGAGAACCGGCCGCAGCTGTCGTTCGGTGATGAGGTCGACGTGGTCGACGCTGCGGGGGCGGTCGCCGCGGAACGAACCGTTGTCGTCCAGACCGACGGCGACACGGTGACCCTCTCCGTGAGCGCCGACGACCTCCGATCGTTGAGTCGTGCGCTGGGGGGGCCGGTCCTCCTGGCGGTGCGTGGCGAGGAACAGCGCTGACCAACCAATTCGGTCAGGCGGGCCTTCTAGTGGTGAGTCGCCCAATTGAGTTGGGCGAGTTGCGAGCCACGGTTCGTCGAGGGCAAGGACGCAGGAGGCACCGCTAGCCAGCGCCCTAACGGAACGACGAGGACACCGCCATCGGCGAAGCTGGCCGCAAGACGCCCCAGCGAAATGGGCGACACACCACTAGATCGTGCCGATGGCAACCAGCACAAGCGTCGCCACTCCGATGGCGATCCGGTACCAGGCGAAGACGGCGAGGTCACGGTTGTTCAGATACGAGACCATCCACTTGACGGCGAGCAACGCGCTGACGAATGCCACGGCCATCCCGATCAACGGCGTACCCCACCCGTAGGCATCGCCGACCAGAGAGCCGTCCTTGGCGATGGAATACATGCTCGCCGCGCCGAGGGTGAGGAGGCCGAGGAGGAACGAGTACTCGA
The DNA here is from genome assembly GCA_031418775.1 of Acidimicrobiia bacterium. GTDB lineage: Bacteria > Actinomycetota > Acidimicrobiia > Acidimicrobiales > JANYDT01 > JANLQX01. Next base: position 4,025 of record JANOJN010000144.1, read on the forward strand.
CGGCGTCGCGCAGATTCATGCCGACGAACACGGCGGCCAGGATCGTGACGAGGCTCCGGCTGACGCCCGGCCACATCGCCAGTGTCTGGGCGAGGCCGATCACCAGAGCGTTCTTCGTCGAGAGCTGGTCGAGACCGACCCCGGCCAGGGGCGAACGGCGGTAGCGAGTGGCCAGCCCCACGATCGCGACGCCGCCGACGATCCACGCAAGCGCGACCGGCACCGGCTTGAGCAGTTCATCCTCGATCAGCTTCTTGCCGGCCAGCCCGATGATCGCAGCCGGCACGAACGATACGAGGAGGTTGAGGAGGAGCCGTCGGCCGGTCGCGCTCCGACCGATGAGACCGTTCAACACGTCGAGCACGCGTCGCCACGACACCACCAGCACAGCCACGATCGCTCCGAGCTGGATGATCACGGTGTAGGCGTCGATCGCGTCCTTGGTTGCAGGAGTCGTTCCCAGATCCAGAAGACGTTCGGTGACGAGGAGGTGACCCGTCGAACTGATCGGCAGGAATTCCGTGATTCCCTCGACCAGTCCGAGGATGACCGCCTTCCACGCCGGGAGTCGTTCGGCGGATGCGACAACGGTGGCAAGAAGCATGAAGCCGAGAGCCTACGGCTCCAATGGCGAAGGTGAAGCGGACGGTTCGGCGGCATGCGAGCCATCGTGCGACCAACGGAGAACGTGCCGTCGCAGCGGATGGCCGGCCGCCAGGCGCGGGTGATCGAACTCCGGGAGCCGACGATCTGCAACCATGCCGAGTCGGTCCATGACCGCGATCGATGCCGCGTTGCCCGTTGCGGTGAACGCAGCGATCCGGGGTAGGTCCAAGGTGGCCAACCCGTAACGGAGTGCAGCCGCAGCCGCCTCCGTCGCGTACCCGCGGCCCTGGTGAACGGCGCCCAGCCGCCACGCCACCTCGATCGCCGGGCCGAACGGGAAGTCCGGACCCACACCGCCGAGACCGACAGCGCCGATCAGCACACCATCGGTGACCCGCTCGACGGCGAACATCCCGACCCCGCGCAGCGCGAGGCCGACCGCCTGACGATCGACGAAGGCCGTACTTGCCGATTCGCTGAGGGTCCCACCGAGCCACTCGCCGACGCGCAGATCGGCGTGGAGCTCGGTCATCGGTCTGAGGTCGTCCGCCCGCCACTGCCGAAGCACGAGTCGCTCCGTCGTCAACATCGGAGCGCCAAGGTGGGCCACGCCACGAAGGCCGCCCTTGGCGAGAGCCGGACCTCGTCGGAGTCCGGCGGACCGGAGCGCCGCGACGATGTCGCGTCCGTCGACGGCGACTGCCCCCTGAGCGATGGCGTGCTCTCGTCTGCGTTCGTCGAGGTCGTAGTGATCGCCCTGGAACGCGGCCCGGGGTACACCGAGGCGGCGCGCGAACGCGTGCAGTTCGTCGAACGAGACGTCGCTGACGAGATGGCACCACAAGCCGCCTCGATGGGGCCACGTGGATGCGTCGACGAGGATCGTCATCGGGGCATCCTTGCGGTGATGCCCCGCGGTCGTTCCGCGAGGTCGATGATCGTCTCGACCTCGACCAATCCGATGGAAGAGGCGAGTGCAACGGCTCGTTCCGTTTGCGTTTCCCCCATCTCGACAACGACGACCCCACCCGGTCGGAGCCACGCCGGCGAGTTCACCAGAACCATATGCACACATTCGAAGCCGTCATCGCCGGCAAACAGCGCGAGATGCGGTTCGTGATCGCGGACATCGTCTGGGAGGGACGCGTCACGCGGGACGTAAGGAGGGTTCGACACCAGCACGTCAACGGCACCGGCGAGCTCGGGCGGAAGCGCGTCGAACCAAGAGCCGAGACACATGGTGACGCGCGTCCCTGTCCGTCCCATGCCGGCGAGGTTTGCGCGGGCGACGCGGAGAGCGTTCTCGGAAACGTCCGTCGCCCACACGAGCGACGATGGAACCTCCGAAGCGACCGACAACGCAATCGCCCCCGACCCGGTCCCGAGATCGACGACTGTTGGCGGAGCGAGCCGGGCTGCTGATTGCGCCGCGGCGATCGCGACGCCGGCGACGTGCTCGGTTTCGGGACGCGGAATCAGCACGTCGTGGGTGAGGTGCAGCTCGAGCGTGCGGAACGACCACTGTCCGAGCACGTACTGCAACGGCTCTCCGGAGCATCGACGAGCGAGGAGCGAGTCACAGAAGGCAACGCTACGTGTGCTTACTGCTTCGTCCTCGTTCACGAACAGCTCTACGGCGGAGTAGCCGGAGACCCGCTCGAGGAGCCAACGGGCCTCCTGTCCACGATCCCCGCCCAGCGCTTCGCCGAGGCGACGGGTGGACTCCACGATGAGGTCGCGCCACGACAGGGTCGCGTCAGGAGCCACGGCCTACTCGTCGCTCGCCGCCAGCTTGGTGGCGGTTTCGTCGGCGACGAGGGCATCAGTGATCTCGTCGAGATCGCCCTGGAGTACCCGGTCCAGCTTGTACAGCGTGAGCCCGACCCGATGGTCGGTCACGCGGTTTTCCTTGTAGTTGTACGTCCGGATCTTTTCGCTCCGACCGCCGCCTCCGACCTGACCCTTTCGGGCCGCCGACGCCTCGGCGTTCTGGCGCTCCTGTTCCGCCTTGAGGATCCGTGACCGCAGCACCGTCATCGCCCGGGCCCGGTTCTGGATCTGGCTCCGCTCGTCCTGCATCGTCACGACGGTGCCGGTCGGTTTGTGGGTGATCCGAACTGCGGAGTCGGTCGTGTTGACACTCTGTCCGCCCGCGCTCGAGGCTCGGTAGACGTCGATCTGAAGGTCTCGTTCGTCGATGACGATGTCGATCTCCTCGGCCTCCGGAAGAACGGTGACCGTGGCCGACGAGGTGTGAATGCGCCCTTGGCTCTCCGTGGCCGGCACCCGCTGGACACGGTGGGGACCGCCTTCGTGCTTCATCCGGCTCCATACGCTGTCACCGCTGAGCGAGAACGTCACTTCGTTGAAGCCACCCTTCTCGCTGACGTCGGAGCCGAGGAGATCAAGCTTCCACCCGCGACGATCGGCGTAGCGCACGTACATCTCGAACAGGTCGCGGGCGAAGAGGTTCGCCTCCTCTCCGCCTTCGGCACCGCGGATCTCGATGATGACGTTGCGATCGTCGTTGGGGTCCTTCGGGAGGAGCAACACCTTGAGCTCGTCTTCGAGCTCGGCCAGCCGGTTGGTGGCGGCGTCGATCTCGCCACGAAACATCTCACGGTCAGCGCCGTCGGTCTCCGCGAACAGCTCCTTCGCTGCCTCCAGATCGTCGGACACCGCCCGATGGTCGCGGGCCTTCAGCACGATCGGCTCAAGGTCCTTCATCCGCTTGCCGAGGGTCCGCAGCGCGTTCGGGTCCGTCTGCACGTCGGGATCGCCGAGTCGGGCGAGCACGCTCTGGTACTCGTCCTCGAGGCCCTGCAACCGTTGAAGCACGGTCGTCGAGGTTAGGTGAGGACGGAAGGAGTGGTGAGACGACTCGTGCGGCGAGCAGTCGGAGCGCAGCGGAGAGGCGCAGCACCAAGCAAGCAGAGTTAGGTGAGGACGGAAGGAGTGGTGAGACGACTCGTGCGGCGAGCAGTCGGAGCGCAGCGGAGAGGCGCCGCGCTCGTCAGCGGTGCACGGCGACCCGGAGCTCGGTCAAGCCGTGCAGCACGAACGTCGGGGCGTAGACCGGTTCGGCGACGAGTTCAAGGCGATCACGGCGGAGGTGTTCGAGCGATGCCTCCAGCTCGAGCCGGGCCAGCGGCGCGCCGATGCAGAAGTGGATTCCTCCGCCGAACCCGATGTGTCCGGTGTCGTTGCGGCCGGCGTCGAACCGATCGGCGTCGGGAAATCGGCGCGGGTCACGGTTCGCCGATCCGAACAGCATGGCGATCTCGCTTCCGAACGGGAGATGCTGACCGAGGAGCTCGATGCCGTCACGGGCGAGGACGAAGCGCTCGAACAGCTGGAGCGGAGCATCCCAACGGGTCATCTCCTCGACAGCGCTTCGTGTGGTGACCTCACCGTCTTGCACCCGACGCCATTCGCCGGGATGCCGAAAGAAGGCGCGCATACCATTGCCGTGGACGTTCACCGTTGCCTCGTGGCCGGCGTTGAGCAGCACGATGACGGTTGAGACGATCTCGGCCTCCGTGAGCCGGTCACCGGCCTCCTCCACCTGCACGAGGTCCGACACCAGCGAGCCGTCCGGGTTCTTCCGCTTCGCGTGGATGAGATCGCGGGTGTAGGCGATGAACTCTCGGCCCGCGGTGTTCGCGGCCTCGCGCTGTGGGTCGGTGGTCGAGAGTTCGTACATCTTCACGATGGCGTGCGACCACGCCAGCAGTTGGGTGCCGTCGTTCACCGGCACACCGAGCAGCGTGCAGATGATGTCGATCGAGTACGGCATCGCATAGTCACGGAGGAGATCGACGTCATCGCGTTCGCACGCTTCGTCGAGCAGACGGCTGCTCGTCGCGTCGAGGTACGGCCGCATCCCGGCCACTCCCGACGGCGTGAACACCTTGGCGAGGAGCGCACGGATGCGGGTGTGATCGGGTGGTTCGAGGTTGAGGAGCGAGAACTCCTCGCTGGCGGCGAAGTCGCTCCACCGCGGATCGGGGGCGGATCGGCCCATCTCCTCGTGCGTCGCCAGGTGTGTGTACGTCCGGCCGAGCCTGCGGTCACGGAGGAGGGCGTGCACCGTCTCGAAGCGGGTGACGGTCCACTGGCCCGTGAGCTCGTTGCGGAACATCGGCGTAGCTTCCCGAATGGCGTTCAGAACCGGATACGGGTCCTGCTGAAACGCCGGCGCGGTCGGGTCAAACCTCCTCAACAGCGCGTCCGTGTCCGTGCCGTTCACGTTCTGTCCGGGGATTGCGGTCATCTCGACACCGTACCGCCGCGCCCAACCGGGCACATGCGAGCGCGCTCGGTCGATCTCCGAACCGTGACCCTCACCGACCGGCATGTCCGATCCGCCGCCATCTGTACGCTGAGTCGGGTGCGACTCGAACTGGCGACCTCGGCCCTCGTGTTCCCGGCCGTGTCGTTCCTCATGCTCGCCTACGGTCAGCGCTACGTCGCGATCACGGGGCGGATCCGCCAACTCGTCAGTGACCGGTCGACGGACCCCCGTTCGGATTCCCTGCGTTTGCGTCAGGTCGAAGTTCTTCGCCGCCGGGTAGGGATGATCCGGGCGATGCAGACGCTGGCCGTGTTCTCGCTGCTTCTCGGAATCGTAAGCGCGCTTGTCGTCTTGGTCCGCGGCTCACAGGTCGTCGCGAAGTTGCTGTTCGGCGGATCGCTCGTGGCCATGATCGCCTCGCTCGTCGTGACGCTCTGGGAGATCCAGCTCTCGTCCAAAGCGGTCGATCTGCAGATCGAGTCCGCCGAGTTCGAACTCATCCGCCGCGCTGCTCCCTGAACTCGGCCGTCCCTGGGTCCGCCTACGCCGTCGAGGCCGCTTGGGCCACCACGAGCGCCTGGGAGAGATCGGCCCAGAGGTCTTCCACGTCCTCGATGCCGATGCTCATCCGAAGCAGACCGGGGTTCACGTGGGCGTCACCCTCGTACTTCTGTCGGCGTTCGATCGTGGTCTCGACGCCGCCCAGACTGGTGGCCGGCACGAGCAGTCGCACACTCGCGCAGACAGCGTCGGCCGCGGCAGCACCGCCCCGCATGATCACCGCCATCATCGGACCGACCTGGCGCACCTCGACCACCCCTCCATGTGAACGAAGCCGCGCGGCCAGTTCCGACGCCGACCGCGACGACGCTTCGTAGCGGAGCGGAAGCGTCCGCAGCCCACGCAGGGCAAGGAACGACTCCAGCGCGCCCGGCGTGGCACCGACATATGTCCGGGCCCGGAAGAGCAACTCGTGCAGCTTGGCGTCTCGGGTGACCGCGACACCGAGAAGCAGATCACTGTGGCCACCGATGAACTTGGTCGCCGAGTGGAGCACGGCGGTCGCGCCGAGCGCGAGGGGCTGCTGGCCGAGCGGCGTGGCGAACGTCGAGTCGACGACGGTTGTCGTGCCACGCGATGCGAGGGCGCCGCAGAGCGCGGCGAGATCAGCCACATCGAGGGTGGGGTTCGCCGGCGACTCCAGCCAGGTGACGTCGGCGCCGACCGACGTGGCCAGCACCGATTCGGTGTCGGTCACGTCGACGAGACGGACCTCGAGGCCGTGCCCGGCGGCGAGGTCGGCGACCAGCATGCGCACACCCATGTAGCTCGCCCTCGGCAGGACGATCACCTTCGGCATGAGCGCGTGAAGGAGCGCGGAGGCTGCAGCCATTCCGCTGGCGAACGAAATCGCGTGGCCGCCCTCGAGCGCGCCGATCGCATCTTCGAATGCGATCCACGACTCGGTGCCGTGCGTGCGGGAGTACTCGCCTCCGTCACGGAAATTCGATGCGAGCACGAGGGGTTGGTTCAGGGGAGCGCCGACGCCATGCGGTCGCCCGGTCGCCACGGCGATGGTGCGCGGCGACCAGCCGTTCAACGCCACGTCACGCGGGGCGGGTGGCCAGGAATCGGCATCAGGCATCTCGACGACGCTACGGGATCATCCGGCGCTTGCGTTGCCCCTCTCTCCGTAGCGGCTAGGCGAGATCGAGGAGTTCCGTCACGCGTTCTTTGGGGCGCCCGATCACGGCGCCCCTCATCGTCATGACGACCGGCCGCTGCATCAGCTTCGGATGCTTCAAGAGCAGACCGACAACGGCTTCCGGAGACTGGAAGTCGGCCTCATCGAGGCCGAGCTTGGCGAAGACCGAATCCTTCCGAACGAGGTCGGCGACCGGACCATCGAGCTTGGTGACGATCTCCGTCAGCGTCTCGCGTGTGGGTTTGATCTTGAGGTACTCGACGGTGTCGAACTCGACACCACGCTGCTGAAGGATCTTCAGCGCGTTCGTCGACGAATTTCAATGCGGGTTGTGGAAGATCGTGATGGAAGCCATGTGTCCATGATGGCGGATCATCGCAACCGCGGCCGCACGGCCGGGGCTGAAGTCGACACCGGCGGGCCGGGTAACCGTTCAGCCCGGGGGCAGAATCGCCGCAAAGACGTCGACCGCTCCCTGCCGGAGTTCGATGAGCGGCGCGTAGAGGTCGCTGAACCAGAACGCTTCGATGGCCTGTGGCGACGGGAAGGCGAGGATCTCGAAGTATTCACCCGGAATCATCGGCCCGGCTATGACTTTGCGGACGTTCGTTGCTCCCATCATGAGCACCCGTTCGCAGCGATTCGTGACGAGCAGGTTGCTCTCCTTGAGCCCTCTGAGGTAGGCGCCGTAGACCTCGCGGTTCGCGATGAAGCCATGGACCATGAGGTAGGCGAGACCGCGCTCCGCCTCCGGAGCCGGGGCATCGTCGCCGAGTGCGTGGTGCCCCACGGCGATCCGGCCGGCAGTCGACGAGCTCGAGGGACGGAGCGTCTCCGGGCTCACCGATTGACCGTTGAGGCGAGCGGCTGCCTCCGCGAACGCCGGTGTTGTGCAGGCGGCAGTAGCGGCGTCGAGATTGGTCGTGCGGAAGAGCCCGATGGACCGACCCTCGGCAAACGAGCCTTCGAGGACGCGAACCGGCTGAGGCCCGACGAGCGAGACGCTCCGTGTGGCGGCGCCGGCAGCGACGAGCGCGGCGTCGGCGTCTAGGGCATCGACCACGACGAATGCTGGCCCCGATGCGGGGGAGAACGGCGACGCAGGTGCCGGCGGACCAGGTTCGGTAGTCACGTGACGCAGGGTACCTGTTGCCGGGTCAACACCGTTCCCTGGGTCAGCTCAGCGCGTTGGGTCGGGAGTTGTGCACCTATGCACACCAGCCGACCCAGTGCACACCAGCCGACCCAGTGCACACCAGCCGACCCAGTGCACACCAGCCGACCCAGTGGAGGAACGGGCTATCTCGGCCAGGGGACGTCGGCCGTGACAGTTTCCACGCCGCACGCATCGGCGACGCGTCGCACCGCGGGAAGGTCGTGCCCGTTCGGGACGACGAGCACTCGACGGGCATCGGCAAGACCGAGGACCGTGGCGACATCGGCGACGACGAGCGCGGCGTCGAGATCCACACCGGCGGAGGCGCCGACGACCATCGGACGTCTGTCGTCGGACGTTCCCACCGCCATCGCCGGCGTCGCCAGCTTCAACGTCGGAACGACTGTGGACTCCGTCGGCATCAGCGATACGGCACCAACACGGTCAGGCGAGGCACACAACGCGATCCGGAACCACCGCTCGCGGCTCAGCTGGTTCGCGGGGTGGGATCCCGCGTCGATTCGGCGATGCGCCCGGACGGCATCGACCGCTTTGGTAAGCCCCACGACCGCATCGATGTCCGAACCGTGCATCATCGACTGGGCCAGTCGATCGTGTTTGCCCACCCCGACGTGTAGGCGCGGCACGCCGTCGTGTTGATCGACGATAACCCGAGCGACTTCGAGGCCGAGAATCTCCGCACGGAGCACCCCGTGCTCGACCACCGCATCGGCGCCACACGCGGTGATCGTGTCGGCATGGAGCATCGTCACGGCGTCGGGCGGCATGGCGGGCACGAACGGTTCAGCGATCATCGGCGCGGTCTTCCGACCGTTCACGACGAAGATGCTGAGCGGTGTCGCCAGGAGCGTGTTGCGCCGTGCCCCCCCGCCATCGACGAGGTCGCAGAGGACATTGAGAGTGTGCAGCCCATGGCGCTGCCGCCAGACGACCGCGCCGCCGAGCCACCCGGCAGCAAGCGCCGGCCGCAACGCTTCGGCATCGAGCGGATCGGCATTGATGGTGGTCGCCGGCACGAGCACCCAACCGACGCCGGTCGTGGCCGCGAGAAAACCTGCGCCGATCGGGAACGCCTCCCCCACCAGAGATGCGGGGTCGACGTTCCAGTTCTCAACAATAAGTGCGCGTAGCTTGGTCTGCAGCAGCAGCGCCCGCTGCGTCGGGCTCAACGCCATCGGCGGATCAGTTGCCCGACGACGGGGCCTTGGCGATCTCGAGGAGGAACTCGGAGTTCGTCTTGGTCGTCTTGATCCGATCCATCAGCAGTTCGAGACCGGCAGCGCCGGAACCACCTTCGGCCAGACCGTTGAGCACGCGGCGGAGCTTCCACACGACATCGAGCTCCGGCTTCTGGAAGAGAAGCTCCTCATGACGGGTCGACGACTCGTTGACGTTGATCGCGGGATAGATGCGCTTCTCTGCCAGGCGGCGGTCGAGCCGGAGCTCCATGTTGCCGGTGCCCTTGAACTCCTCGAAGATGACCGTGTCCATGGTGGAGCCGGTCTCGACCAGCGCCGTGGCGAGGATCGTGAGCGACCCGCCTTCTTCGATGTTGCGTGCGGCACCGAAGAACTTCTTGGGCGGATACAGGGCGCCGGTGTCGATACCGCCGGACATGATGCGGCCGGTGGCCGGAGCGGCGAGGTTGTAGGCCCGGGCGAGCCGGGTGATGCCATCGAGGATGATGACGACGTCCTTGCCTTCCTCGACCAGACGCTTCGCCCGATCGAGCGCGAGCTCGGCGACGATCGTGTGCTCCTCGGCCGGCTTGTCGAAGGTGGAGGCGATCACCTCACCACTCACGTGGCGGCGCATGTCCGTGACTTCCTCCGGACGCTCGTCGATCAGCAGCACCATCAGGTGTACGTCCGGGTTGTTGGATTCGATCGATGAGGCGATCTGCTTCATGATCGTGGTCTTGCCGGCCTTCGGGGGCGACACGATGAGACCACGCTGGCCCTTGCCGATCGGGGCGACGAGATCAATGATCCGCGCCACCATGTTGCCCGGCTGGCCCGGCTGCTCCAAGCGGAGCTTCACATCGGGGAACAGCGGCGTCAGGTCCTCGAACTTCGGACGCAACTTAGCCACGTCGGGATGGTGACCGTTGACGGATTCGATGTCGACGATCGCCGGGAACTTCTCCTGCGGGAGAGCCGGCCGATGCGAACCGACGACCCGGTCGCCTTTGCGGAGGCCCAGCTGGCGAACCCGGTTGACGGGTACGTAGACGTCGTTCGGGCCGGGCAGGTAGCCGTTGGCGCGGATGTAGCCGTATCCCTGATCGGCGAGGTCGAGCAGACCGGCGATCGGAATCAGCTCGCCGGCGTAGGACTCGCTGGCGCGGTCGGCGAACGCATCACCCTGCGGCGTGACCTGGCGGTCACGGTCGCGGCCACGGCGACGGCGACGGCGACCGTTTCGATCGGTCTCGAAACCACCGTCGAAGGTCGACGTCTGCTGCGGACCACGGTCCGGGCGAGGACCACGGTCGGGGCGGTCGCCCCGTGGACCGCGATCACGCTCGGGACGGGGGCCACGGTCCCCACCCTCGGGACGAGGCCCTCGGTCCCCGTCGGGACGGGGGCCACGATCGCCGTCGGTACGCTCGAACCGGTCGGGGCGAGGGCCGCGATCACGGAAACGGTCGCGGCCGGGACGCCCGCCGTCGGCTCCCGGGGCGTCGGCGAGATCGCCTGGTGTGGGGACGACCACGTCACCGGCGGAAGACGAAGGCTTGGCGGCGGCAAACGCCCACGCGGCCTCGTCGTCATCGGGACGGCCGGCACTGGCCGCCTCGGCATCGGCGAATGGGTCGAAGAGGGTCGACGAGGACCGAACCGACGCCGGCTTGGGCCCTCGGAATGACCCGTCGGCGCGGGTGGCGGAAGGAGTCGCCGATACGACCGGAGAGGCATCGCCCCCGGTCGGGGAGTCGGCAGCGTCGCCCTTGCGGGCCGGCGCTCGACGGGGCTTCTTCTCCGACGGGGCGTCGATGACGCCGGCCGTCTTGAGAATCTGATCGATCAGTGTTTCCTTCTTCGATCGGCCGCTCGGCTTCATGCCGAGCGCCGTGGCGATGGTGGCCAGTTCCTCACGCTCTTTGCGCTCGAGGACCGACCGTTCCAGGGTGCCTTCCATCTGTTCTGTTGCCTCCACGCGCCGCTCGGCGCGGATGAGTCCGGATTGTACGGACATGTGTGGGACCCGCCGTCACGCTGCTGATGGTTCCGAAGGAGGTTTGCGTCCGACGCGAACTCCTTCGGACACCGAACCGCACTCGACGCCCGAAGGCGGAGCAGTTGTTGCGGTGGATCGCCGAGGGCATAACGCCACCCGACGAATGATCACCATAGCTGGTCCGGGGAACCTGAACGAACCGGGCCCGGCGAGACGACCGTCAGTTGCAGACTCCGGCAATGTAGCGCTCGACATCTGCGACGGAGTTTCCGATCTCGACCACTCGCTGCGGGCGCTCCTCGAGACCAACGGTCGACGCCGGGCGGGACGCCTCGAACCCGAGCGCCTCGACGATCGTCTCGCCGAACTTGATCGGCAATGCGGTCTCCAGGCAGAGGATCGGCGTGGACGGGTCGGAGCGTCCGTCGCCGCGCGCCTCGAGCGCCACCTTCACTCCGTCTGCGGTGTGTGGGTCGATGACGCGTCCGGCGCGATCGTGGATGAGGCGGATCGTCGAGATCCGATCGGCGTGCGTGCTCGTCCCGGCGGTGATGGCGTGGTCACCCGTGGCGCGCCGATCGTCGGGTCCGCTGAGATCGAACGAGCCGATCGAGCGCAATGCTTCGTAGAGCTGACGGGTCCGCTCACCGTCTCGGCCGGTCACGTCGAACACGAAGCGTTCGAAGTTCGATGCCTTGGAGATGTCCATCGACGGGCTCGTCGTGGCGTGCACTTCCAACGACGACCTCGGACGGTAGACACCGGAACGGAAGAACTCGGCCAGCACGTCGTTCTCGTTCGTGGCGAGGATGAGCTGACGGATCGGAAGGCCCATCCGGCGGGCGACATGTCCGGCGAAGATGTTCCCGAAGTTGCCGGACGGGACCGCGAACGACACCTGATCGTCGGGCCCGTCGGAGGCGGCGAAGTAGCCCTTCGCGTAGTAGACGACCTGGGCGACGACACGGGCCCAGTTGATCGAGTTGACCGTGCCGATCCGGTACTTCGCCTTGAACTCGGCATCTTCGCCCACGGCCTTCACGATGTCCTGGCAGTCATCGAACACCCCCCGGACGGCCAGATTGTGGATGTTGTCGTCGAGCAGCGAGAACATCTGGGCGGCCTGGAAGCGGCTCGTCCGACCCAACGGGGAGAGCATGAAGACGCGCACGCCGCGCTTGCCCCGGAGCGCATACTCGGCGGCTCCGCCCGTGTCGCCGCTCGTCGCTCCGAGCACGTTGAGCTCTGAGCCATCGCGTTCGAGCACGTATTCGAACAGGTTGCCCAGCAGTTGCAGGGCAATGTCCTTGAACGCCAGGCTCGGGCCGTTGCTCGTGCACAGGAGCGACAGGCCGTCGAACAGCGGAACCACCGGTGTGATGTCGTCCGTGCCGAACGCTTCCTTTGTATACGTACGATCGACGATGCGGCGGAGATCGTCGGACGGGATGTCATCAGCGAACATACGAAGCAGGTTGAACGCGAGATCGGGATAGGAGAGCCCGCGCATCGCCTCCCACTGGGCCGAGGTCAGCACCGGGTACTCCTGCGGAACGACGAGACCGCCGTCCGGAGCGAGACCTTCGAGGAGCACTTCGACGAAGGACCGGGGTTCCATCCCGCCGCGAGTGGAGATGTAACGCATCAGTTCCCCTGCCCGATCACCCGAAGGACGCTGACGACCCTGCGCACCTCGGGCAGGGCGCGGAGATCCTCCAGGCACGCGTTGACGGCGAGCTCCTGGGCAACGTGGGTGATGAAGATGATCTTGGCCTCGTCGCCCAGGCCCTCCTGCTCCATCGAACGGATGGAGACATCGTGAGTGCCGAAGACGTTGGCCACGGCGGCGAGCACGCCCGGCCGGTCGGCGACCTCGATCTGGAGGTAGTACGCCGATCGCAGATCGCGGGGCGAGGCAAATGCTGCGGGGGCAAAGGCGCCGAGCGAAGCATGAGTCCCCTTGCGGAGGTTCACCGCGGCATCGACGATGTCACCCAGGACCGCACTCGCGGTAGGGCCACCACCGGCGCCCCGCCCATAGAACATGAGGTCGCCGACGCTACGACCCTCGACGAAGACGGCGTTGAACGATCCGCGAACATTGGCCAAGGGATGGTCGGCCGGCACCATCGCCGGGAAGACGCGGACGCTCAGCGCACCGCCGACTTCCTCGGCGACGGCGAGCAGCTTGATCACGTGGCCGAGCGACGAGGCGTTCGCAATGTCATCGGCGGTGATGCCCGAGATGCCTTCGGCAGCCACTTCGCTTCCCCGGACGAGCCGGCCGAAGGCGATGGTAGCGATGATCGACGCCTTCGACGCCGCATCGAGGCCCTCCACATCGGCCGTCGGATCGGCCTCGGCGAAGCCGAGCGCCTGCGCTTCGGCCAGAGCTTCTGCGTAGGACGCACCCGCCTCGGTCATGCGGGTGAGGATGTAGTTCGTCGTCCCGTTGACGATGCCGAGCACGCGGACGACGTCCTCGCCGATGAGCGACTCACGAAGGGGCCTGATGAGAGGGATCCCGCCCGCCACCGCCGCCTCGAAGAGGAGATCGACCCCGGCCGCGTCCGCAGCGGCGAAGAGCTCGGCCGTCGACTGCGCGAGCAGCGCCTTGTTGCCGGTGACGACGGGTTTGCCGTTCTTCATCGAGGCCATCACCAGTTCGCCGGCAAGCCCCGTACCGCCCATCAACTCGACGACGAGGTCGACGTCGTCGGCCCCCACCACCGACCACGGGTCATCGGTCAAGATGCCCGGATCGATGCCCGGACGGTCCTTCGTGAGGTCGGCGACAGCGACCCGGCTGAGCACCAACTCGATGCCGGTCCGGGCGGTTACCGCCTCACGCCGCTCACGGAGCAGGGTGACGAGTGCGCCACCGACCGTTCCCGCGCCGAGCAGACCGACCCGCACCGCGACCGGCGCCGCTGCCCCGCCCTGATTGCGCTGCCCTAACCCGTTGTCGCTCACGAGCGGAAAAGGTTACCGGTGCCTCTCGGGAGTCCGTGGCCGATTCCCGGCCGACGAAGATTCTGCGTCGGCCAACCAGACATCGGCAATCCCATCGTCGTCGAGCCAGTGCAGCGTTGCCGGCGCAACCGGACGTTCGGCGACCGGCACCGAGCGCGGTGCGAGAAGGGTGTCCCAGTCCCGCACGATGGCATCGTCATCGAGCCAATGGGGTTCGTGCATCGGTTCCGGCGTGTCGTGACGCTGATCGTCCGGAACCTCGGTTCCGGCTGCGTCAAGCTGTTCCTCTCTCGGCCAGAACACCCACGCGACGAGCACGCCGAAGAGCACGGCGAGCATCAGAATCGAGCGGAGGAAGCCCAAGAAGACGCCTCCCTTGGCGACCATCAGCCACTTCGAACC
>JANOJN010000145.1:0-36654 GCA_031418775.1 Acidimicrobiia bacterium
CGCCCCTGATCACGGCCGACATCACCCGCCCGGTGGTGGTGTGGGTCGGACCCGGATAGGCCACCCAGCCGTTGAAGTAGGCGACTCCCTCCAGGTTGCCGTGCCATCCGAGGAGCCAGTTGTTCCCGATCGACGAAAGGATGCGCCCGGAGGAGGCGGTGCGGGCGCGGGCCACGTAGATGACGGTGGATGGCGAGCCGAAGTCGTACGTCTGACGCATCCACTGGCTCGGGGTGAAGCCCAGAACGGGTTTCGAGAAACCCGATGAGGCAGTCATCGTGGGTTGGCTGCCCGCCTGCGAGGTGAAGGGGCGGTTGTTCCCCGACTTATCGGCGAGCTGGAGGATGCTGCTCCCGAGCGCGGGCTCATTCGAGGACACGCCGTCACCGTCGGTGTCGGATGCATCGACCCACATCGCCGGGACCGTGCAGATCCCGTAGGCCGGACACGCGCCGGTGTCCGCCGTGAAGACGACGGGCGTCTTTGTGAGAGGAGACGTGGCGGTGAGGTCCTGGTATCCAGCGGCCGACGACAGCAGCCACGACGGGGAGGTCGCAAGGCCGCTGGCATTCGTGACGACGTTCGCCGACGCGTTGCCGCCGACGGTTCCGCCTCCTCGGCTCACCGTGAAGGTGACGGTCGCTCCGGCGACGTTGGTACCGTCGGCGAGCGTCAGCCTCACCTGAGGCGACGCCGGGACGACCTGACCGCGCGTTCCGACCGGTGTCAGCGTCGTCGCCGCGCTGAGCGTCTGTCCGAGAACGACACCCCACTTCGCCGCCAGTCCGGATTCGACGGCGAGCCTCTCGGTGTTCGTCAGGGCGCGCGGGAACACGAGGATCTCGCCTACCTCGGCATCGGTGGCTTCTCCCGGATAGGCGCCGCCCCCATTGACGCCGAGTCCGTTCGGACCGCTCACGCCGCCGGAGTTGCTCGACGTGACGATCCCATCGACCGCGAAGTCGGTCGCGCCGCTGCCGCGGACGACGGCGCTCATGATGCGGGCCTTGGTCGTGGACGCGACACCGGTCAGCTGAACCCATCCGTCCATGTAGGCGCGCTCTTCCTGTCCGCTCCACCACCCGAGGAGCCAGTTGTTCCCGATGGCCTGCAGGATGCGGTTCGACGATGTCGTCCGGGCCCGAGCGACGTAGATGACCGTCGACGGCGAACCGAAGTTCGCGGTCTGCTTCATCCACTGGCTCGGGGTGAAGCGGAGCACGTTCTTGGCGAAGGCCGGCGAGGAGACAAGGGTCGGCTGCGACCCGGCCACGGCATCGAAGTCGCGGATGTTCCCGCTCTTGTCGATCAGCGAAAGCACGCCCGCGTTCAATGCGGGCTCGTTCGCCGGACTGGCGTCACCGTCGGTGTCAGAGGCGTCGACCCACATCGCCGGGCCGGTCACGCCGTAGGGAACCGGGCACCCGCCCTTCGCGATGGAGAACTTGACCACGTCGGGGCTGCCCGACGTCGTTGCCGTCAGACGATCGGAACATGTCGGTGAGCCGGGTATCCACGCTGGGGCGGTGGCGATGCCATTGGCATCGGTGAGGACCGTCACCGATGACGCCCCGCCGACCCTGCCACCCGCGCCGGCGGTGAAGGTGACGCTGACGCCCACGGCAGGCGCCGCAGCGAAGCCGGCGGCCCGCACCTTTGGCGGAGTTGCGGCAGGAGTGCCGTTCGCCCCGGCTTGCGATGTCGGTGTGGTCGCCGTCAGACTCGTGATGGTCGCCGGTCCCCACTTGGTGGACAGCCCGACTTCGATGGCGGAACGCTCAGTGCTCGTGAGCGCCCGCGGGAAGACCAGGATCTCGGCCACTTCGGCGTCGGTGACCTCCCCGCCGGCGACGTTGCCGGTGTTCACCGCGAGGCCGTTCGGTCCCGTTTGGCCGCCGGTGTTCGAGGTGACGACAATGCCGTCCACGGAGATCTCCGTTGGTTGCCCACCGCCGCGGATGACGCTGGAGACGACCCGGGCATTCGTCGTGCCCGTCACCCCGGGATAGGAGATCCAGCCGTCGTGGTACGCCACCCGTTCCAGGCCGTTCCACCATCCGAGCAACCAGTTGTTCGCCACGCCCTGGAGAATTCGGCCGTTGCCCGTCGTCCTGGAGCGGGCCACGTAGATGACGGTCGACGGGGCACCGAAGTCGTAGGTCTGCTTCATCCATTGCGCAGTGGTGAACCGCAGCACGTTCTTCGAAAACGCCGGCGACGCGATCAGCGTCGGCTGCTTGCCGACGGCCGAATCGAAGTTGCGGTCGTTGCCGGTCTTGTCGGTCAACTGCATGACACTCGCGTCAAGCGCCGGCTCGTTCGCGGCGTTGGCGTCGCCGTCGGTGTCGGACGCGTCGACCCACATCGAAGCGCCACTCACCCCGTACGGAACGGGGCATCCGCCTTTGAGAACGGTGAAACGGACCACGTCAGAACTGGCCACGCTGGTTGCCGTCAGACGGTCGATGCAGACCGACGAGCCGGGCACCCACGATGGCACCGTGGCGATGCCGTTCGCATCGGTGGACAAGGTCACCGACAATGCGCCCCCGACGCGTCCGCCGGTACCGGCCGTGAAGAGGACGTTCACACCTGGTGCCGGCGCCGCGCCGAAACCGGTGACGAGCACCTTCGGTGGAGTCGCGACCGCAACACCGTTGGTGCCCGGTTGGGTCGTCGCAGATGCCGCAGCGAGCCGCATGTTCGAAGTCGAGATCCCCCATTTCGCCGCCAGGCCGGTCTCGATCGCAAGACGCTCGGCCGGGTCCATCACCCGCGGGAAGACCAGGATCTCCGCGACCTCGGCGTCGGTCGTCTCGCCCGCGTATCCACCACTGTTCACCGCGAGGCCGTTCGGACCGGTCTGCCCGGAGGTGTTGCTGGCCACGGCGATGCCGTCGACGAACACGTCGGTCGGCTGCCCCGAGCCACGGATCACCGAGCTCATGACCCGAGGGGACTGGGTGGCGGTGGGGCCGGGGTAGCTCACCCATCCGTCGTGATACGCGACACCTTCGAGGTTGCCCCACCAGCCGAGGAGCCAGTTGTTGGCCACGCCCTGGAGGATTCGGCCGCTTCCGGCGGTGCGGGCCCGCGCCACGTAGATGACCGTCGACGGGGCCGCGAAGTTGTAGCTCTGACGCATCCATTGCGACGGCGAGAAGCGCAGCACCTTGCGGGTAAAGGAAGGGGACGAGATCAGTGTCGGTTGACCGCCGGCTGGGGAGACGAAATGGCGGCCGTTGCCGCTCTTGTCGGTGAGCTGTCCGATGCTCGAGTCGACTGCGGGCTCGTTCCCGTCGTTCCCATCACCGTCGATGTCGGATGCGTCCACCCACATCGACGCGCCCTGCCCGTTGGCGCCAACCGTGAAGTTCGTCCCGAACTCCGACGTGTTGCTGCTCGTGTCGGTCGCAGTTCCCGTGACCTTCGTCGTGCCCGTCGCCAGCGTGACTCCTGCCGGAATCGTGATGGGGCCCTGGAAGTTGCCGTTCTTGTCGGTGGTGACGAACCCGATGTAGGCCGCAGCTTCACCGTTTCCGGAGGTGTCGTTGTCGGACTTGAACACTTCGACACGATGGTTGGCGAATGCCACCTGACCGGCTGCCGTCCCGACATATCCGCTCACGGTCAGCGCGCTGCCGGACAGCGCAGCCGAGGTGAACGTCGGGTAGTCGGTGAGAAGGTTCGGCTGGCCGGCGGACTTTGCCCCGTCATTTGCGGTCACACCGTTGGCTCCGAGGTCGATGCCCAGTCCGGTGTTCACAGTGATGGCGTTGCCGAGGATCGCGTTGGCGGTGCTGGAACCGGAGACGATGACGCCGCCGCCGGTGTTCGCCGTAATGAGGTTGCCGGAGCCAGTCGTCGACCCGCCGACGACGACGTTGCTTGAACTGACGATCGACACACCGGGACCGTTGTTGGCGAGTGTTGCCGTCGATGCGGAGTTCGAGCCGATCGAGGTCCCCTGAACGGTCACGGCACCGGCGCCCTCGATACGCACGCCGAACGAGTTGTTCGCACTGACAACGTTGCGGTCGGCGGCCGTTGTACCGCCGATGCTCACCGCGGCCCCTCCGCTCACGTAGATGCCCCCGTTGTTAGGGCGGGCGAGGAGGCCGGCCGCGTCGGTGCCGACGAAGTTGCCCTTCACGACATGCCCGGCGCCCGTGCCCAGCCAGATGCCATAGCGGCCGGACTGGGCAATGACGTTGTCCGAGACGTTGCAGTTGTCGCTGGTGCCACCCCAGCAGACGACGCCATCGGTTCCGTTGCCGCGAGGCGTGGTTCCGTCGCCCGCCAGTCCGATCCAGTTGTTGCGCACGGTCACTCCTGCGGCGGCGTTGCTATTGACGTAGACGCCGTGGGAGGCATTTCCGGCGATGACGTTGCGGGACGCGCTGGTCACGCCGCCGACGGTCACGTTCGACGAACCCGTGATGAAGATCGCGTTCTTCGAATTCGCGACCGCCGCGGTGCGGTCGGTCCCGAGACCGATGGTGTTGCCGGCGATGGTCAAGCCGCTCGCCGCGTTGTGCACGTAGACGCCAGCGAGGTCCTCGGTCGACGTACCGGTGACACCGTTCCCGGAGATCGTGTTCCCGGCACCTACTGTCGCGCCGCCGATCGTGTGGCCGGTGCCACCGTCGACGCGCACACCTCGGAGGTTCGGAACGGCCGAGCCGCCGAGGGCGTTGAGGCCGATGAGGTTGCCGGTGACGGCGTTCGCGCTTCCGCCTAACAGGTACACACCAGCCCCTCCGTTGCCCGAGATGACGTTGCCTTCGCCGGTCTCGACGCCTCCTATGGTGTTTGCGTTTCCGGTGACCACGACCCCGAAGTTGTTCGCCGAAGCGGCACTGCCCGACGCGTCGGTTCCGATGTAGTTGCCCTGGACGAGGTTCTTGCTCGAGGGAACCGAGATCCCGTAGCGGGGAGAGCGGTTGACAATAAGTCCACGTACGGTTGATCCACCTCCCGCGAGGGTCAGGGCGCCGTCAGAGCCAAAACCGATGGTCGCGGCATTGACCTCCACGTTCGGAGAGCCCGACCAGCCGGGCTGGGTTTGGGCGTCGACCACGAGCGGTGAGGCGACCGTGAGGCTCCCCGACGCGAGCGAGATGGTGGCTGCCTTGACGGGACCGGCCGGCGAGGTGAACGCGTTGAAGGCGGGACGGAGCCCGCCCGAGAGCTTCAGTGATCCACCGGAACCGGTCGTTGCGTTGGGGAGCATGAACACGACGTGCTCGACGCCGGCACTACGGCCGTTCACGGCCAATGAGGCATCTCCACCCAGCGTGTTGGCGTTGGTGATCACCTGTCGGAGGGATCCCGGCCCGGCGTCATTGGTGTTCGTCACCGTGTCGAAGCTGAAACCGAAATGCAAGCCTGAGCCGTCGGCGATCGTCTCGTCGACGGTCGTGAATGCCTGCGCCGTCCCCTTCGTTCCGGCACTGAAGGTGCCGGACGACACCGAGAATGCCGTGCCGATAGCGCCGATGCCGCCGTCGACGTCGGACGGGTTTGTGCCACCGACCATGTCGGACCGCAGGCTCGTCGCCGCTCCCGCCTGGGCCACGCCCGAGGTCAAGACCGCCCGCACGCCGCTCGTAGAGCCGGTGCGGCCCGAGGTGACCGACGACGTGACAACCCGGACCGCGCAGCTTGTGCACTTCGGCGTGAGGAACGAGTAGTTGCCGGAAGGATCGGTGCTCGTCCCCTCGAGATATGACGCCGACCCCGCCACCACCTCATAGAGTTCGACCAGAACGCCGGCACTGCCGGTTCCTCCGGCCCCCAGAGCGATTTCCCTAGTGCGGCCGGCTCCTCCGCCGTAGTTGGGGTCTTCGAACACCGTGCCCGAGATCACGAGGGGTGGCCACGGGCGCCCGTTCGCCGACACGCCGGGACCGGTGCCCGCTCGGTTGATGGCCCGCACGGTGACGTTGTACGTGGTGCCGTTCGTGAGACCGGTGAGCGTGCACGTGAGCGCTGCTGTCGTGCACGTGGACGAGCCGGGTGACGCGGTGACGACGTAGCTCGTGATCGGAGCGGTGTCCGGTGTCAGAACCGGTGCGATCCAGGAAACCTGCAGGGATTTGTCCTTCGGCTTCACGACGAGTCCCGTCGGCGCCACGGGCGCGACGAGTGTCCGGACACTCAACGTCAGATCGCCACCGGGGACGTCGATGTCGATCGGTGGGTCGGATTTCGGCGTCCCCGGATACACGCGGTCGAACACGAAGGCAGCGAACGTCGACGGGGTCTTCGGCCAGACCGTACCCGTCTCCGCGCCGAAACAGGAGCCGGTCCATCCGTCCGCGCCCTTTCGAGAAAGCTCGCATTGGGCACCGGCGACGGCCGGGACCTTCAGCACCAACGCACGGCACTGCGCACCGTTGGACTCGTTGGTCCGTACGAAGACGGCAACCGGATCGTCGAGTGGACCGGGATCCTTGCCGACCCGCGTCGGGACACTCATCGATGCCTCGACGAACTGGCACGGCTCGCGCACCGGCAAGGTCGTCGCCGTGCCGACCACCACAGCCGGCGCACGTTCCGCCGTCCGGATCGCCGCTCGGACCCTCACCTCGTACGGGCAACGCGGGGACACGGTTGCCGTCGGCGTCGCACCCTTGCACGCCGACACCATTGACGCCGAGGAGTCACTGGACCATACGCGAAACAGCACCTCCACCGAGCGGTTCCCTTCGGACACCGTGACGACGGGCGGGTCGTTCGGATCGATGCCTTC
The DNA here is from genome assembly GCA_031418775.1 of Acidimicrobiia bacterium. GTDB lineage: Bacteria > Actinomycetota > Acidimicrobiia > Acidimicrobiales > JANYDT01 > JANLQX01. The sequence continues at coordinate 6,755 of JANOJN010000145.1, forward strand.
GGCGACCTTTGACCGGCTGGACGCAAACTCGCCCGACCGACAGAACACGCGGTACACCTCGCCCTTTCCCGACCCCGCAGCCGGCGGTACGAACCGATACGACGCCACGTACGTCAATTCGGGGTCCGTTGCACTCCGCGACTCCACCCGCAAGATGTTCGTGCCGTCGTCGACACTGTCGCCCGAACAACCGCTGGCCGCCTTCGGGTCCGTTGACAGCCAGGAGTCGAGGTCCACTGGAACAGCGGACGACACGTCCGACGACAGGTAGAGCGTGATGCTGTTGGCCGCCCTGGCGCCGGGCAGCATCTCGCGTACCTTCTCTGAGCTCTGCATCGTGACGGTGAATACCAGCCCGATCACGCCGATGATGGACCCCAGGATCATCGTCGACACCATCAGCTCGACCAGGGTGAAGCCGCGCTCGCGATCCCCCTGCACCCGCCCGATTGCCTCGGTGCGGGCCCGCGCCGAACGAACGTTTTCCCGAAAACGAAGAACGCGCACTGCGTGTGGAGGACTCATGGACAGGGGGCCGGTCAGTGCCCGGCACATCCCCGATCGGCACCATCGCCAGCCACCTGATCGAAACGCCGAGCGGAGAAACGGAAGCGAGCAACGCTCGGGCACGTGAACGCCACTCTCGGAGGTCGTCCGCGAGGGAGATCCGCCGGACTCGTCAGGGACGTTTGAGAAGCTCCACGGTCTGTTGACTGCGGGATCCCGGTGACTTCACGACGAGCGTCATCTTCTGAGTTCGGAAGACCGCGTCGTCTGTGGGTGCCGGACAGCCGTCCTCGAACGACCGGGAACGACCCCAGTGCGCCATCGTCGTGACCGCGATCGTCCAGCCACGGGTCGGTTTCAGACGGTCAAGGGTCGCGCTGTAGCTATCGGTCGGATTGGCGAGGCACTCCCACTCGGCGAGCTGGATTTCGTTTGCCACCTGGGTGACGAGCTGGCTTGCACCAGCGCGTCCCCTGACGGCATCGGCAGCGACCAGCGAACCGGTCAACGCGCTGTAGATGCCCATGACGCCGAACGACAGGATCATGATGGAGATCAGGATCTCGATCAGCGTGTCGCCGCGCTCTTCGGCTCCTCGTGGCAATGCCATGACGCGCACCTCTACGGGTTCACCCGATTGGACACGCTCTGCCCAAGGTCAACGCGCACCGAGCTCACGGATTCACCTGATTGAACACGCCGTACATGGCCGATACCAGCGCGTACGCCACGAAACCAACCACGATTCCCATAAAGGCAACGATGGCCGGTTCGAACAGATCAGTGAATCGCTTGAGTTTGTACTCCAGCTCTTGACCGTAGAACTCCGCTGAAGCGATGAGCTGTTCCTCGAGGGTTCCGGTGCTCTCCCCGACACGGATCATCTGACGGGCCGCCGCCGGGAACAGCTTGGAATCCTGAATCGGACCGGCGAGCCCGTTACCGCGCATGATCGCTGACCGGATGCGGGTGATCGCCACGCGGAACACCCGATTGCCGGTCGTTTCAGACGCCACAGCGAGGGCGTCGGGCAAAGGGACTCCCGAACGAACCAACACCGAAAGGATGCGGCAGAACCGTTCGATGCTCGCGGTCCGAAGGAGGACGCCGACTTTGGGGAGGTTCAGGAACACGCGGTCGCGGGCCAACTTGCCTCGTTCTCGGCGCGTCAGCAGCAGAAGGAAGAGGATGAACCACAACACGACGAGTGCCATGAAGACGCCCCAAGCTCCCATGAAGGACGAGAGCGAGATGAGTGCTTTTGTGGACCACGGAAGCTCAGCTTCGAACGAGTCGAAGAACTCGGTGAACTTCGGGAGTACGAACACCGAGAGAACCACGATGGTGCCGATCGCCATGATGAAGATGACCGAGGGGTAGGTCATCGCAGACTTCACCTTTCGGCGCGTCTCGACGTCTCGCTCGATGTACATCGCGACCTGGTCGAGCACCTCGTCGAGGTGCCCCGTCAGTTCGGCCGAGCGCACCATGCTGAGGAAATACTTCGGGAACGCTGCCGCGTGCTTCTCCAGCGCAGCGGTCAGGCTCGACCCGCCCCGAAGCTTCGATGCCACTTCCTGGAGGACCGCCTTGAGCTTCTTTCCCTCCGAGTCCTCGGCGATGATGCCGAGGGCGTCGATCACGGGGATGCCGGCGCGGACGAACGACGACATCTGCCGAGCGAAGATCATGACGTTCTCGCGTTTGATCTTCTTCGGGCTGAGCTCGATCTGGCCGAGGTTGCGCCTCGCCGGACCGGCGTTCGGGCGCGATCGTTTCGCGGCGGTGCCATCAGGAGCACCCTTCGCCCGGCGAGGACCGGCGCGTTCAGGGGAACGCCGTGATGGCTCTTCGCGCCCGAGCACCCTCGGTCTGCGGCGACGGTTCCGAGGGGGTGACTCAACCGACGGCGCGTCCGACCCCGCTGGGCCGATCCCGCTTGCCGGGGTAGCCGGCGCCGCAGTGCGCTTGTCAGCGGCGCGACGCCCGCGATTGGTCTGATCCGTCGGGGGGCCGAGCGGACGGTGCCCGTCGAAGGACGGATCCGGAGCACCCGACGACGTTGATGTGTCGCCTTGCCCGCGGCGGCGTGAGGAGAGCATGCTCATGACATCACCGATCAGAGGGTGTAGATCGTCTGAGTGACCTCTTCGATCGTGGTCACATCGTTGGCGACGAGCTGGATCGCTTCGTCCCGAAGCGTTCGCATCCCCGACTTCACCGCGAGGTCTCGGATCTCCCGGGGCGACGCATCGTCCATCAGCGCGTGACGTATGTCGTCGTTCATCTTCAGGATCTCGTAGACACCGATTCGATCGCGATATCCGGTGTTCGCGCAATATGAACAGCCGACACCTTTCATGAATGCCTTCTTCGCCGAGCCGCCGCTCTGGTCGTAGTACGAGAGCTCGGCAGGCCCTGGTTCATAGAACGCGGCACACGAAGTGCAGGTACGGCGAAGGAGCCGCTGGGCCACTATGCCGGTCATCGCGGACGCCACCAAGAAGCGCTCCACCCCCATGTCAAGGAGCCGGAACAGCGCCGAGGCTGCATCCGTGGCGTGGAGCGAGGAGAGCACGAGGTGACCGGTCAACGCCGCCTGGATCGCAATCGAGGCCGTCTCCGTGTCCCGGATCTCGCCCACCAGGATGATGTCGGGGTCCTGGCGAAGAATCGAGCGCAGCCCGCCCGCGAAAGTGACCCCCGCCTGCACGTTGATCTCGATTTGGTTGATCGAGGGGAATACGTACTCCACGGGGTCCTCAATCGTTGTCACGTTCATCTCGGGTCGGGCGAGGCGCGACAGCGTCGAATACAAGGTCGTTGTCTTCCCGCTGCCGGTTGGGCCAGTCACCACGACCATCCCGAAGGGCGACTTGACGATGTCCTCGAACTGCTCCTTGGTCTCGCTCGGCATTCCGAGGTCGACGAGGTCGAACATCGAACGGCTCTTGTCAAGAAGTCGCAGCACCGCCTTCTCCCCGAAGATCGTGGCGGTGGTGGCGACGCGGACGTCGAGGTCCCGTCCGTCGACGACGGTATGAAACTGACCGTCCTGGGGGCGGCGCTTCTCCACGATGTTCATCGCCGCCATGATCTTCAATCGGCTCACGACCGCAGGGCCGCAGGACATCGGGAGCCGAATGACCTCGTTGAGCGAGCCGTCGATGCGGTAGCGGACCCGGAGGAACTCGGGTGTCGGCTCGAGGTGCACATCGGAAGCTCGATCGCGCAGAGCTTGGGCCACCAGTCGGTTCACGATCTCGCTGACGGGACCCTCCGTACCGTCGCCGTCGATGTCGCTGTCCTGCCAGTTGCCCTCCCCGGGTTCGTTCGCTTCGCGGACGAGTTCCTCGATTCCGGCCAGCGCCGTGTACGACGAGTTGATCGACTCGCGGATCGCCGCCTGCGAAGCCAGACGGACCTCGACCCTTTCGACCGGGATCGCCGCCAGAATGTCGCTGAGCCGTCGGTCGTGGGGGTCGGCGATGACCACCGTCAACAGTCCGTCATGGAGCGAGAGCGGGATGATGTCAAGGCTCCTGGCGACCGACTCGGCGACCAGTGAGAGAGCCTCAACGGTCGGTTCGAGCCGGCGGAGGTCCACGAGCGGGATATTCGACTGCCGCGAGAGTGCTTCATCGAGCTGCCCCTGGGAGATGAGACCGTTCTCGAGGAGGACCGTGCCCAGGCGACGTCCGTTCCCGGACTGGACCGCCAACGCGTTGCTCAGGGCACCGGCGTCAATCGCGCCGGAGGACAGCAGGAGTGTCCCGATCGGCGGTGGCGCTTCGCCGTTTCGGTCGAGCGCCGGGTCGACGATCGCCGTCCCGACGAACTGCTCGTGCTCCTCGATGCGCTCGCGCCGGCGCTTCAGCACGACTCACCGCGCCGCGAGAGAACCGGAACCGTCGTGACGGATGGAGGACGATTCGCCGGTTGCATGGCTGGACGCTTCGGCGTCCTGACCCTCGCCCTTTAGACAGATAGTGCAGATCGCGTCGGGACGTATTTTCATTTTGAAAAGCTGGACTCGACTCCGCAGATTGTCACCCATGCCGCCGATAAGGCCTTCTCCGCGCTCCGTTGAGCGACCTCCGGCGGGGGTCCACTACCCTCGTGGGTGATGCCTGCAGCCCCCGAAGGTGCCGAAGCGTTTCTCGCCGCCCTCGAACCGGTCGCCCATGCCATCGGTGCCCGTATCGTCGCCGCGGCGGACGCGCACCCGTCGGACGTGCCGCTCCACTGGGGCGGCCTCGTTGTTGGTGCGTTGCAGCTCCCGCAACTCCACGATGCCCTCGATCGGCTCATCGAGGGCGTCGAACGTGAACTCGGAGGACGACTCGAGGACCTCAGCCGTGAGGACAAGCAGCAGGCCATCCGACTCCTCGACGAGCGAGGGGCGTTCGTGCTCCGCCGGTCCGTTGAAGACGTCGCCGACGCGTTCAACGTGAGCCGAATCACGATCTACAACTACCTCAATGCCGTCAAAGGCGACCGGCGATAGCGCGCCGCCTGGTAGAGAGTTCTCCGCATTCAGGCCCGGCAGTCGACGTTTCGGTGACCGCTCGCGGTCACGTGCAGACGTAGAGGCAATTCGTCGGGTCACCGGGCAGGTCATGGATCGTCACGGATGCGAAACCGGCGTCCTCGAGCATCCTCGTCGCCAGTTGCGTTCCCCAGACGGTCCCGAGGCCGGCCCCTCCGTTGTGCAGGCCCACCTGCATGCAGTGCAGCACGCTGGTGCCGTACAGGACGATCATCGCCGGGTCGGCGATGTTGTCGACCAGGTTCGACGATGCCTTGATGTCGAGCATGAAGAGCGTGCCGCCGGGACGGAGCGCCCGTCGCATCCGGCTGAGCACTCCGGCCGGGTCATGCTGGTCGTGGATCGCATCGAAGGCGAACAGCACGTCGAACGGTGGATCGGTCGGCAGGCCGTGGCGCACGTCCACCGTGGCGAACGTCATGTTCACGAGTCCGAGCGCCTCCGCCTCGATCCGCCCGAGCGCGATCGCATCCTCGGCGATGTCGAATCCGACGAACGTCGACGCCGGGAACGCGGCACCGAGCAGGTTCGCACAATGGCCGGTACCGCAGCCAACGTCGGCCGCCCGCACGCCTGCGGTGAGCGCCTCGACGAGGCCGGGAGCCTTGGGCAGGTAGGCGCGCACGAGGAGGGCGTCGTACTTCGCGCGTCCGAGCGCGTCCATGGCGTGGGTGAAGTGCGGGCGGTACCGGTCATAGGAGACGCCGCCGCCGCTCCTGAATGCCTCGATCACGTCGTCGATGCGCGGCGCCAGACCCGTGAGTAGGCCGGCCGTGGGAGCGAGGTTTGTATAGCCCGATCCGGTCAGCCACATGGCATGTTCGGCCGGAAGCGTGAAGACCTCGGTGTCGACGTCGAACTCCACGACCCCACCGACCGCCATCGCTCCCAGCCATTCGCGCAGATGACGCTCGGACTGGCCCGTCCGATCGGCCAACCCACCGACGGTCGTCGGCCCGATGCGAAGCGCGCTGAACAACTCGGCGCGATGTCCCAGGTCGATCATCATCACCAGCATCGATCCCTGGAACGCGCCCTTCATCCGGTCGAGAAACGCGCTTGACCGCGCCTGGTCGAGGTCCTGCCCGACGGTGCTCACCCGCCGGTCCCCGTCGCACTCTCGCCGGCCTCCCGCAGTGCCTTGGACGCGGCGACATCGAAGTAGTCGGCGTCAAAGGTGAACTGGCCGTCGCGAACGGTGTGGAGGGTCCACCCGGGAACCGAACCGTTCGGGAAATGACACCACCACTGGGACCACGCGACATTCTGATCACCGGCTGCGTCGACGAGTTCGAACGTGACCCCGCGAGCCGGCATCTCGGTCTTCATCTTCGCCATGAAGTCGGTGATGGCCTTGCCGCCCTCCATGCGCCCGTAGACGAGATCGACGAACACGGCATCGTCGGCAAACAACGGTGCAAGGAGTCCGTAGTCGCCGGTGTCCTGGAGTTGCCAGAAGCGACGAAGGAGCGCCTCCGCCGGCCGAGCAGCGATCGAGGCGATCGGCGGGGCATATGGCAAAGCGAGCCCGTGTCCGGCGGCGGCGTTCGGCACCGGTCCGTCGGGACGTAGGCGCGCGTAGGAAACGGGGTCGAGGTAGTCGGCAACGAAGCAGACCTTGCCGTCACGCAGCCGGTACAGGCTCTGGCCCGGCATCACGATTTCCTCCGGGCCCGGGACGTTCGCGATCATGTCCCACGTGGCCCAGCCGCAGCTCTCGTCGGCCTCGACCGTCCAGTTCCGGAACTTCACGTTGGCCAACGGCACCACCTTCTCCATGTGCTGCATGAACGACGAGATCGCGACAAGGCCCTGCTGGGCACCCAGCATCGGGTCGTAGTACACCGCGTCGTCGGTGAAGAGCTCGAGGAGCGACGTGTACTTCTGGCCGTCGTCCTCGACGGAACCGAAGCGACGGAGGGTTTCGACAGCGGGTCCGGGCATGACCGAGCGTACGGTGCCTTCACCGAGCAATGCCAAGGCCACCGGTTCATGGAGCCAGCGCCAGCCGGGTTGGGCTCAAGGTCCTTCCGCTCCCTACGATGCACTGCACTGTGCAGCCGAGCAAGCCGGACAGCCGGCCTCAGCAAGGAGTTCTTCGATGACGGTCACCTACCTCGATCCCTCGTCGGCTCCAGGGCTACGAATCGAGCCCTACGGCGTGGCATCGCTCCCGAACGGCCGCCCCGCCGTGATCGGCCTTCTGGCAAACGGCTTTCCTGATTCGATCGTCTTCCTCGATCACGTCGAACGAGCCCTGCTCGCCGTTGCCCCAGACGGCACCGTCGTGCGGCGCTACGCGAAGCCGAACGCCTCCGCCGTGGTCTCCGATCAGGTTCTGGCCCGCATAACCGACGAATGCGAAGCGGTGGTGACGTCCTACGGTCATTGAGGAAGCTGCACCTCCGGCACCGTGCGTGACGGCATCCTCTTCGCCCACAACAACCGCCCAGCTGTCGCCCTGGTGACCACGGCGTTCTGGCCCCAGGGCGACTTCGTCGCCCGCTCCGCCGGCATGCCCGACATCCCCCGGCTCGAACTGCCCCACCCGGTCGCCGGGACGGGCGCCGACCGCATGGCGGAGATCGCCACGGCAATCGCCCCTTCGATCGTCCAGGCGCTCTGGGAGCACCGATGAGACTGACGTCCCGCGGTCCCGGTGTCGCCTGCGACCCGGGCGCACGTCCGTGAAGCTCGCCAGCCCGTTGCTCGATGCCGCGGATGAGGGAGCCGCCCTCGAAGCACTTCATGCGGCCGGACAAACGGACGGTCTCCCCGTCGTCGTCCCGACCCCCGAGCGAGTGGAGCGGATGGTGGTCGCCAGTGGCCTCGACCCCGACCTCAGCCTCGGCGCCGTAGGGCCGAACCAGGGCGCCGCGACCGTCGAGAAGGTGTGCATCGCGGCCGTCATGGCCGGCTGCCTACCGGATCATCTCCCGGTGGTCATCGCGTCGGTGAAGGCCGTCTGCAACGAGCGGTTCGACACGACCGAGTGGCAGAGCACCACGCATGCCATATGTCCGCTGATCATCGTGAACGGCCCGGCCCGGGACACGTGTGGCGGGATCGCCGGCGGTTTCGGCGCGCTCGGACCCGGCCATCGCGCCAATGCCTCCATCGGGCGAGCCGTCCGCCTTGTGCTCACGAACATCGGGGGTGCCCGGCCCGGCATCAGCGACATGGCGCTGCTCGGCCACGGAGCCAAGTTCGGCGCCGTCCTCGCCGAGAACGAGGAGGAAAGCCCCTGGGAGCCGTGGTCGGCGTGGCTCGGGTTCGCCGCCGACGCCTCCGTCGTCACCGTCGTCGGCACCGAGCCACCCCACTCCGTGATCTCGGTTGGAGACGCCGATGATCCGTCCGCCCCGGACCGTCTCCTCGGCTCACTGGCGGCGACGATCGCCAACCTCGGATCGAACAACGCGTTCTTCCGGCAGGGCACCGTGGTCGTCGCCCTCAACCCCGATCACGCCCAGGCCCTCGCCGGTGCGGGACACACCCGGCGTACCATCCAGGAGGCGCTGCACGCCCGCGCGGCGAATCCGCGGTCGCGACTTCGAGCCCTCAACCCCCTCTACGCCGGACGAGGCGCCGACGACACGCTCGTGCACGCCACGGCCCGACCTGACGACATCATCGTGATCGTGGCCGGCGGAGGCGGGATCTACTCGGCCGTGTTCCCCTCGTGGGGCGCCGGGCCCCACGCGAACCCGTTCGTCACCGTCGAGATCGACGTCGACCAGGCCTGCGCGATACCGGGACGTTCGCCCGGCGCCTGACCTACGGTGGAGGCATGTCCAGTGCCGACGGTGTGGCCGCTCGCGGGCGGGCAAAGGTCGCCCGCCTTCCCGCCACGGTGATCAGCCCGAAGGGCCGCGTCCGCGGCGAGCAACGGGTAGCCGGCGAGGAACCGCTCGAGATCCGGCTCGGCTCACCGCTCGTCGAACCGACGGCAGTGAACGTCACCATGCGCACACCGGGCGACGATTTCGAGCTCGCCGTCGGATGGTGCGTGACCGAGGGACTGCTCCCCCAGCCCGTCGAACTGGCCGAGGTGAAGTACTGCGTCCGCAGCGGTGACACCGATCCGTCGGCCGAACGTCCCGTGCAGAACTACAACGTGGTCTCCGTCGTCGCCCGCCACCACCACGGCGGTCACTCACGACGCGCCCACGTGACCTCGTCGAGCTGTGGGATCTGCGGCACCGAATCGCTCGACGCGCTCAACCTCCGGACGCCGACGGTGCCCCTTGACCGGGGACCGACGATCGGGCGCGGCGTTCTGGTCGCTCTACCCGATCGGCTCCGCATTCAGCAGCGCACGTTCGACGCCACAGGAGGCAGCCACGCTGCCGGTCTCTTCCGGCCGGACGGAACCGCCGTCGTGGTCCGCGAAGACGTCGGCCGCCACAATGCCGTCGACAAGGTGATCGGCCATGCCGCCATCAACCGCCACCTCCCCCTGTCCGACCACGTGCTGATGGTGAGCGGCCGGGTGTCCTTCGAGATCGTCCAGAAGGCGGCGATGGCCGGCATCGCGGTCATCGCCGCCGTCAGCGCGCCGACCGACCTCGCCATCGACGCAGCCGACCGGATGGGCCTCACGCTCGCCACCTTCGTGCGAGGCGACTCGGCGACCGTGTGGACGCACGCACACCGCATCAGCGACTGACGCGCCCCGGCACTACTTCACCTTGATCTCGCCCACTGCGCCGCTGCCGGCCCGAACCTCGCGTACTACTTCACCTTGATCTCGCCCACTGCGCCGCTGCCGGCCCGAACCTCGCGTACTACTTCACCTTGATCTCGCCATTCATCCCTGGGTGGAGCGTGCACTTGTACTTGTAGGTTCCCGTCTTGTCGAAGCTGGTGCTCCAGCTCCCTTTGTTCTGGGTCGGGCTCTTGCGCGTCTTGTCGAACACGATGTTGTGGGCAACGTTTTCGCCCCATGCGAAATTGATCTTCTGCTTCACCTTGGCGTCAACCTTCTTCGGGACGAAGGTGAGCGAACGGACAGCGACCGTGACCGGCTTCGTGGTGCCGAGCTGCGCTTGCGCCGCCGGGACCCCGGTCGAACAGCCCAGACCGAGCGCAGCAATAGCGAGAACGCCGAAGGCACGCCCCCGCCGACGACGGGCGGCACCTGTCGACGGTTTCGCTGCTGTTCGGACCACGCCACATTCGTTCATGGCATCGATGCTTCCACGCCTCCCCGGACTACGACAGCCGAACAGGCGTGATCCTCGTCACCGATCGATTGCATCGTGTTCATCTCCCGGAGCGAACGCCTCGCTTGGGGAAGCCCGGTCCGGACGCGAAACGACCCCGGGACCGAGGTCCGACGGGGTCGTCATGCGCACTTCCCACGCCGCAGGACGCGGCGTACCGGTCAGGACGTGATCTGCCAGAGGATCAAGATGACGAGGGCGATCGGCACACCGATGTGGGCGATGTTCTTGTGGGAGGCGAGGGGCTTGGTCAGCGGGCCCTCCATGCCTCCGATGTAGCCGAGCGCACTCAGCTCCAGCACGACGATCACGGCGAGGACCACGATCCACAGCAAGGGGATCGACGGTTTGCCGGTGGTGTTGAAGTACCCGCTCGTGCCGGTCATGAACATCAGCATCGAGATGGAGAAGATGGCGTTGGTGCGACTGGCCAGCAGGGCGCGCCGACCGGCGCCGGCGGCGGCCGGGTCAGCGGGGTTCCCGGCGAGGAGTCCGCGGGCGTTCTCGATAACGATCTTCTGGTTCGGCCAGATCACCAGCCAGACGTTGCCCAGCATCACCAGACCGAAAAGCGATCCCATGGTGATCGCATGGCCGACTTCCTCGGCACCGTCGGTGAAGTACCCGCTGGCGTTCCAGCCGAGGATGGCCAGGCCGGTGACTGCCGTGGCGAGCGCCGACCAACGGAAATACCACAGCGCCCGGGGGACGAGCTTGTCGATGGCTCCGTTGCGGTGCGCCGCCTCCATCGTCGGGAACGACGGAACCTGCACGAAGTTGAAGTAATAGAGCAGACCGATCCAACACACGCCGAAGATCACGTGCCACCAGCTGAGGAACCACAGCCCTCCGCTCTTCGAGAAAAGTGCATTTGCGATGACCATGGTGGTTCTCCCTGACGTTTCCGATCCGCGGTGGTGGATCACTGACCGTCGTGAACGTAGCAGCCGGAGCCAGGGCCCGCCGAACTCCTCGACGGCGGCAGACCCGCCACGCACTCCGCGGAGCGGCTAAGCGAGCGTCGAGAGGATGTCGCGCAGGTCGTCTGCCGTCGTACGCGGGTTGACCACACAGAAACGCAGCACGGTCTCCGGCGAGCCGTCGGCCCCGCTGACGGACGTCGGGACGCAGAACGCCCGTTGCTCGGTCAGCATCCGGCCGGACCACGAGTAGTACTGCTCGGCCGTCCAGCCGCGCCGCCGGAACACCACGACGGAGAGCTCGGGCTCGAAGAGGAGGTCGAGGTACGGGGTGGCCCGGATTTCCTCGGCGATCTCGTGGGTGACGGCGATGGCGGCCTCGATGGCATCGGTGTACGCCAGGGTCCCGTGCGTGGCGAGCGAGTACCAGAGCGGGAGCCCGCGGGCCCGTCTCGTGAGGTGCATCGCATAGTCCGACGGATTCCAGTCACCGTCGTCCTGAAGCACGTCGAGGTACTCGGCGTGTTGCGTGTGCGCACGGGCCGCCGTGACCGGGTCGCGGTAGAGGAGCGCACAACAGTCGAAAGGCGCGAAGAGCCACTTGTGCGGATCGACGATGAACGAGTCGGCCGATTCGATCCCGTCGAAGAGGTGGCGCACGCTCGGCGCGGCGAGGGCCGCCCCGCCATACGCCCCGTCGACATGCAGCCACACATCCTCGGCTCGAGCAATCGCGGCGATACCGGCGAGCTCGTCGACGAGCCCGAGGTTCGTGGTGCCACCGGTCGCCGCGATCGCGAACACGATCCCTTTGGGCGTGACGGGCACGTCGGCGACCAACCCGGCGTTGCGGTCGACGTCGCCGACGGCAATCCCGTCGGCGCGGGCCGCGAGAATGGCCGAGCGAAGGTCATCAGCGCGCAGACGACCTGTCGAGTCCGACGAAACCTTGATGACCCCGACGTCCATCACACGCGCTGCGGACGCGATCGAACTGTGCGCCCCGGCAGCGACCATCACGTACCACCGGGTCGGCGGCTTGCCCCACGCCCGCTGGGCGACATCGCGCGCCGTGACGAGAGCGCTGAGGTTTCCGGCCGTCCCGCCGCTGACGAAGACCCCGCCTGCTGTCGACGGAAATCCGGCGAGATCGGCGATCCACCGCATCGCCTGGTTCTCCGCCCACACCGCTCCCGCGCCCTCCATCCACGAGCCGGCGTAGATCGAGGACGCCCCGACCACCAGGTCGAAGAGCACCGCGGCTTCCGTCGGAGCCGTCGGTACGAACGACACCGCCCGCGGATGATCCTGGCTGATCGTGGCCGGCGCGAGATGCTCGCAGAACACCCGCAGCGCCTCCATCCCCCCGAGCCCGTCAGCTGTGATTGTGGGACCCAACCGGTCCAGGTCGGCCGCCGAACGCGGACCGTCGAGCGGGGGTGGGTCGAGACGGACTCGGTCGAGCGCGTAGTGGACAACGGCCTGCGCCAGAGCCTCGGTGTTCGGGTCGTATCGGTGCATCCTCGTCGGATCACGAGGATCCGGATCGGCGTCGTCGCTCGGACGGTGACGACCGGGCAAGGTCACCGGTTCTTCCAGACCGGCGGGCGCTTCTCCAGGAAGCTGGCGATGCCTTCCTGCCCGTCGGGGCCGGCCGCGTTGGCCGCCATGACCTCGATGGCGTAGGCGTATGCCTTCGGCTGATCCAGATCCACCTGGGCGTAGTACGCGGCCTTGCCAACCCCTTTGGCAAACGCTGAGCCCCGCGTGGCCCGGCGCAGGAGGTCGGCGCATGCGTCGTCCAGAGCGGCAGCGGGCACGGCCCGGTTGACGAGCCCCCAATCGGCCGCCGTGGCGGCGTCGATCGGATCTCCGGTCATCGCCAACTCCAGCGCGCGCTTACGACCTATGTTGCGGGCTACGGCAACCAACGGGGTGGTGCAGAACAACCCGCCTTTCCCGCCGGGGAGGGCGAAGTGCGCGGTGTCGGCGCTGATGGCGAGGTCGCAGCTGGCAACCAGTTGGCAGCCGGCGGCCGTGGCCAGGGAATGGACCTTGGCGAGAACGGGCTGGGGCAGCTGCTGCAACAGGGTCATCAGCTCGGTGCAGGTGAACAGCAGCTTGCGCAGGAACGGAAGGTCGGCGCCAGCCATGTCCGAGAAATCGTGCCCGGCGGAGAACACCGGCCCGTTGGCAGCCAGGATGATGCCCCGGACACCGTCGGCCTCACTCACGGTTCGGAGCGAGCCGATCAACGCACCCATCATCTCGAGCGAGAGAGCGTTTCGCTTCTCCGGGTTGTTGAGTGTCACGGTGGCGATCGACTCGCCCTCGGCCGGCAGGTCGACGAGCACGAGTGGGTGGGCGGTCATGGAGTCGATCGTATGCCCGGTCTCGCCCCTGCGACACCTCCTTCCTTCGCTGCTTTGTGATGCAGATCACAGACACGCGGCTCATTCGCTCCCACACTTTCGACAGGATCCGCCCGATCCTCCCGCGTGCGGGTACGACGAAAGAAGAGCAACCATGCCGAAGTTCCTGATCAAGGCCAACTACAGCGTCGAAGGCATCAAAGGAGTCCTCGCGAAGGGCGGCAGTGCCCGCGTCGCATCAGTCAAGGCGGCCGTCGCCGGCGTCGGCGGGACCGTCGAGTCGTTCTACTTCGCCCTCGGCGACACCGATGCGTTCCTCGTGATCGACCTCCCGGATGCGGTGTCGGCCGCGGCCCTGGCGCTGCAGGTCGGCGCCAGCGGCGGGGCGTCGACCGAGGTGGTCACGCTCCTCACCGCCGAGCAGGTGGACGCCGCCGCCAAGATGACCATCGGCTACACCCCTCCGGGCGGCTGAGGAACATCGGCTCGTCCGCCCTCGCGTGACCGGCCTCCAGGGACGAGTCAGGCGAGGGCAAGGTCGAGGCGGCTCACGCCACGGATCGTGAGCCGGTCTCGCCACTCCGGTGTCCCGAGAACCGTCCAGTCCTCGAACCGGCGGACCATCGCGCCCAGGGCCACCTGCGCCTCGAGCCGGGCCAGCGCGGCGCCGAGGCAGTAGTGGATGCCCGAGGCGAACGCGAGATGGCGCGGCGCTCCCGCGCGATCGAGCCGCAGCTCGTCCGGCGCGTCGAAGACGGCATCGTCGCGATTGGCCGCGCCGAGGAGCGTGAGCACCCGATGGCCCGCCGGGATCACGCCACCGCTCAACTCCATGTCGACGAGGGGCACGCGGATCGTCTGCTGCACGGGGCCGTCGTAGCGGAGGATCTCGTCGATTGCGTTGGCATCGAGCGCCTCGCCGGACCGACGCCACAGTGCCCGCTGGGCGGGGTTGGAGGCAAGAGCGAGCGCACCGTTGCCGATCAGGTTGACGGTCGTCTCGTGGCCCGCGATGTAGAGCAGGACCACGGTGGCGATGAGCTCCGGGAGCGAAAGCCGCTCGCCGCTCTCTTCGGCAATGATAAGCGCGCTCAGTACATCGTCCCCGAGGTTGCGACGGCGATCTTCGATGACCGGCACAAGGAAACCGATCACGTGCTGCACGGCCGCGGTTGCCGCCTCGAGATCGGCGTCGGTCGCGGTCGGCTCGAGCGAGAGCGTGATGACCTGGCTCCACTCGCGCAACTCGTCAGACCGCTCTGTGGGCATGGCGAGAAGATCGGAGATCACCTGGAACGGGATCGGGAACGCCAGCGAATCGATGAGCTCGATTGCGCCTGTATCCGATGCGGGAGCGAGCGCATCATCGACCAGTTGCTGCACGCGCGGACGAAGCTGGGCGATCGCCCGAGGCGTGAACGCCTTCGTCACCAGACCGCGGAGCCGCGTGTGGTCAGGCGGGTCGAGATTGAGCATCGACTTCGCGCTGCGATTCGTGCGACGGAGATCTCGCCGAGCGCGCTCATCACCGACGAGATCGATCGCGGATTCATCGATGTCGCGGCTCACGTCAGGTGATCGCAGGACCTTCGACACGTCGGCATGACGCGAAACCACGCGCAGGCCGGTCGCGGAGAGGACGATCGGCGCCTCAGATCGAAAGCGCGCATACGTCGGATAGGGGTCGGCCCGGAACGACGCACTGCTCGGGTCGTAGAGGAGTAGGTCGGCGGCCATCGCTCCAGGCAAGCATGTCGCCGCGGCCAACGTGCATTCGCCGCGCCGGTCACCGGCGCACGCGAAACGTGGGGGCCGTCGCCCCCACGTCTTCACATGAGGTCAGCTCGTTTCCGTCGCTCGTCACCAAGCGTTCGTGATGTGCGTCGGAATGCGTCGTCGGTGCGCAGGCTGCGCCTGGACTCAGCTCGCTTTCGCGGTGGCCTTCATGACGAGCTTCTTGCCGAACTCCGGCGTCCACGTGACCGAATTGCCCGAGATCTTGCCGCCTTTGCTGGCGGTCGCGACCTTGCCGGGGAACGTGAACTTCACCCGGAGCTCCGGCTTGCCGCCGGCCATGAGTCCCGACATGTCCATGCCGGCGTCGGAGCCGTCACCCGTCCCGCCGCCCATGTCGAGCACGCCGTCGAGAACCAGCAGGTCGCCCTTCTTGGTGATCGCCAGCTTGCTGGTGTCGCTCGACGGGTCACCCGAGGCTCCGGCGTTGAGGCCGGCCCCGAGGACGAGCGACGCGTCGACGCCCTTGAACGAGATCTCCTGACCAAGCCAGCCATCCTTCTTGTACAGCTTCACTGATGAGCCCTTCGGCAGCTTGGCCTGCGCCTCCTTCACACCGTCCTTCGTCTGCTGTTCGAAGCTCTTGGCCTTGGTCGTCGGCGTCTTCGACTTGGTGTTGCTGGTGCTCATGCCGTCGGCCATGCCCTCGAAGGACTTCATGACCTGTTCGTTGAACGCAACGATCATCGTGCCGTCGAGCTTCGTGTCCGATTTGACCTTCATGTCGATGTCGAGCTTGATGCAACCGGAGAGCGCGAACGCCGAAGCGACGGTCACGGCGACTGCCGCGAGCGAACGCCTCGACGGGCGGAAGGTGAACAACATGGTGGGACTCCCTTTCACGTGTGCGCGCAGCCTGTC
Organism: Acidimicrobiia bacterium; assembly: GCA_031418775.1. Lineage (GTDB taxonomy): Bacteria > Actinomycetota > Acidimicrobiia > Acidimicrobiales > JANYDT01 > JANLQX01. The sequence continues at coordinate 22,983 of JANOJN010000145.1, forward strand.
TGGCTGCGCCGTCTGACGCAGTGGTGAGTAACCATTCTCGGTTTCCGGACGACATTTCTAAAGGAAGTGACCAACGTCACTCCTTTCGCGGGGCTGCTCGTAACACCCACCGCCCGTCCACCCACGTCTCCCCACCTCAGCTCCGCCCTCTGACGCTGCGCCGCTCCGCTGCGCTCCACTGCTCGCAACACCACCGCCCGTCCACCCACGTCTCCCCGCCTCAGCCAGACTGGACCAGATGACCACACCGGTGCTGCGCACGATGACGTGGGCGAACATGCCACCCGAGGATCGGGCCCAGCTGCTCCAGCGCGGCCTCCACGACATCTTCGAACCCTCTCTCCGGCGCTCGATCGAGCGGATCATCGACGACGTGCGGGTCCACGGCGACGAAGCGGTGTGCCGGGCGCTCCGCGACTTCGACGGCGTCAACCTCACCCCGGATCGGCTGCGGGTGTCCGACGACGAGTTGGCGAAGGCCGATGACGCGGTCGACGGGCCCCTGAGCGACGCCATCGATCACATGATCGCCAACGTCCGCCGCTTCAACGACGAAGTGATGGCGCGCCACGCCCAGGATTGGTGGTGCGAGAGCGAGCCCGGCCTCTTCATCGGCGAGAAGGTCTCGCCGATCACTTCCGCTGCGCTGTTCTGCCCGGCCGGCAAGGCGTCGTACCCGAGCGTTCTCGCGCAGTTGGGAGGCCCCGCCGTGGTCGCCGGCGTCCCGCAGACGATCGTCATCACTCCCCCTCTGCCACGATCGACGTCGGCCGTGGTCGACCCGGCCACGCTTGTCGTGGCCCAGCGACTCGGGCTCCGCGACATCTTTCGCGTGAACGGGCCGGCCGGTGTGGCTGCGGTCGCCTTCGGAACGGAGACGATCCCGAAGGTGGTGAAGGTCCTCGGCCCCGGGTCGCCGGCTGTCGTGTGCGCTCAGGTCGAGGTCCAACGGTACGGCTGCTCCACCATGATGCTCCTGGGGCCGACCGAGTCCCTGATCATCGCCGACGAGTCCGCCGACCCGGCACGTCTCGCCGCCGATCTGCTCATCGAGGCGGAGCACGGAACGGATTCGACCGTCGTGCTCGTGGCCCTCTCGGGTGCCGTTGCTGCTGCCGTCGAGGCAGAGCTCTCACGGCAGATCGCGGCGCTGCCGACCGTCCGCGCCGAAGCGGCGCTCTCGTCGCTGTCGGTCAATGGTGGGTGTGTTCTCGTGGACTCGCTCGAGGAGGCATGCGCGGTGGCCAACGACTTTGCGCCGGAGCATCTCCAGGTCGCTGTCGCCGATCCGTCTCGGGCGCTCGGGCTTCTCCGCAACGCAGGGGAGATCCTCCTCGGTCAGGACACTCCGTTCTCGGCCGCCAACTTCGTGATCGGATGTCCGGCCTCCTTGCCGACGAGCGGCTTCGCTGCGGTCTCCTCCGGCGTCACGGCCGAGGCGTTCCTCAAGCGAACGGCCATCGCCCAGGCCTCCAACGATGCTCTGCGCCGCATGGCGCCGTCGATCCTCGCCCTCGCCGACCACGAGGGCTTCCCGGCGCACGGCAACGCCCTGCGCCTCCGATTTCCGTGAACCAACTGCTACGCGCGCTTCTCGATGCGGCGGGAGACCACTTTCCTCCGGTCGACGGTCGCATCACCGTTCTCCCACCTCTTCCGGCACCGCCAAACTCCGCAGCCGCGGGCTACGAAATCAACGCCGTCATGGCGTTCACCGGGCACGCGTTCATCGCGACGTGCGTCGACGAGACATCGCTTCTCGCGGCCGGAGCGGACGGTTACGGCGGTGCGTCGTCACCGGACGTGCTGCGGCTGATCGCCGGCCCACCGTCGAACGCGGGACGCCAGGCGCAGATCGGCGTTCTCGACGCGACGCTCGTCGGCAGGGGCCTCGGTGGAGGAGCGACGTCGCTCGGAGAGTCCAGCGACTTCGACGATCATCGCCGGGTCCGACACGCCCGTTCGATCCGCCACGACGTCCGTGTGTTCGGCGACGAGCGAGGCCTCGTCACCATCGGCGCGGGGCTCGCCGGCCGACCGGAGATAAGTGTCGAGGCAGCCCCCGACGGGCAGGGCCGCGGGTGGGGCCGCTCGTTGGTGATCGACGCGCTGCGTCTCTTCCCCGAAGGAGCAACCGTGTTCGCGGCCATCGCTCCGGGGAACGCCCGATCCTTCCGGATGTTCGCGTCGCTGGGTTTCGTCGTCGTTGGAGGCGAGGTCGTGATTCTGCGGTCGTCATCCGTCGGCCCGGGGGCAGTGTGAGCGCAGGCGTGCGACTCGATCGGCTGCTGGCCAACCTCGGCTACGGATCCCGCCGCGAAGTCACCCCGATCATCAAAGGCGGTCGCGTCACCGTTGCCGGCGCATCCGTCCGCGACCCGAACGCGAAGGTTCTGGCACACGACGTCCTGCTCGACGGCGAGGAGCTCGATCACCCGAACGGCATCCTGGTGATGCTCAACAAGCCCATCGGGGTCGTGTGTTCGCATGAACCGTCAGAAGGAATGCGCGCATACGACCTTCTTCCCCCGCACTGGGAGTACCGGAACCCGCGCGTCGAGTCCGTCGGCCGCCTCGACAAGGACACCTCCGGTCTTCTCGTACTCACCGACGATCATCAACTCCTGCACCGGCTCACCTCGCCGAAGCATCATGTCGTGAAGCGCTACGAGGCCACGCTGTCACTCCCCTATGACGTGTCGCTCGGCGAACGACTCACGAGCGGCGCGCTCGTTCTCGAGGGCGAGTCGACTCCGTGTCTTCCGGCCTCGGTCGAACTCGTCGACGAGCGCGTCCCGACGATCGCCATCAGCCTCACCGAAGGCCGCTACCACCAGGTCCGCCGGATGGTTGCCGCGTGCGGCAACCGCGTCGACACGCTCCGGCGCACCCACTTCGGCCCCTGGTCCCTCGACGACCTCCCCGACGCCACCTGGACCGACATCACCCTGTCGTAGGCACGTTGGGAGAGAGGTTGCCCCTCCGTGAATTCGGCGCTGTGCTGCTCGCTCCGCTCGACCGCTCGCAACACGAGCGGACCAACGACTGGGAGAGAGGTTGCCCCTAAATATGGGGGTAGAACACCTCCGAACGACGTTGGGAGGTGTTTGGCAGCACCGGGGCCGCAACGGGAGCGAGAGGAGCGGCAAGAGAAGCGCCGCTGCCGGATCTACGCGCTCACCTTCGCTCCTGGCTTCGGCTCCTTCGGGAGACCGAGCACACGCTCCCCGACGATGTTGCGCTGGATCTCGGCCGTGCCGCCCCAGATCGTCTCCGAGCGACTGAAGAAGAATGCGCTCTGCATACCCGACGGCTCATAGCCCTCTCGCGTCTCGATGCGGACGACGCCAGGCCATGAAGGCGACCCCGCGCGTCCCGTCATCACCTGCGCATCCATCCCCCACACATCCATCGCCAATTCCATTACGTCGCGGTGGTACTCCGACCAGAACATCTTGTTGGTGGCTCCAAGAGCGACCACGTCACCGCGCTTGTGCAGCGCGTACGTCAGCGATCGCAGACCGTTGAAGCGCATGATCTGCACCTTCGAGTAAGCCTTGGCCAGCCGCTGACGGATGCGCGGGTCCTCGATCGCTCCGTTGCTCTTGGCCTTGTCGACGATGTGCTCGAGCTCGGTCTCAAAACGACGATGGCTCGTGGTCGCCGACGCGCCGCGCTCAAAACCGAGCGTGGTCATGGCGACCTTCCATCCGTTGTTCACGCCACCGACCACGTTCTCCTTTGGGCAACGGGCATTCGTGAACCACGTCTCGTTGAACTCGGCGGTCCCGTCGGGCTGCACGATCGGCCGCACCTCGACCCCGGCCTGGCGCATGGGGACGAGCAGATAGCTGATCCCGGCGTGCTGGGGCGCCTTCGGGTCCGTTCGGGCCAGCAGGAAGACGTAGTCCGCGTGCTGCGCCCGCGTCGTCCACACCTTCTGACCGTTGATGACCCACTCGTCGCCATCGAGCACTGCTGTTGCCTTCAGCGACGCCAGATCGGAACCGGAGTCAGGCTCGCTGAAACCCTGACACCAGGAAATCTCGCCTTTGAGGATCTGCGGCAGGAAGTGCTTCTTCTGTTCCTCCGTCCCCCATTGCAGGATCGTGGGACCCACGAGCGTGTCACCGAAGAAGTCGGCGCGAAGTGGTGCCCCGGCCTTGTGGAACTCCTCGTTGAGCACCACGTTCTCCATCACCGAAAGCCCCTTGCCGCCGTAGTCTTTCGGCCACGACGCGCAGATCCAGCCGCCGCCGAAGAGCTTGCGTGTCCAGGTCGACTGGAACTCCTTCTTCTGGTCGGCCGACATCTCGAAGCCCGGCTCGAACCAGCCGGACGGCAGGTTCTCGACCAACCACTCCTTCACGGTGGAACGGAACGCGTCGGTATCGGTGGGGTACGTCAACTCCATGTCCGTCATCGTAGGACGGGCCGGCTCCTTGGCTACAGCCGGGACCCGCCACCCATCTTCACGCCCGAAGCGTCGACGGCCCTACGGGGTCGGCGCCGTGAGCGTCGCCAGGGCATCGGGAATCGTGGCGCCATCGACTACTGCCGAGGCCGGCGGCACCACGATCGCCTGCGGGCCATGGTCGGAGAGGGTGACCACGACCGGTTCGTCGTACCGGGCAAAACGCGCCTCGATCCGGCGCACGAGACCGGACGAGGGATCAATCCAGTAGCGGGTCTTCCCGAAGCGATAGCCGTCGAGGGCCACACCGTCGAATGTGTTCGATCCGAGAAACGCCGTGTCGCCCTGTCGGAGCAGGATCGGGTTCTCCGCACGGTCGACGGCAAGGGAACCCACGAAGGCGACGAGTTGGTCGAGTGGGACCGCCTGGGGATTCAAGGCGCGCTGTACGAAGGTCACCCCTCGACGTCCCTTCGCCTCCATTGCTTTCTCGAGCCCGACGACCTCGGTGAGAAGCGAGCCTCGATCCCAGATGACCCGGCTATCGGGGACCGCGACGCCGTCGGAGCGCTTCGTCGACAGAACGAACGAACCCCGGTCGCCGGCCCAATCGACGGCTCCGCGCAGCGTGAACGTAGCGGCCGGCCCGAACGGGACGAACACCTCGGCGACTGCCCCCCTGGCCTGTTCGTTCTTCAGCAGCATCTGCGACAGCGTGAGGGCCTGGGCAGTCGTGAGACGTGTCCGGTCATCGACGCGCGGGTCGACGGTCGCCGGCCCGACCGGCGGAACCGTCGGGCCGATTGCGGCCGGGGTCGATGATTCCGCGGGGGGACCCGACGGGTCGCTGCCGCCACAGCCGGCGAGGACGACAGCCACGGCAAGCAACCCCGTTCCGGATCGCCGAAGCGTCGTTGCGCGCCTCATGACGGAACGGTGATCGTGGACAGGTCCACGATCGGGACTGCCGCCGACGCAGGCGCCCGTCGGACAGACAGAGCGTCGGGCATCAACGGCTGCGCGGGCGGAAGAGGCACTGTCCGATAGTCGACATTCGGAGCGCCGGGCTGAAGTTGCAGCGGACCGGACGAGATGTCACCCGTCGTCGAGCCAGGACCGGTCGGGGGACAGCCGACCACAGTCTCGATCGAGCGCGGAAGCGAGGTTCGGAACTGGTTCCCGGCGAAGCAGTTGGAGCGTGCAGGCACCGCAGATCTTCCGTCCGAGGCATAGAGCGCGAGGTCCACTCCGTTCCCGGTCAGCACGTTCTCCCGCACCTCGTTCGACGATGGCTGATAGCCGGCGAGGTCCGTCACGACGATGCCGGCGTTCACGTTTCCGCGCACGAGATTGCGCAGCACCCGATTGCGCTCCCCTCCACCCACGGCAATGCCGAGTCCTGATCCTCCCTGCGCTGCCGACGGTGCTCCGGGGTCCTGGTTGTCCTCCACCAGGTTTCCGGCGATCACGGTGTCCCCCTGGGGCGCGAGGCGCTCCATGTCCTGCGAGTTGGGTGTCACCCCAACCCGATTGCGTCTCCAGATCGAGCTCAATACGAAGAGATTCCCGCTTGCGTTCGTGCCCTCGTAGCCGACCGCGTTGAGCTCCCCGACGTTGTCGCGCAGGACGGCATCACACGGCTTGCACTGTCCGACGTAGAACCCCGAGTCGGAGTGCCCGCTCGCGTAGCTGTGCTCGATGACACCGCCTCGGGCAAAGAAGGCGTAGATACCGTAGAGCCCGTTGTTCGCCGCGGTGATGTAAGACGCGCGGTATCCCTGCAGGACCTGGTGGTCGGCCGGGTTATCCACGTTGTCGTCGTATGCCTTCGTGAACAGCAGGCCGTTCACGGCAAAGCGGCGAACCGTCAGATTTTCCACGGCGACGTTGTCGGCCGCCACGAGTATGCCGTTCTCGAGGGTGTCGCCGCCGTCGAGGATCACGGTGTTCCGGTCCTCGCCCCGAATGACGATGGACGGCGTGCGAACCGTCACGGCTTCGGGGTAGTCGCCGGGTGCGATCAGGACGAGGTCCCCGGGCTGCGCCGCGTCCACCGCCGACTGGACCGTGGCGAATTCGGCGGGAACGCGAAGCATCCGGTTCGTCGGCTCCGCCGCCATGGGGATCGTGGCGGTCGTCGAAGTTTGCCCTCCTGTTGGAGGTGAAACGGATGCGGGGACGGTGTCGGGCGGGAACGTCGCTTCTGTCACCGTCGTGGCCGGAGTCGGTTCCGGCACCGACGTGGTGTCCGAGGCGCCGTCACTGCAGGCCGGGGCACCGAGGAGAACCGCGAGCGCGGCCAGGAACACGCCGGCGCGGCGGGCAGGGACGAATCGCACGGGACAAGTCTCGGCCGTGTCGGTGCGTTACCGGAGCATTTGGCGGTGGTCCGTGCGGCAGGACACCTCCCAGTGCCCTTGGGAGGTGTTCTGCCCCCATATGTGGGGGCAACCTCTCTCCCAGCGGACGGGTCACTGGTGTTGCGAGCAGTCGAGCGAAGCGAGCGGCGCAGCGCCAAAGGAGCGGAGAGGCAACCTCTCTCCCAGTGGACGGGGTGACTCAGCGTTGGTGTTTGGGGCACCACCAGGTGGTGCGGCCGCCGATGGTGGCGACCCGCATGGGCGCACCGTCGTGGGGGCAGGCTCCGCCGGGTCGGCGGGCCTCCATCACGTCGCCGAGGTGCGATCCGCCCCGCTCGGTGAGCTCGGCGAGGGTCTCATGCACCGCCCGATGGAGCCGGCGAACCCGCGCCGTGCCGATCCCCGACGAGGCGACGCCGGGCGCAATCCCGGCCCGCCACAGGATCTCGTCGGCGAGGAGGTTGCCGATCCCGCACACGGCGTGCTGATCGAGGAGCCTTGCCTTGACCGCCGCGGAAGAGCCCGCCAGGACCCGGCGGAGCCCCCCTTCGGTCAGCTCGGTCGCGTCGACGCCGAGCATGCTGACGTCCGGATCGATCTCCACCGTGCCGAGGCGGCGGGGGTCGCGGACGGACAGCGTTCCACCACCGGCGAAGCGGACCCGGAAGCGGTCCCATGCCGCTTCGTCCCGGCCGCTCGAGTACAGGAGTTCGTCGATGCCGCCCCGGCCGTCGACCAGCAGGCGACCGGTCATCCCGAACCGCAGTCCGAGAACCACCTCGGTACCGGCTCGGCGACCGAGGTCGACGAGAAGCAGCTTGCCGTGCCGACGAACACCGAGGACGATGGTGCCGACGATGGCCGCCGCAACATCGTCGGCGCGCCGCCGGACCGGATCGTGGCGTAGGGCGAACGGATCAACCAACTCAACCGACGAGATCCGGCGGCCGAGAACAAGGGTTGCCGTCTGCCGGTAGATCTCGACTTCGATCAGCTCCGGCACGGCACCGCAGCTTACGGACAGCAGTGGGCTCCCCGACCCTCACCTCGACCACCCTGAGTGGCCGGAATGAGTCGTTCGACCCGTTCAGCAGGACGGAACCGGTGCCGATGAACGGGGAATGGAACGACCAGGTGCCCACGCGGAGTCATCGCTCTCCCTCGCGGCAGCCGCAGGCCACGACGCCACCGAGCGTTGGCCCGCGCCCGCAGACCGGAACCGCCGTACGGTGCACCTGACACGCTCGCGCGCTCGCACCGAGGAACACGGCGTCGCCGCCGTCGAGTTCGCGATCGGCGCGCTGCTCCTGCTGCTGATCGGCTTCGGCGCCTGGGAGTACGGCCTGTTCCTCAACAAGGGCCAGACCCTCGCCAATGGCGTCCGCACCGCGGCCCGTGTCACCGCCACCGCCTGTATCCCACCGTCGGACCTCGACAATCGCGTCGCCTCCGACCCCGACTGCATAGGCGGCAACAAGGCCTCCGACGACTTCGAGACGCTGCGGGCGCTGCAGGCCAGCCTCGGTCGCGACTGGACCCAGGTCGACAAGATCCTCATCTACAAGGTCCCGGGCGAGTACAACGCACGCGGGCAGGGAAAGCCGCCGGGCTTCTGCACCGGCGCCGACGGTGAGGTCCAGTCGTACGCCGACTGGTGCACCCGCTTCGACGAGAACACCCAGTTCCTCTACGAGGGCAACAACATCCCGCTGCTGAAGAACCTGGACAAGTTCTTCTACACCGCCGACGAAGCCACCGCGAAGAACAACGCCGACATCGCTGCCGCCATCGCCGCGGGTAACCCGCCCCCGACGACGCTAGTGCAGGCCGACGATGCGAAGGTCGACCTGGTCAACACCACGTTCGACTGCTCGTCGGCGACCTCGCCGTCGGCGCCGTTCTGCCCCACCAAGACGGTCGATGGCCAGCCGGTCCGCAAGCGTGGCCTGGCCGCGTCGTCGAACCTCGGTGTCTACGTCAAGCTCAAGCACACTCTCATCACCGGCCTCTTCGGCCGTGAACAGCGGATCGCCCAGTGGTCGCTGTTCCGCCTGGAGCCGAGCCCCTACGACAACACGCCGTACGCCTGCACCGGTTCGGCATGCGACGCTCCCCCGGCCGTGCCCGGCGCGTCGGCCGACCTGGCCGTGACCAAGACCGACGGACTCGACGAAGCGGGTCCGAACGACCCGGTCACTTACACCATCGCCGTACGCAACAACGGACCGGACAACGTCAACGGCGTGCTCATCAAGGACCCGACGTGGCCCTCGCAGCTCGTCAACCTCGGTTGGACCTGCACGCCGATCACGATCTGCGAAAGCGACTCCGGCACGCTGCTCGACGAGACCGTGAACCTCGCGACCGGACAGAGCGTCACCTTCACGTGGAACGCCCGGGTCAAGAGTGACGTGAGCGGGATGAGCGGCACGATCGCGAACACGGCGACCGTCACTGCGTCGAACATGACCGACCCGACACCGTCGAACAACTCGGCGACGGACGTGACGTCGCTCGTCAAGCCCGACCTCGCCGTCACCAAGGTCGATGACGGTCTCAGCACCGCATCACCGTTCCAGCCGATCGAGTACGAAATCGAGGTCACCAACGTCGGCCAGATCAGCGTGACCGGGGCGACCGTGAACTGGACTCTTCCGCCACAGCTGGACCTCACCTCGTGGCAGTGCATTCAGGCAGTCGCCGGCGCCGTCTGCCAGACCACGAACCAGACCGGCCCATTCGCCGACACCGTCACCATTCCGAAGACCGGCAAAGTCCGCTACGTGCTGCGCGGCACCGTCCGGGTCGACGCGTACGGTTCGATGAATCCCAGCGCCACGGCCACACTACCGGTCGGGCTCGTCGACGACACGCCGGGCAACAACACCCGCTCCGACGCCGCCGCCACCGTGATCATCCGGCCGGACCTGACGATCAGCAAGGACGACAGCAAGAGCTTCATCGGCCCGCTCGAGGAGACCGAGTACACGATCGTCGCCCAGAACACCGGCGCCTACCGGGTCGACGGTGTACGTATCACCGACACGCCGCCCGCCATGCTTTCGAACGTCACGTGGACGTGCACGGCCCCGCCGAGCAACACCTGCCCGGCAGCGTCCGGCTCCGGATCCATCGATGTCACGACCGACCTGGCCGGTGGCTCGTCGCTGACCTTCAAGCTGAAGGCCACTGCGATTGCGAGCGCGAGCGGGACCATCACCAACCGGGCCACCATCATCGCTCCGGCCGGTCTGCTCGAACTCTCCACGGCGAACAACGTGGCCGATGACGTCGAACCGAATGTGGTGCGCTTCCCGATCCTCGTCACGACCAAGACCGACGGGAAATCGTTCATCGCTCCGGGTATGCCGAACGCCTACACCATCACCGTGCGCAACGACGGGACCGTTACGGCCAAGAACGTGTCGATCGTCGACACCCCGCCCGCCATCCTCACCGGCGTCACGTGGAGCTGCACGGGTGCCACCGGCGGAGCGGACTGCGGCGCGGTCACCTCCGGTTCCGGCGACCTCAACATCGTGCGGGATATCCCCGCCGGCGGCCAGCTCTCCTTCACGCTTTCTGGCACGCTCTCGACCAGCGCCACCGGCACCCTCTCCAACACGGTGACGGCGACGAACGACCCGGCGATCAGCCCGTCGAATGCCCCGTCGAGCTCGGTGACCGACAACACGACCATCCGATATCCCGACCTCACGGCGACGAAGAGCGTCAGCCCGGTCGGCGCGGTCAGCCCCGGACAGACCATCACCTACACGGTGAAGTACAAGAACAACGGACCGGGAACGGCCACAGGAGCGACCCTGACGGACCCGATCCCGACCGGCATCTCGGCATTCACCGCAGTGTCGTGTTCCGCCCTCGGCGGCGCAACGTGCCCGGCCACGAGCCCCGCTGCGATCTCGACCGTGCAGACCATCCCGGAAGGCGGCGAGCTCACCTTCACCATCACCGCGAAGATCGCCAACAGCGCGACGGGCACGGTCACCAACACCGCCGTCGCCACCGCCAACGCAGCCACACCTGACACGGTGGGTGGGAACAACACGGGCACGATCTCCAACGTCGTCGTGTCGCCGGACCTCTACGCCACCCTCTCGGCGAACCCGGCCAGCGGCTCGAGCGTCGGCCCGAAGTCCGTCGTGACCTACACACTCACCGTCGGCAACACCATCGCCGCTGCGGGAACTGCTCCGGCCGGTGTCGGCGTGACACTCCCCATGCCAACGCAGATGCAGACGTTCACCTGGACCTGTGCGGGAGTCGGCGGAGCAACCTGCCCGAGCGCCAGTGGTTCCGGCGCCATCAACGAGACGACCACGTCGACCCTGGCCCCCGGCCAGAGCCTCGTGTACACGGTGACGGGCACCGTGAAGGACGTGCCGTCCATCGGCACGATGATCGCGGTCGGGACCGTCGTGCCGCCGACCGGTATGGCCGAGTCCGGTTCGACGCCGAACTCCGCATCCGTCTCTCACACCGTCGCCCATCCTGACGTCCGCGTCGTGAAGACCGCCTCGGCGGCGAACGTCGGCCCCGGTCAGACCTTCACGTACACGATCACCACGACGAACCTCGGCCCCGGTTTCGCCACGGCAATCCGGGTGACGGACACCTTCGACGCCACGAAGCTCGGGACCATCACCTGGACGTGCGCCGGTTCCGGCTGCCCGGCCGCGTCGGGCTCCGGCAACATCAACGAGGTGTCGGGCGACATCGCACTGAACGGCACGGTTGTCTACACGGTCAGCGTCAAGGTCCTCGACGCCGCCCGCACGAGCGTCTCCAACACGGCGACCGCGGCCACGACCAACGGCCTCGTCGATCCGGTCTCGGGCAACAACACCAGCACGGTGACCACGACCATCCAACTTCCCGACCTCGTGGTCACGAAGACCGATGGCGTCACCCAGATCAGCCCGAACCAGACCAACTCCTACACCATCACGTTCCAGAACAAGGGCCCTGGCCCGGTCACCGGCGTCACCATCGCCGACACCGTCGACACCACGAAGCTGACGGTGACGAGCTGGACCTGCGTGGCGAGCGGCGGTGCCGCCTGCCCGACCACTCCGACCACGTCGCTCAACGCAACGGTGAACCTCCCGGCCAACGGCCTGCTCACCTTCACCCTCAACGGCACCGTGAACGGCACGGCGACCGGCAACCTCGTCAACACCGCGACGATCACCGCCAACCCCGCAGTACCGGACCGTGACACGTCGTCGGTCGGTTCGGAGAACTCGATCACCGACACCGACGCCATCGTGATCCCCGACCTGAGCGTCACGAAGTCCGACACACAGACGAACGTGGCCGCCGGCCAGCAGCTCACCTACGTGATCGTCGCCCGCAACAACGGGCCCGGACCGGTCACCAATGCCATCCTCACCGACACTCCGCCGGCCGCTCTCACCAGCGTCACGTGGACCTGTTCGCTCCCGACGAACTCGGCTGTCTGCCCGACGCCGGCGTCCGGCTCGATCACCAGCGGGGGAACGCTCACCTCGATCATCCCGAGTCTCCCGGCCAACTCCCAGGTGACCTACAACGTCACCGGCACCGTCGGTCCGCTCGCCAGCGGTTCGATCATCCAGAACGTGCAGCTCAACCATCCGGGTGGAACCGTCGAGCCAGCGGGGACCTCGGGGAACAACACGGCCACAGACACCAACACCATCCTCGTCAGCGACCTCAGCATCACCAAGAGCGACGGCGTCACCAATGTCGCGGGCGGCCAGACGCTGACCTACAACATCACCGTCTCGAACGCGGGACCCGGACCGGTCGTCAACGCGGTGATCACGGACACTCCGCCCGCGGGGATCCTCACCGGCTCCACCCCCTGGACCTGCAACGGGACCACCGGCGGGGCGAGCTGCCCCAGCCCGGGCACCACCCGCAACCTCAACGTGACCGCCACGATCCCGGCCGGCGGCTCGATCACCTACCGCTTCACCGGCACCGTCGATCCGTCGCTGACCAGCGGCACGATCGCGCAGACCGCCGGCGTGGCCCAGCCGAGCGGGTTCACCGACCCGACGCCGGGAAACAACACCTCCACCGACACCGACACCATCGTGCTGTCCGACCTCGCCGTGACCAAGACCGACGGGCAGATCAACGTGGGTCCGAACCAGGCGCTGACCTACACCATCGTGCTCAGCAACAACGGACCCGGACCGGTGACCAACGCCCGGTTCCGGGACGTCCTCCCGTCAGCGCTCACCGGCGTCACCTACCAGTGCACGTCGACAGTCGGAGCGACCTGCCCGACCACGGGTGTCCTCTCCATCGCCACCGGCGGCACCATCGCCATCAACAACGTCAACCTTCTCTCGGGTCAGAGTGTGACCTACACGGTCTGGGCAACGGTCTCGGGCAGCGCCACGGGAACCATCACCCAGACCGCCACGTTCGACCACTCCTCGGGCACCGAGCCGGCGGGGACCGTCGCCAACAACACGGCGACCGACGTCGACACCGTCCTGCTACCCGACCCCACCGTGACGAAGACGAGGTCGTCCGCGACCCAAGGCCGCGGTCAGACCCAGACGTACACGATCACCGTTGCCAACAGCGGACCTGGTCCGGTCGCAACCGTCACGCTGACCGACGTCATGCCGGCCCAGATCCTCACACCGACGGTGTCCTGCGCAGCCAGCGGCGGGGCCACGTGTCCCTCCGGCACAAGCCCTCTGGCCACTGGTGCCACATTGACGCGCAGCATCACCAACCTCCCAGCCAGCGGGAGTGTGGTCTTCACCGTGACCGGCTTGGTCGGTCCGACTGCGTCGTCCGGCACCGTGAACAACACGGCGAACATCACCGCCAGCCTCGATCGTGACACGAGCGCGACCAGCAACTCCTCGACGGC
>JANOJN010000146.1:0-4464 GCA_031418775.1 Acidimicrobiia bacterium
TCGTCGGTGAGCATGTAGGCGTAGGCGTTGGTGCGGATCGACACCCGCTGCATGTTCATGACCCAATCGCGAAGACCGGTCGGCCACGACCCGGTGAACAAGACTGCGAAGAAGCCGAGGAACCAGCAGATCGCGCCGACGATGGAGATCACGAACGAGAAGAGAAGAGCCGGGATCACCCAGAGGAACCGAAGTCCGACGGTGAGACGGTTGCGGTTCTCGAGTGCCGGGGTGATCGCGAAGTCGACCGGTGTGCCGCCCGGTTCGGATGCCGACATCGTGAAGTCGAAGGGGGGATAGCTGTCGTGCAGATAGCCGGCGTAGAGCTGGCTGCGCAGCGTGTAGCGCATGGTCATGATCTGGAAGTTGGCGAGCCCGACAGGGAGCTTCCCGGTGAACAGGATCACGAACCAACTGATGACCGCTACCGCGCCGGATGCGTAGCTGAGGGTGCCGACGATGATGAGGTGGGGGATCGCCAGGATCCACTGGACCAGCGGTCGCCAGTTGGCGAGTCGCGGTGGCGTGCGTACGGCGAGGGTTGCGGGATAGTCCATTTCAGGTCTCCTCGTTGTTGTCCTGCCGGTACCCGCCACACAACTCGAGCGGGTGGTTTCTCCTGCATCATCCTCCCCGGTCAGGCCATGTGCAAGGGACGTCCGGCCTGCGTCTCGGAGGCGAACGGCGGCGCCCTGTTGCCTTCGCGCGGTCTATCCGGCCGCCTTCACGGACGCGGTTCACGGTCACGCGCCGCCGGCATCCAGTTCGGTCCGGCGGTGGCGTCGATGCGCTCGACGTACACGTGACCGACGGGTTCGACGAGGTCCAGGAACGTGCAGGTGTTCTCTTCGCCGAACAGGGTCCATGCGGTCGAGCAGAGGCGATCGAGGCGATCCTCGAGCTCTTGGCGATAGGCCAGGCCGGCACCGTTGACCTGTCCGTCCGTGATGAAGCCCCGTTCGGCGAGACGGGCGAGTGCCTCGTCGAGCATGGCGTCATCTGCTCCGCGGCTGCGGGGCAGCCAGTCGCTCGCATAGTTCCGCCAGGCTCCGTCGAGGATGCCCGCCATCACCCCGCTGAGGTCCTCGGCGACCTGGATCGCCCAATGTGTGTCGCCGCGCCATTCACGGATGCAGTTCACGGCGAGCCACGACGACAGCAACGGGTCGGTCGGTCGCGGTCGGTCGCGCAACGAACCGAAGAGCACTCGTCCGCTGATCGGAAGCTCGTCGGCGGCCTGCCAGAGCGGTTCTGCCAACGCCGCCAGACCGTCGCCTATCCCCGGAGTGTACGTGCGCAGACCTTCGACGACCGCTTCGTCGCGGGCTTGCATGGTCGCCTCGAACGTGGTGTGCGCCCGACAGAGATCGAGCGTCATCTTCACGAATGCCGGGTGGATCGACCCGAACGCGGCGCCGACGGCACTGTTGCCGGCGGGCGCGAGGCTCGCGGCGCGGCTGGCGATGTAGTAGCCCATGCCGTTCGGCACACCGAGCGCGGCGTAGTTCGCAATGGCCCGGGGATCCCAGTAGATCCAGCCGATGAGCCGGTGCGAGGCGAGTGCGGCCCGCCGGGTGAGCTCGACCCAGTCAGTCACGATGGGTTCCTTCCCTGACGACTTCCGGTCCAGAGGAACGGTTGCGATGATGATGTTCGGCGGTTCACAGACGCTCTCCGGTCGGGTCGATGCAGGAGCCGGAACCTACGTCGGGAACGGCTGTCGGCGGGAATCGATCATCGCACCGGGACCGGCAGGACCCGGCAGATCCGGGTGATGGGAGACAATGGTCGGATGATGGGTGCATCCGCTGGAGACCTCGCCCCGAACGCGGCGGCGTAGGCAGGTGCGCGCTGCCCTGCTCACCGGTCACGGCGGGCCGGAGAAGCTGGTCGTCCGCGACGACGTCGCCGTTCCGGAGCCGGGACCCGGCTCGGTCCTGATCTCCGTCGCGGCCTGCGGCATCAACAACACCGACATCAACACCCGGGTCGGGTGGTACGGCGCTTCCACCGATGTCGCGACGAGCGAAATGGAGGACGGCCGCACCGTCGATGACGTCGGTTGGAACGGTGCGCTTCGGTTCCCACTGATCCAGGGCGCCGACATCTGCGGCACCGTCGTCGGGGTCGGCCCGGATTCGGAGCGGTCTCTCCTTGGTCGCCGCGTGCTCGTCGATCCGTGGATCCGCCTCAACAACGATCCCCTCGACACGACGGCCACCGGTTATGTCGGCAGCGAGTGCAACGGTGGGTTCGCCGAGTTCGCCTGCGTGCCCGCGGCGAACGTCCACCCCGTCGAGTCGGCCCTCTCCGACGTCGAACTGGCGACCTTCCCGTGCTCCGGAGCGACCGCACTGAACATGCTCCGTCGGGCTCGCGTCGTTCCGGGGGACACCGTACTGATCACCGGTGCGTCCGGAGGCGTCGGTTCGCTCGCCGTGCAGATCGCTCGCGCTCTCGGCGCCCGGGTCATCGCGATCGGTGCGGCGTCGAAGCGGGAACAGCTCCTCGCTCTGGGTGCCGATGTCGTCATCGCCCGAGAGGAAGAAGATCTGGTCGGGGCCGTTCGAACGGCGGCCGGGGAATCGGTCGATGTCGTTGCCGACGTGGTCGGCGGAGCCGGACAGTTCGCCGCGCTCCTCGCGGTCCTTCGTCGTCGGGGGCGCTATGTGACGGCGGGGGCGATCGCCGGGCCGATCGTGCCCCTCGATCTGCGGACGCTGTACCTCAACGACCTCGAGCTTCACGGGGTGACGACGTTCGAATCACGGCTCTTCGCCGACCTCGTCGGATTGATCGAGCGAGGGGTGATGCGGCCGGTGCTCGCCCGGGTTTTTCCGCTGGACCAGATTCGCTCCGCCCAGGCGTTCTTCGTCGCCAAGACCCACGTCGGCAGCATCGTCATCTCGTGCGCCCCAACGGAAGGCGACGCTGCGAAGGCTCATCCCAATGGCGCGAGGGGCACCTGAGACGCGGAGGGAACGGCAGGGGAGCGCGTGCGCTTGGTCCCAGCTCGACAGTGGAATGTCGGGCACAGTAGGTTGCGCCAATCAGCCAGGTTTGTTCCTTGGAGGAACGTTGACCGACATCGAAGTCCGCCCACAGCCCGAGCATCTTCGCGATCTCGTCATCCGGTTCGCCGGTGACTCCGGGGATGGCATGCAGCTCACCGGAGACCGATTCACCTCAGCCAGTGCACTCTTCGGAAACGACCTTTCCACGTTTCCCGAGTTTCCAGCGGAGATCAGGGCCCCCGCCGGAACACTGGCGGGGGTTTCTTCTTTTCAGGTCCGCATCTCCGATCATGAGATCTCGACCCCGGGTGATTCACCGACCGTTCTCGTGGCGATGAACCCCGCCGCCCTGAAGGCTGATCTCCGGTACCTCGTGCCCGGTGGGATCGTCATCGTCAACACCGACAGCTTCGACGAGCGAAACCTGGCCAAGGCCGGGTACGCCGCCAATCCGCTGACCGACGACAGCCTCGAGCGTTACCGCGTTGTCGAAGTACCGATGACGACCCTGACGATGACAGCAGTGAGCCCGCTGGGAGTGAAGGCACGCGACGCCGAGCGCTCGAAGAACTTCTTCGCACTCGGTCTCATCTCGTGGTGCTACTCGAGGCCGATCGAAGCCACCTATGTGTGGATCGACGAGAAGTTCGCCAAGAACGACATGGTCCGGGCGGCCAACAAGGCGGCGTTCACGGCCGGATTCAACTTCGGCGAGACCACTGAGCTGTTCGACCATCCGTACCAGGTCGACCCGGCCCGGCTTCCCGCCGGGGAGTACACGAACATCACCGGAAACACTGCGCTCGCGTGGGGATTGGTCGCCGCCGGTCAGTGTGCGCGACTGCCGGTGTTCCTCGGCTCGTATCCGATCACCCCGGCGTCGGACATCCTGCATGAGCTCTCCAAGCACAAGAACTTCGGCGTCCGAACGTTCCAGGCCGAAGACGAGATCGCCGCGATCGGGAGCGCGCTGGGTGCGGCGTTCTCCGGGCACCTGGGGGTCACCACGACGAGTGGACCGGGCGTCGCTCTCAAAGGGGAGACCATAAGTCTCGCCGTGAGTCTCGAACTGCCGCTCCTGATCGTCGACATCCAGCGGGGTGGTCCTTCGACCGGACTGCCGACCAAGACCGAAGCTGCTGATCTGCTCATGGCGCTCTATGGCCGCCACGGGGAGGCGCCGCTTCCGGTGGTCGCCGCTTACAACCCTCCGCACTGTTTCGCCGCGGCGATCGAGGCCGCTCGGATTGCGCTCAAGTATCGGACACCGGTCATCCTGCTCTCCGACGGGTACCTCGCCAACGGTGCTCATCCATGGAAGCTTCCCGACGTTGCCGATCTCCCCGACATCTCGGTTCCGTTCGCCACCGAACTGAACCACGAGCGACCCGATGGCGAGATGGAGTACTGGCCCTACCTGCGTGATCCGGAAACGCTTGCCCGGCCGTGG
>JANOJN010000147.1:0-11737 GCA_031418775.1 Acidimicrobiia bacterium
TCGGCGTAGCGATGGACCAGTTCGGCGATGGCCTCACGGGGTGTCGGTTCGTTCGCTTCGCTCATGGCGTGGATTCTCCTGTGGGTTCGGTGAACGGCTGAGATCGTAGGAGAACGGCACCGTAATTGATCAATCGGTAGATTCCTTGGCTGCCAGAGAAGACGCGACGTCCTGCGTCACGCAAACGACCTGCCAAGGAGCACCATGTCCATCCCCCTCCAGTCCACCGATATCACCGCCGGATGGCTCAACGAGGTTCTCGCCGGACACGACGACGTGGGGACGGTCACGGCCGTCCGGGTGGAGAACCTCGGCGAAGGTGTCGGCATCCTCGGCGAGGTCGCCCGGATCCATCTGACCTACGCACCCGGCCAGAGCGGCCCGGCCACCATGGTGGCGAAGTGCCAGTCGTTGTTCCCGGCGAACGTGTTCGTGAGCCAGATCATGGGGTTCTACGTACGCGAGGTGAACTTCTACAACATCCTGGCACCATCGCTTTCTCTGCGGGTGCCGCGGAGCTTCCACGCCGAGGCCGACCCGTCCGGGGCCCCGTTCATCATCTTGATGGAAGAGGTGACCGGCGCTCGGATGATCGACCAGATCGTCGGTGCGACTCTGGACGACTGCGAGCGAATCGTTGATATCGGAGCCACGCTTCACGCCACGTTCTGGGAGAAGCCGGAGCTCTACGCCATGGAGTGGCTGCCGCCGTGGAACAACCCGGCCTACAAGGGTGCGAAGGATCTCGTGATGGAGAAGATGGGACCCTTCGAGGACCGGTGGGCGTCGAAGCTCCCCGCCGAAGCGATGGGCTGGATGAACGAGCTCACGCCGCGCTATCCCGACATGCTCGATTGGTGGGTCGAGCGCGGCAATGTCACCCTGACCCACACGGACTTCCGGGCCGACAACTTTCTCTTCGGAGGATCGGCCGGCGAAGGCGCCGTCACGATGCTCGACTTCCAAATCATGACCCGCCACGTCGGGGTCTGGGACGTCGCCAACTTCCTCGGGATGTCGGTCACCCCCGAGCATCGTCGCGACTGGCAGGACGGGCTCCTGCGCAGGTACCACGACGCACTCCTGGCCCAGGGCGTCACCGGGTACTCATTGGAACGCTGTGTGGAGGATTACCGCTTCTGCACCCTGCAGCAGGCCTGGGCCCAGATCGCCATCAGCGACGCCGACCCGGGCAACGAACGCGGCCGGACACTGCTCGACGCCATGATCACCCGCTCGTTCGAGAACGCCGTGGACAACGGAGCGGGCGAACTCTTCGACCACCTGTAGACGGCTCCTTGTGCGTGTCGTTGCTCCGTGAGCAACGACACGCACAACGTCGGACGCCAGGTCGGCGAAGATTCATCGATGGAGATAATCGTTCCGACGCCTCGGTTGCCGTTCACGGCGGACGCCCTTCGCCGGTGGTTGCGGCGCGAGCTCTCGGACGGACCTTTACCGCTGGATGACCTTGCCGATCGCCTGGCACTCCATCAAGGTCTCGAGTCGACCGACGCCGCCGAGCTCATCGATCTCGGCATCGAAGACGACGGCGGCATGGTCTTCGTTGGTCCCGAGGACGAGGCAGTGATGCTTCTCGAGAAGCTCGTCCACGGGATTACCTTCACCCACCGGATCACGGCGGTCGAAGCGGAGACCGGAGTGGTCCGAGCCTTTCCCGACTTCGCGGTGCCGCTGATGATCCTCCCGTCCGAAGACGGACGCCAAGCCGAGTCGACCGGACCGGGGGTGTTGACCGGGCTCGACGGCGTGGCTTGGGGCGAATGCGACCTTCCAGAGAACCCGACGAGGACAGACCACCTCGGTTCAGTGGGTGTCCTGAACCGAGCAATCGTCGGTCCGACCGGTTGGCTTCGAAACGGCTCGAGCCTGCTCGTCGCCCTCACGGGCACGTCGAGCGGGTGGAGGGTCAGCCTCACCGATGCCTCGACGTCGCCGTCGTTCGACGCCACACTGCGCGCATCACTCGACAGTGCAGTCCTGGCCATCTCCGGTGAGGAGAGCGGCCGTGTCATCGACGTTGTACTCGAAGGAGTCACCGGCGCAGTGGGCATCGACGGAACCGACCGGACGGGCTGGGTCGCACCGATCAGCGAAGTTGTGGAGGCCGCGGGAAGATCGATCCATCTGAACCTGATCGGTGGACCCCGGGTCGACTGGGAGACCTACGACCATCGCCGGATGTACGAGATGTTCGCCAACATCTGGGCGGTCACGCCAACGGTGGCCAAGGCGATGATGGGCACCATGGACGTCGTGCAGGCGGCACGGCGTGGTGAGCCGTCTTCGATCGAGAGCCGCCGAGCGCTGACCGCGAACCTCGCCACGCCGGGCGTGGTCGAGGGCCTGGCCGAGAATGTGATCCGGGACTTCCGGCGGCGAAGCAGCGATGCGCCGCTCGCTGACGAAGCCACCGACGACGACCGAGACCTCTCGAATGCCATCGCTGCCATGCTGGCCGATGCAGCGAAGGATACGAGCGGAACCACGCGGGCCCGCATCGATTGGCTGGCATCACGGTTGGCTCCCGATGTCAGCACGGCGCAAGCGCTCCTGCGGAACGCGGCACGAAACGACGCACGAGTCCTTGCCGTGCATGACGACCTCGTCTGGTTCGCCGCCGTCAACGCGTATGACGGAGCCGGGCGAGCCAAGCTCGACATCGCGCTGCAGGATTGGGTTGCGGCAGGCGGCGTTTCCCGGGCCGTGATTCAGAACCAAGAGTCGGCGTCTCCACGGCAGGTACTCCGCTTTGCGTGCTCGGCCGTGCGTCGCGGCACGGTGCGCAACAGCGGCCCATCCGTCGGTCGAAACGATCCCTGTCCGTGCGGGTCCGGCCGGAAGTACAAACAGTGCCACAACGGCAAATCGATCGACACCGACGACGCCTCGCCCACCTCCATCGCAGTGCGTTCGATGGTCCCGTGGGTCCAGGCATTGCAGCTCCTCTGGTTCGAGCGGACAAATCAGCGGTACTTCGCCGAACTCGTCGAGGAGCTCGACGCCGTGCCCGAGGCTGATCAGCGCAACATGATCACCACCTTCGTTGTTGACGCCGACGTGAGCGATCGCATGCGTACAGAGGATTTCCTCGAGACGGTACTCGGCGACGGAGCGATATGGCCGAACGGTCTGGCAACAATCGTCCGCTCGTGGGCCGACCGACCTTTCGGGCTCTACGAGGTGGAGGATCGCGTCGTAGGGAAGTCGCTTTGGATCAGGGACCTTCGCAGCGGCGAGCGATCGATCATCGAAGCCCCCGAAACGAGTCGTCACTACGGTGTCGGCGCGATGTTCCTGTCACGGCTCGTCGACAACGGCGATGCCGTGCAGATGTCGTTCGGATGTATGCAAATCGCCTTCCGTGATCGCGACCGAACCCTCGAGATGCTCGACCTGTCCAATGGTCGACCGGACGCTTTCACGCTTGCCCAGTTCGTCAGTGGGGGTGATCAGGTCCGGCCGACCGCTGGCGATCGGATCATGCGCAACACCGACAGCGACGAGATCGTGATCCACCGTTCGCTGGTGCGCGCGGGGCGTCCCGTCACGGTCGACGCCGTCTCTGCGGCCTTCGCTGAACACGGCGACCTCGAGGTAGTCGAACCGGACAACGATGGCTCCGCCGAGACGTGGCACGTGATTGGTAGCGGAGGACTCGGACACACCATCCGCGGAGCGATCCAGGTCGGCAACTCGAGCGACGGCGTGTGGCTGCTGGTGGAGACGAACTCGGTCCGACGTCACGATGAGGCGCTCGCCCTCGTACGGGCTGCAATTGGCGACTTCGAGGAGTTAGACGCAACGATCGACGACATCGAGGACCGAGAGTTCGCGGAGGACTTCGCCGACCTCGGGCTCGACGTCCCGACGATGACGCCGTTGGGGATCCGAGGCGGGTCGGACGCAGAGATGACGCCCTACGTCATGGCGGAAATCGCCGTGCAGATGGAAGAGCGATGGATGTCCGAAGGCGTTCCCGCACTAGGAGGCCTCACCCCGCGCCAAGCGGCAGACGACCCGACTCGCCGTCGTGACCTCGTCGCGCTGCTGGAATCATTTCCGCCCAGCATGCCGGGCATGATCACCTTCGACCCGCACCGCCTCGCCGCCGCGCTCGGCGTCGACATTGGCTGAGTCTGACGGCAAAGTCGAGTCATACGGACCTAGCTAAGCTAGGACCATGTTTATTCCCTGGTCAACACCCACGAGGCAAAGAGCCGCCTGTCGGAACTCACTCGCCTCGCCGAGGCGGGGGAAACGGTCATTCTCGCCCGAGGCGGAAAACCCGTTGCCTGCATCGTTGCGTGGCCGACCGACCTGCCGACACGGCCACCGAAGTCTTCTTTTCACCCGTGACTCCGTGGGAACTTGGTAGCAAAAGAGCTCTCGGCCGACTGCGGATGCCCGATGGTCTCGCCGGAGAGTTGCAGCGATCGGGCTTCACCGAGGTGGCGATTGTTTCCGCCCACGCCGAACGAGCAGCCGCGCTGCCCCTCACCACCGAGACCCGTTCGACCGAATGCTCATCGCCCAGGCGATCGACGAAGCGCTGACCCTGGTCACGGCCGACTCCGCCTTCGGCGATTACGAGGTCGCCACACTCGACGCCCGTGCGTAGACCGTCGCCACCGTGCGTCAGTAGGGTGGCCCGCCGTGTCTCCGACAACTCCGAGCGGCGATCCGCCCACCCGTTTCTTCTACGGATGGGTGATCGTCGCCGCAGTGTTCGTCCAGCTGACGTTTGCTGCCGGACTCACCTTCTACGGGCTGCCGCTGTTCTTGAACACGCTGACCAAGCAGCGAGGATTCTCGGTCTTCGAGGTCTCCCTCGCCACCTCCACCTTTTGGGTCGCCTCCGGCTTCACCGGCGTGGTGGTGGCCCGGCTGCTCGCCCGGTTCGATCCCCGGCTCTTCGTCGTTGTCGGTGCCTTCGTGGCATCCGTCTGCATGGTGCTCATCGGCCACCTCACCGAACTTTGGCAGCTCTACCCCGTGTATGCGCTCTTCGGCGCCGGCTTCACGTGCACCGCCGTACTCGTCGCCAACACGGTCATCACCCGTTGGTTCCATCGACGCAGATCCGTGGCCCTGTCGATCGCCACCACCGGGTTGTCCGTCGGTGGGATCACGCTGACGCCGATCGCTGCCCGCCTGCTCAAGGACCACTCGCTCCCTTCGGCGATGACAACCATCGCGGTGATGTTCTTCCTCGGCGTGGTGGTGATCCCCGTGCTCGCGCTCCGTCCGGATCCGTCCCGGATGGGGCTCGCTCCCGACGGCGACCGGGTCGTCGTCACCGCAGCAGCAACGGTCGCTCCCGGACTTCCGTTCGCCGACGCCATCCGGTCCCTCGCCTTCGCAGCGATCACCGCGGCATTCTCTCTCGGTCTTCTCGGGCAGGTGGGCGGCATCTCCCAGCTCGTGAAGCTGGCCAACGAGCGAGCCGGCGAGTCGACCGGCACAAAGGTGGTGAGCCTTCTCGCCGCATGCAGCGTGATCGGCCGCCTCACCGGTGGCGCAATCGTCACCCGCTTCTCCAGCTATCGCTTTGCCATATAAGCGCTGAGCATCCAGGCGGTGGGACTTTCCGCACTCGCCTTCGCCCAATCGCCATTGGCGATCTACGTCGGGGCGGTGCTGTTCGGTCTCGGGGTCGGCAACGTGCTGCTCCTCCATCCCCTCCTGCTCGCCGAGGTGTTCGGTGTCCGTGACTACGCGCGGATCTACGGTCGTTCGGCGATCTTCATCGCCGCCGGCAACGCGTTCGGCCCGCTGTCGATGGGTTGGCTTCGCGATCACGGCGGCGGCTACCGCAGCGCGTACCTCATGGCCGCCGGTCTCAACCTCGTCGGACTCGCCGTCTACGTGATGCGCGGCGCGTCAGCACCGGAGGTTCTCCGAGGACGAGCCGACTGACGCGGAACAACACCGTGGGCCAGCTGGCTATCTGGAGCCAGGAGAACTCACGAAACCACGGCTTTGCTGGCCTGAGCGAGCCAGCTGGCCCACGTCAATTTCGGGGAGGCCACCAGTCGGCGATCTGGGCGGCGTAGCGCGCGGCATACCGTGCGGTGAGCTCGTCGGCATCGGCCGGCGCGTCTTGTGCCCGGGTCGGCGGCAGCGTCGACGCACCTTGGATCGGGTCGACCCACTCCAGGCGCATGGCCTCGATGCAACCGCCGAGTTGGGGCGACGCAACCTCGTGATGGTCACTCGTCTGATGGGCGATGAAGTCGAGGAAGCTGTCGAACGCCAGGAGCGTGTAGTAGGTGCGGGGTTCGCTACCGCGCCAATACCCGTAGGCGCGCAGATGAGATTCGGTGGCGTGTGACGCCGCGTGCAGTGTCTGCGCGATCGCCTCGAACTCGGCTTCCTTGCCGGCTCTGATGGTGATGTGGGCGAGGATCGTTGCCATCTATTGACTCACTTTCGTTGTGCAGGGATTGCGGAAACGATCGCACCGTGACATCTATCGGCTCACTTTCGTTGTGCAGGGATTGCTGACATCGCCGACGGGGACATCTATCGGCTCACTTTCGGTGTGTGGGATGTGCGGACATCGTCGACGGAGTCAGCCCCGGCCGACGAAGCCCCACTCGCCCATGATCTCTACCTCTATGGCACTTCGGGCGGCCAGCAGAGCCGCACCTCTCTCGGCCAACTCGGCGAGCCCACCACCCAACGCTGCTTCGATCGCACAGGAGAATGCCTCCCCCGCCAGGCTGTAGACCTTGGCGACATCATCGAGGTGAAGGCTCTGGCGCGGGCCAGCGTCGAGACCGGCGAGCGCAGCGGCGATCACCGACGGGTCTGGAGCGGCGGCGAGCGTGTCGCGGGCGAACGTTTCCATCGAGATCGTCTCCTCGCGCATCCAGGCGATCTCGTGTGCGGCGCGCGCGGCGGCATTGCGGAGGACGTTCTCCAACATCTGCACGCTTACTTTTCCGGCATCTGACTGCACTTCAGGACCGATGACCTCGAGCAGTTCGCGTCGGCAGTCGAGGATGATCTGGGCGGTGGTGGGGAGCGATATCACGGGTTGACTCCCGGGGTGGTGAGATGACCGGTGTTGCGAGCAGTGAAGCGAAGTGGAGCAGCGCCGCGCAATAGGCAGAGCATCACTGCGCCCCTCCCGCTGGGGCCACGAGCTGATCGTGCATGGCCCGCAGCGCGTCGATCGGCTCGGCCAGTGCACTGCAGGCGGCCAGGAAGTTCATGTGCCCGACGGTCGCCGCGTTGATGTTGTACGTCGTCATCACGCCCCCGGTCTTTCCCTCCGCCATGGTCGACATGGCCTGGACGATCTGGCTGAACACCTTCACCGCCGAGACCACCGAGAAGTACCCGATGGTCGCCTGGTTGACGTGGAGTTCTGATGTTCCCGTCTTCTCCCGGTACCGGGCGAGGAAGCCCTCCGGATCAGCCCCGTAGAGCTGCGGTCCCGAAGCGGCCGAGTAGGTCACGTACCAGCCGAGGTCTTCGCGGGGGTCGCCGATGTGGGCGTACTCCCAGTCGATGAGGCGGTGGCCGCCGTCGGACGGGTCGATCAGGATGTTCGCCGGTTGCAGGTCGCCGTGCTGAAGCACGAGAGGCATCGGCGGCGGGCGGTGTGCGTCGAGCCATGCGGCGAGGTAACGCATCGTCGGGTTCGACTCGGCGAGGACCCTCTCGTTCTCTGCCCAAGAGCGGTTCACGCCCGACATGTAGGCATCCCAATCCGCCGGACGCTCAAGCACTGCGGGGAGTGCGTCGAGATCGACCTTCGGTACCGTGGCAATGGTGTCGACGAATGCGTCGCGGATAGCCGTGAACCGAGCGTCTTCGGGCGCCGCGCCTTCGGCGACGAGCGCGTTGAGCTCGGACTGCAGCGAGGGGCCGGCACAGAACTCGAGAACGATGGCCTTGGTGCCGAGGTGCTCACCCGTGCCGTCGTAGTGCAGCGCGGCAGGCATCGGTATCGACGGCTGGCTGGAGAGGCTTTGCAGAACAGCCCACTCGGTGTCGCGATCGGTGACCAGCATGGTCTTGTCGGGTGGTGGGTCACCTCGCAAGACGAGCGTCTGCACAACGCCATCGCTCCACTCGACCTCCGCCCGCGCCATCACCCGGCTGTAGCCACCGGTCATCAGCGCATAGGAACGCACCGTTGCCGTCCTGCCGGTCCGCTGAGCGTTCAGAAACGCCGATATCCGGGCGGGCATCGCTTCGAGATCATGCATGCGGTGTTCCGTTCATTCGTTGAAAAGAGCACGAGACCAAGAGTGCCGACCTCAAGCGAGAGGACCGCCGGCGAACCATCGCTGGAACATGGGCTCGATCGCGCTCCAGACGAGCTCGACGATCAGTCCGCTCGGGGGAACAACGTAGGTGAACGCACCGAATCCGTCCTCGGGCGCACGTCCTGCGGCAGCGAGCGTCCAACCCTTGGCGAGCAGAGACCGTGTTTCTCCAGCTACGTCGTCGACCCACACCCCGGTGTGGTGGATACCGGGATTGATGCGTCCGTCCCAGATCGATCCGCTCGGCCCCTCGAGGAGTTCGAGGTGAGATGGTCCTGCAGTCGAGTAGGTGAAGCGCAACGGCACCTTGATGGCACCGGTCGACGGGGTCCAGACATCTTGGTCGCGCTCCTGTAGCGAGCACCAGGTGATCCCGAGATCGGCGCCCATCTCGCTCATCGCGACCTGGATATCGGGGACACGAACCCCAATATGGTATGCGCGCGTAAAGTCGACGCTCACCGGCGTTCTAACGGCTCAGGATGGTGACGCCAGAGATGCCGGGCGCGCCGTAGACGTGCGTGTAGGCGGTCCTCGGATTGTTCGGAACCTGCCGGGCACCCGCGTCGCCGCGGAGCTGCAGCACGTTCTCGTAGACCTGACGGAGCCCTGATGCACCGATCGGCTCGCCGTTGGCCAGGCATCCACCGTCGGTGTTCACCGGCAGACGGCCACCGATCTCGGTCTCGCCGTTGGCCAGCATCGCCTCCTGTTCACCGTGCTCGCAGAAGCCGTTCTCGGCCATGTGCATGATCTCGGCGCCGGCCTCGGTGTCCTGCAGCTGGGCGAGGTCGATGTCCTTCGGTCCCATGCCGGCCATCTCGAAGGCTGCCTTGGACGCATCGACGGTCGGGCCGGCGTTGTGCTCGAGGGCGATCGAAGGGGCGAGCACCTCGAAGCTCCCGAAGCGGCGGGACTTCACGACTGCGGCCTTCAGGAAGACCGGTCGGTCGGTGTACTTGTGGGCAAGATCACCACGGCAGAGCACAAGGGCGACACCGCCTTCGGCGGGGTTACAGAACATGTATTGCGTGAGCGGGTAGCTCAGCATCGGGGAGGCGAGCACTTCCTCTTCCGAGAGCGGCTTCTGGCGCCACGCCATGGGGTTCATCGACCCGTTGCGGAACGCCTTGGCCGACACCCGGGCGAGGCTCTGGTTGGTGATGCCGTATTGGTGCATGTATCGGTTGATCTTCATGCCGAAGAACTGGGTGGTGAGAGCGAGACCGGACGAGCCGTACCAGTCCATGCCCTTGGTCTCGACGCGGAACGCGCCGCGCTCGTGCTTGTCGAACCCGATCGCCATGCCGATGTCGGAGAGGCCGGAACGGATGGAGCTGTAGGCGCTGAACAACGCCGAGCCACCGGTGGCGCAGCCGTTGGCCACGTTGATGAACTGCAGGCCGGTGAGGCCCAGCTTCGACACCATGGTGTCGGCGGCGCCGGACGACTGGCTGCCGCCGAAGGCGAACTGCATGTCGTCCCACTTCACCCCGGCGTCGGCCACGGCGCGCCGAACGGCGACGACTCCCTGGTCCATGCCGGACACACCGTCGGTGCGTCCGAACTGGTGCATGCCGCTGCCGACGATCGCCACTTCGGTGCTGTTGCTCATGATCAGGATTCCTTCGTTCTCGTGGTTCGCTGAGTGCGTTTGGGGTGCGGTCGGGAGATGCGGGGCGGGTCAGTTGCCGGTGGGGGCGAAGGCAAAGGTGACGAGGTCGTTGCCGTCGGCGTCGACGCCGATGGTCTCGAGGACCATGCCCATCTCCATGCCGATGTGCAGCTTCGCCGGGTCAGACTCCGTGAGGCGGGTCTCGACCTTCACTTCACCTGGCAGTTCGACGTAGCCGACACCGAAGGGGACGAAGGTGGCCAGATCCGCGTTGCCGCGATAGGGCGGGGACTTGGGGGGGAAGCCCTGGATCGTGAAGGTCCACAGCTTGCCTTTGTCGGCAAGGAGGGTCGGCTCGATGTTCGTACCGGAGCACCTTTGGCAGCTCTTCTGGGCCGGGAACGCAAACGTTCCGCAGTCGATGCAACGGCTGCCCTTCAGGCGGGGGCCGTCGGCCGTTTCCTCCAGCACACTTTCAGCAACCGAGACACGAGTGGGCATGACAAAGACCTCCAGAGGGGTGACAGCGGCAGCGATGCTACGGAGAAACTAACCGCAAGATCAATTTCACCCATTTGGGACCCGTTATGACAAGCCCTGGCCGCGGCCCCGAATCCGCGCTGGCCGCGAATGGGATGCCAAGGAACACGTCCACCAGGCGTTCCACGAAGTGCCAATTCACCGAAGGTCGCTCGAGCTCACCGACCCTGCGGTGTCCAACGCGCTATCGCACTGACGGACCGGGCGGCGGGCCGAGCAGGTCGGCAAGGACCCGCCGGATCGCCAGCGTCGGCGCGTCGGCACCTGTGTGAACTCGGCCATGACATCGAGCGGCAGACCCGTTGGCGTGATCCGTTCGAGAACGACACGGTCCTCGTCGCCGACGAGTTCCTGGAACGCCGTGGTCTCGGCTGCCGAGCAACGCCCGTCGACGATGTCATCGCGCCAGTTGATCGCCCACAGGATCGTCTGACCGGGCGCTACCGGCTGGTGGAAGAACGCCGTAGTGATGATCGTGTCCTCCGAGGGATACTCGAGTCGAAGGATCACCGAGCACGGG
Source organism: Acidimicrobiia bacterium (assembly GCA_031418775.1). Classification (GTDB taxonomy): domain Bacteria; phylum Actinomycetota; class Acidimicrobiia; order Acidimicrobiales; family JANYDT01; genus JANLQX01. The sequence continues at coordinate 10,979 of JANOJN010000147.1, forward strand.
GCCACGAAGCGCAGCACCATCCGACGCGCGTCGGTACCGGCATCGCGCAGCCGTTTGCTGACGTGATCGTGGATCACCGTGAATCCCGTGGAGTCACGTCGCACATCGCGATGCGCGATGAGTTGGTCAGCCGGGTCAGCGAAGCTCGTGGCGTGGACGAACGGGAGGTGGCCGAGGTCGCAGAAGTTGTCGGCCATCCGCCCTGCGTCCGTCCTCCATGACCACGGCTCTGAAGGAACCCGGACGAAGTGTTCGTCGTCGTCTTCGGGGACCTCCGGAAGCGGTGCGACCGGAGCGGCCGGCGCAAACCACCACAGGCCGAGATGGCGCGTCACCGATCCGGTTGCTGTCGGGATGGCACGGCCGAACAGGCGGGCTTCGTCAGGGCATGGACCCGACGCGCTGGCGATCAGATGCCAGAACGGTGCGAGCCGGACGTCGCCGTTGTCGAGCAGGTCCCCGCCGATCACGGCACGCGCGGTAGCGCAGTCTGACCGACCATCGTCGACAAGAGCCGTCGGTACTCTGTGGTCATACGATCAGCGCGCGTATGAATCTCGGACGTCACGTCCGTCGGTATCTCGGGGCGGATACCTTCGAGGATCGGCCGGTCCTCGTTCGTGACAAGCGCGGAGTAACTGATCACGTGATGGCGAGAAGCGTTCGACGAACGTTTTGCATGGCGTTCGCCGGCGCGCGATCGAGGCGCTCGAGCAGATTGTCGATCGCCACGCTTCGAATCAGGTCGACGGCAAACAC
>JANOJN010000148.1:0-4955 GCA_031418775.1 Acidimicrobiia bacterium
TGGTGCGGATAGTCGGTCGAGATGACGATGCGATCCTCGCCCACCCGCTCGGCCACGAGTGGCACGAACGACTCGTCGATGTCGGCACCGATCCAGCACTGGCGCCGGAAGTACTCGCTCGGTAGCGCGTCGAGCGCAACGGTTTCGCCTTTGCCGTACTTGTGCCACTGGTCGTCGAGGCGGTCGAGCCACCAAGGAAGCCAACCGAGATTGCCTTCGAGCAAGGCCACCTTCATTCGAGGAAAGCGCATGAGTACACCTCCGACGGCGAGGGCGCCGAAGGCCAGCATGAGCTCGACGCCGAATGCCGAGGCGTGATTGAGCGTCCGCTCGTTAGGTAGTCCCGTGAACCGGTTGCTCACGTAGTCCTTGGCCGCCGCACCGCTCGTGCCATGGAGACACATCGGCACGCCGAGCCGCTCGATCTCGGCCCACAGCACGTCGCACTCCAGTGAATGCATATTCCGTCCGGCGAGTGGAATCGGAAGAAGGACAACGGCGAGAGCACCTCGTTCGACTGACCGACGAGCCTCCGCGGCGGCCAACTCGGGATCGTGGAGGCTGACGATGGCCGATGACTTCAAACGAGCTGGATCGGCGGCGCAATAGTCATGAAGCCAGTCGTTGAACGCTCGAGATATGGCATCCGCATGTGCCGCTTCGAGATCGTCGAGCGAAAGGACCATCGACGCGAACGTGCGGAACATCACGGCGACATCAATCCCTTCGGTGTCCATAGCGGCGAGCGTCGAAGCCGCGTCGTAGCCGCGGGCCTTCGCATCGGCATAGATGTCGTCATTGCGCCCGTGCAACGCGGCCTGGGCGGAGGCAACCGAGGAGGAGCTCGCCCATGGTGGGATGGAGCGTGTCCCCGTCGAGGTCTCCACGGTCCACCAGGGAAACCCGGTCGGACCCCATCCCTGGTAGGTCGGGCCGATGCTGCGCCAGCGCTCATCGAGGTACTCGTCGAAGACTGCCGCCCCCTCGATGACGTGCAAATCGGAGTCCATCACCCGGAAGCCTTCGCGCATGGCAACAGATCGTAGGATCAGCTTCGTGGGAACGCAGAGCGGCGCCTCGGAGCCTCCCCGTCGGCGCTTGACCCATGCGGGCTCGTTCGTCGAGGTGGGCAACGAGGTCCGGCTTTTCGTCCGCGAGTTCGGCAACCACGAGGGCATTCCGACGCTGTGGATGCACGGCGGCTCCGTCGAGGACTCGTCGATGATGACCCGAGACCTCGAACCGTTCTTCGGCTCGTTGCACGTGCTCATTCCCGACGCCCGAGGTCACGGTCGTTCCACCCGGTTCGAGACGAAGGCCGAGTACACGTGGGCGGCGAAGTGTGCCGATATGGTCGCTCTCCTCGACACGCTTGGCATCGAACGGGCCATCTGGGGTGGGAACTCGATGGGTGCCGCTCTGTCGCTGTGGGCCGGGGTGCATTTCCCCGAACGCGTCCTGGCGATCATCGACATCAGCGGCCCGCCGGCGGCCACCACCGATGTCGAACGGCAATGGTGGGTCGAGCACCGCCCGCTGGTCGAGGCGCACGAGTTCGCGAAGTACTACGAAGCCAACGTGCTGCGACGCTCGGGCGCCGACGCGCTTTCGAAACTGCGGGCACGACCGGAACGGTTCGCGGAGATCGTCGAGCATCTCGATCGGCACTCCGTTGCCTCGTTTCTTGCGCTCCTCGACGAGACCTTCGACCGGCCGGACTGGCTCTACGCGTGCGCGGCGATTCGATGTCCGACGCTCGTTGTCGGCGGATCCGAGGACACGTTTCCTGACCCCGAACAAACCAAGGCAGTCGCGGCCAGCATCGAGCATTCGATGCTGCACATGGTGGAGGGCGGACCGCACTTCCCGAATCGCACCCACCGACGCGAAGTTCAGACGGTCATCGCCCAGTTCCTCGAACGCATCGGGCCGGAGGAATGAGCTTGGCGCGCACGACGACCCGTCGCTGCTCGAAGGCAGCCGCGCAGGACGACGTTGCTACGTCGGCCGGTTGACAGCCAACGATCTCCTCGCCGGAGTCCTTCTCGCGCACGGCGTTGCGACCTGAGCAAGCTGGCGCACGAAGAGCGCAGTCTGTGGCGAACCGGCCCGCGGTCAGACCACGACGCTCGGGTCCGGTTCGGACACGACCACGTTCCAGCCACGGCGCAGTGACAGAACTCGCACCAGTCCAACCACGACAACACCGGCAATCGCGACCGGCGTCCGCCGGAGATCAAATCGATCACCGACGGCCACGACCACACCGCCGAGGATTGCCGCGGTTGCGTAGATCTCCTTGCGAAGGATGATCGGGATCTCCCGGAGCAAGACGTCGCGGATCACCCCACCACCAACGCCCGCGATGACCCCGATACCGATAGATGCCAGCACACCGAGTCCGGAGCGGAGTGCCTTCTCCGTCCCGGCGACCGCGAACAGCCCGAGGCCCAGCGCGTCGAGCGCGAGCAACAAGCGTCGAAGGCGTCGGACTCCACTCGCCCGGAAGAAGACCACCAGTGCTGCCGGGATCGGGGCGACGAGGTAGCGCCAGTCCCGGAGCGCGACTGGAGGGATGTCGCCGAGCAGGACGTCTCGGACGAACCCGCCGCCGAGTGAGGTGACGCCGGCAATGACGACGACGCCGAAGAGATCGAGCCGCTTCGAGATCCCCGAAAGCGCACCTGCGGCGGCGAAGACGGCGATGCCGACAAGGTCAAGGACGAGGAGCAGCATCGAACGTTCCATTGCGCCTCCGACCGTAGTGGCGCGGGCCGTCGAACGACACGGCAGGTCGACCAGGACGTCGCCCGACGGTCGTGGCGTACCGATATGGCCCGGCACAGCAGGTAAAACGGTGGGATGTGCGACTGCCTCGTGGCGCTAGCTCCCACGACGGATGGTCGGACGACCCTGTTCGCCAAGAACAGCGACCGGCCGTTCCACGAGCCGCAGGATCTCGTGTGGTCACCGCCTCGGCGCGATCGCAGTTCGATCAGCGCGACCCACATCGCCGTCGAACCCCACCCGACCGACACACTGGGGCACCTCTCCATTCAGCCCCGCTGGATGTGGGGCGTGGAAGGTGGGGTGAACGAGGCCGGAGTGGCGATCGGCAACGAGCGCGTCACCACCACGCTCGACCCCCGTCTGTTCCCCGACGCGCTGACGGGAATGGACCTCGTCCGGCTCGCCCTCGAACGCGCCGTCGACGCATCCACCGCGGTGGATGTCGTCGTCGACCTTCTCGGCAGGTACGGACAGGGTGGAAGCGGCGAAGCCGACCGCCATGCCCCGTACTGGTCCAGCTTCCTGGTCGCCGATGGTACGCGCGCGTATAAACTCGACACCAGCGGACGCGCGTGGTTGGCCGAGGAGGTCACGCACGTGGCGGCCATCAGCAACCGAACATCGGTCGAGCCCTTCGATGCCGAACATCGCCACCCCCGCCAGCCGGTGGCCACGCTCGTGAATCCTCGACTCGCCTGCTCGCTGGCTGCTGTCGCCGATCAGCCGGTGACACTACGTACACTTACGGACTGGCAACGGTCGCACGTGCACCATCCCGATGCGCCGGGCTGGAGCATCTGCATGCATGTGCTCGACCGCGGCCACGAGCAGCGAACGACCGCCGCGTTCATCGGCGAGCTTCCCGGGGATGCCACGAAGGTTCGCGACGACGCCCGCATGTGGGTGACACTCGGCTCGCCCTGCATGAGCGTCCGAGTGCCGATCGTCGTCGGCGAGCCGCTAGGTGAGGTCCCCCGTTGGGAACGATTCACCGCCCTCGGACCCGAGCACCGCGAGCGCCTCGACGAGCTCGAAACCTGGCTCGCGGCCGAGCTGCAGCCGGCCGAGGATGCCTGGCGGGAGGTGTCGGCAACCCTGGACCAGCTCGGCGTCTGACGGTCAGAGTTCCTGAGGACATGTCGCGCTCGGTCGCTCCAGGAGCGACCGGGCGCGACAACCCCCTCGGACTTACGCCATCCACCCGCCGTCGACGACGAACTCCGACCCTGTCGAGTACGAGCTCTCGTCTGACGCGAGGTACAGCACGAGTTGGGCGACCTCCACCGCCTCGGCGGTCCGTCCCATCGGAATGCGCAGCTTCACGTTGTCGCGCACGCCCGGCGCGATCGCGTCGAACGTCTCGAGCATGGCCGTCTCGATGATCCCCGGGTGGACCGAATTGACGCGTACGCCGTGCGCCGCGAGTTCCTTCGCCGCCGCCTTCGTCATACCGCGCACAGCCCACTTGGTGGCGCCGTAGCCAATGAAGCCGGGCGTGCCTTCGAGGCCGGCGATCGATGAGATGTTGACGATCGACCCGGAACGCTGGGTGACCATCACCCGGGCGGCGGCCTGCATGCCGAGGAACACGCCGGTCTGATTGATGGCCACAACCTTCTCCCAGTCGGCCAGCGAGGTGTCGAGCACGCCGCCGCGAGGGAAGATGCCGGCGTTGTTGACGAGCACGTCGAGGCGTCCGTGCGTCTCCACGATCGACGCCACCACTGCAGCCCAGCCCGCCTCGCTCATCACGTCGTGGTGGAGATACGTACACGCAAAGCCGTCGGCCCGCAGCGCAGCCGCAGTAGCTTCGCCGTCGGCATCGAGCACGTCGCCGATAACAACAACGGCACCCTCGCGACAGAACAACCCCGCTTCGGACGCGCCCTGCCCGCGTGATCCACCGGTGATGAACGCGACCTTGCCGGCCAGGCGCCCGATCGCGTTCGATGCGGCACCGACCGCGCTCATACCCGGGCTCCGTTGTTCGGCGCTGCGCCACTCCGCTGCGCTTCACTGCTCGCAACACCATCACCGGGTCCACCATCAGCAGTCGGCGGTGGGGCTCCGTTGTTCGGCGCTGCGCCACTCCGCTGCGCTTCACTGCTCGCAACACCATCACCGGGTCCACCATCAGCAGTCGGCGGTGGGGCTCCGTTGTTCGG
>JANOJN010000149.1:0-4382 GCA_031418775.1 Acidimicrobiia bacterium
GCCGGCACCGGTGGTCGAAGGTGACTTGCCGGTCATGCTGGAGCTGAACTCGATGAACAGCTCCGGCAGTTCGAGATGGTGAATCGGGTTGAACACGCACAGTGGCCGCACGCCCGGCTCCGGCGGGTTGTTGCGGCGTCCCGGCAGCACGGCGTTGACGGGCCGGTGCAACGGTGCGCTCGTCGGCAGCTTGCGGAAGAGGCGCGTGGCCATCTCGGCGAGGTGGACTTCGCGCGGGTGGACGAGGTCCTGGCGGTTCTGCAGGTAGCGCGGGTTCTTCGTCATCTTGCCGTCCACGAGACGCGGCTGCGCGGAGCTGACGAAGAACTTCGGACGGCCCGGCTCGTTCGCGGCGGCACGGATGAGGTCGGCCATCGGCGGCGTGAACTTCACGAAGTTGATGCTGTCCTCCAGCTCGCGCTGCGCGTCGGCGCGCGTGAGCGGCTGATAGTTGGAGAAGAAGTTGCCCGGCTGCGCGAAGTCGCTCTCCGCCTGTTTGTCGTAGCCGCGATGAATGGCGTCGTCGGGCCGCTGGAACAGGCGGAACTCGCAGTTCTGAACGAACTTCAGCGAGCGGCCCGGGGTGGCGGGTGAAGCGAAGTCGGCGCGGGTGAGGAAAGCGGTTGCTCCCGCTGCCGCCTCGGTGTTCGCCGTCACGCCTGCGGCGATGTCCTTCTTCACGACCGTCGCCGGCACCACGACACTCGCGCTGATGTCGTCCTCCAACTGGAGCTTCATCGCGGGGTGGAAATCCTTGCGCAGGCTGAACACGCGCCACGCGCCGTCGGCGTCGAAGCCCACGCGCAAGTAAGTGGTCGTCAGCTTTCGGTTGTCGCACTTGAGCTCGTTGCCCGGGTTGCCGTTGATGATGTCGACGGAGAAATGCGACGCCCAGTCATCACCCCAGCTCTGCGCGTGATGGCGCTTCACCACGAACACGATTTCCTTGACGTATTGCGGCACACGGCGCAGCCACGCATTGAACTCGTCGGTGTACTCCTCGTCGTTCGGGGTCAGGAGCTTGATCACCGATCCGAGCGACCGCTCCGGACTCAGGATCGACCGATGATCAGTGGGACGCTTGGCGGTCGGCCGATACCGCGTCGAATAGTCGCGGTTGATGAGCTCGGCAACGCGCGCCATGTCCTCGTCGAAGTCCGCGACGAACACCGGGCCGGGAAGGATGGCGTCGGAGATGGCCTTAGAGATCTCCGACTTGCCACCACCCGAGACGGTGCACGGCTTGTGGCAGAACGTGCCCTCGGCCTGGGTGCCGATCAGATGCCAGGCCGTGTGCGCCGGCGGCTGCTCGATGTGCACCTTGTAGCCCGACGGCCGCACGTAGGTGCGGCGGGCCCGCAGCGCCATCGTGTGGGCCGGACCGAACTCGTCCTCGGGCCACGAGACCGTTCGGGCCGCGAGGTCGAAGGCGGCATCCTCCGGAACGTAGATGATGTCGGGGTAGAGGCGGTCGACGGCATAGCCCTCGGGCTTCAGCTCCATGAGCGAGCCGTTCCGATCGACCATCTCTGCGAACGAGTGACCTCGCGACTGCACATGGACATCACCGAAGAACTCCTCGCCGAGGTCATACGACGGGTACACGATGGCCCCGCCGGCATGCTCCTCCTCGGCCAGCCCATAGAGGTTGGCGGAATAACCGATCTGCGTCTTCACTTCCTTCTTGCAGTACCCGAAGTAGTTGTCCGCGATGACCGTGACGATCACACCCGAGGTGTCGCGACTGCACACCTTGAACGCCGAGCCGCCGTTGTAAGGCTCCTCGGGCGAGGTCCAGCACATGCCGTCACGGCGCTGCCTCGCCGTGGCGTCGTCGTGATGGGGGAGTCCGAGCTCCTGCTTGGTGCAGTGGATCAGGTGGGGCGCGAGGATCACGCATCCGCTGTGTCCCGTCCAGGTGGCGGGATCGAGCGCGGCATCGTTGCCGGGCAAGTGGGGGTCGCCGCCATTGCCGAAGATGTTTTCGACGAAGTCGAGGTTCGAGACCAGCGAACCCGGTGCGAAGAAGCGAACTTCGAGGCGCTTCTCGCCGATGAACCCGGCAACGGCGGGGACGACGAGGGGACGCATGAGCAGCGAGACGATGTGGGGAGTCGCGTCGGCATCATTCGAGGTGTACGGCAGTCTGGAGATGTCGGCCGGCGGGCGAAGCGCCCGCTCCAGGAGGCGCAGGAACGTGATCTGGGGGACGGCGAGCTTGTCATCGGGGATCGTCATCCCCCCTTCGGCGATGTGGAATACACCTTTGGTGGTGCGACGGTCGTTCACCGGGTTGTGCAGGACTCCGTTGCGCAGCCGATAGCTCTTGACCAGGGGCGAGTCGAAGCTGTCCGCGTCCCTCGGGAGGGACAGCTCCCTGGCCATGCCGACAATGTCGAGCGGGAAGGTGTCGGTCGGGAGTTGCGGGACGGGCCCGAGATGGGCATAGGTCGAACCGAGATACCCCTGGATACGAACATCGACCGGGCTGAGGCCCGACGGGAGCGAGACTCCAGGCCGCAGCCGCCGTTCGATGGCCTCCCGTATGTCAGGTCCTGCCGGTCGCACTGCAACCTTCGTCATTGTCGACTCCCTTGTTCGCCCGATTCAGGGTGCCACAAGCTTCGAGAGCCGACGCACCGATGTTGCGCGCGTACGGGCGGACGAAGAAGCGGACAGAGTCAGCCTGGCAGACGCGGCCCGTCGGGCCGAACGGCCGAAGGGCCCGGCGAGGGCGGGTCTTTAGCCGACCTGCCAGGTGCCGTTGGAGCGAAGCAACTCGGCGAGATCGCCAGGCCCCTTCCGTTGCGATGCCTGGAGCAGCTGGGCCGATACACCCGCTCCGTAATCGGGCCTCTCAACGGACCGGAAGACTCCCATGGGGGTCGGCGAATGCACATCGGAGGAGAGCCGGGCAAGGGCGAAGGCGAGCGACGGATCGTCTCGACGTTCGTCGTGCACGAGCAACGCGTCTTCCCCGACATCGGCAACCTCCACGATGCGGAGCTGTCCGTCCGATCCCATCACGACCCCGCGCTGACGATCGGCACCGAAGCGGACCGGCTCTCCGTGGTGGAGGTCGATGATCATCTCCGAACGCTTCTCGCGTCCGGTGATGTCTTCGAACGCGCCGTCGTTGAACACGTTGCAGTTCTGGAGGATCTCGACGAACGACGCGCCCCGGTGGGCGTGGGCGGCTCGGAACACCTCGGTCATGTGCTTGCGATCGAGATCGTGGGTCCGGGCGACGAAGCTGGCTTCGGCGCCGAGCGCTACGGAGAGCGGATTGAACGGCTGATCGATCGAACCGAACGGGGTCGACTTCGTGACCTTACCGAGTTCGGACGTGGGTGAATACTGCCCCTTGGTGAGTCCGTAAATCTGGTTGTTGAACATCAGGATCGTCAGGTTCACGTTCCGACGCAGCGCGTGGATCAGGTGGTTACCGCCGATCGAGAGCCCGTCACCATCACCAGTGATGACCCACACGTCGAGATCGGGCCGGGCGACGGCGATTCCGGTCGCCACCGCCGGCGCCCGCCCATGGATCGAGTGGATTCCGTAGGTGTTCATATAATAAGGGAACCGACTCGAGCACCCAATGCCCGACACGAACACCACGTTCTCGGCCGCGACACCCAGTTCGGGCATGAGCATCTGCACCGCCGTGAGGATGCCGTAGTCACCACATCCCGGACACCACCGGACTTCCTGGTCGCTGGTCCAGTCCTTCTTCGTGGTGAGGGTGACGGCTTCGCTCATGACAGTTCCTTCTCGATGGCGGTCCGCAATTCCGCGGAGGTGAACGGCATACCCTGGACCTTGCTGATGGATTTCGCCGGCACGAGGAACTCCGAGCGGACAACCCGGCAGAGCTGTCCGAGGTTCATCTCGGGAACGATGATCTTCGGGTACCGGCGCAGCAACTCGCCCAGGTTCGACGGGAACGGGTTGAGGTGCACGATATGCACCCACGCGACTTTCTTCCCTGTTGCGCGAACCTCGGCCACCGCGGACTTGATGGCGCCCCACGTGGAGCCCCATCCGAGCACGAGAAGCTGGGCGTCGGCGTCGCCCACCACTTCAGCCAACGGTATGTCCTTGGCAATGCCGGCGATTTTGTCCGCGCGCAGATGAACCATCTTCTCGTGGTTCTCCGCCGTGTAACTGATGTTGCCGGAGCCGTCCTCCTTCTCGATCCCGCCGACCCGGTGCATCAGACGCGGAGTGCCGGGAATTGCCCACGGCCGGGCAAGCGTTTCCGGATCACGCAGGTAGGGCCAGTACTCCATCTCGCCATCGGGTCGCTCGTGGTTCAGTTCGGTGGCGAACGGAACCGAGATGTCGGGGAGATCGGCAACGTCGGGAAGCTTCCATGGATG
>JANOJN010000150.1:0-43173 GCA_031418775.1 Acidimicrobiia bacterium
GAAGGCCCTACAGTCCTAAACATCGATGGCCTCTCGCGGAACCCTTGTCCAAGAAGGGATCCCAGAGGCCATCGTCACACACCCCCACCCAAAACGCGAGCACCAAACCCCCAGCTCAACCACTATTTCCGGGGGAAGTAGATAGCGGGTCGAAGTGAACGGGCCGCTACCGGTTCGACGCTCTGTGCGAGATCCCTGAGTGTCCGAGATCGGGTGTTCGAACCTGGCCTTTGCTTGTCCTTGTTGCGCCGCGCCATTTTTGCGACCTCCGTGCTCCCGTCCCCGCCGGCCACACCCGGTGTGAGCTGCGGAAACGAGTATAAAACACGGTCCCGTCCCCAAAGAAAGACAACAGCATCGACTCCAGGCCAGGCAGGCGATCACCGCCGCTGGGCCCCACTTCGATCCATACCAACTCGGCCGCTCCTGACGCCTTCTCGCTCGCAGCGAACCTGCTGCGTGAGGTCCAGCCCCTCGGGTGGTTGTGGTCGCCGACGAGAGGACTCAAGCCAAAATCGGACCGCACAGAACCTCTACGTTCTGTTGCGAGGCCCACTGTTGGCGGCTTGACTTTGGTCGTCTGACCAGGTCAAACAACGGTGGAGGTGGGAGGAGTCGAACCCGCTCTGCGTGGTCGGCGTTTTGGCTGGTCAGGGCATGTTTGCACTGGTCAGGGCCATTTCTTGTTGGCCGCTGTTCGCGGTTCGCGGCCGTTGTTGACCGGAAATGCGCGCCCTTCGCGCCCTCGACAGGGGGTGTTTCGGCGTACTGGCGCTGAACGCGAAGCGTGGTTCCCTTCGTTCGTGAGCGCTAGCTCGCTGGTGTCTAGGGCTTGACCCTTTGCGAGGAAATCGATACAGTTTCCTCTCATGAGTACGGCTGAGCTGGTGCGTAAACGGGTGGCTGCGGCTCCGTCGCGTGGGTTCATTGCTGCGGGGGAGTTGCCGGGTTCGCGTCGTGCGGTTGAGTGCGCCATGTCGCGTCTAGTGGCTGATGGCGAGGTGGTGCGGGTCCGCAAGGGCTTGTACTGGAAGGGGCCGAAGACGAGGTTCGGGATGGCGTCGCCGAGGTCGGCTGATGTTGCCTTGGAAGTTGCGGGTGCGGGGTCTGGTCCGGCGGAATCGTCGGCCGCGCATCTTTTGGGGATGACCACTCAGGTGCCGTCGATTGCCGTCGTTGCGGTTCCGGGTCGGGCGCCAGCACCGGTTCCGGGAGCCCGGTTTGTGACGCGTTCGATCGAGCGTCGGATCGCGGGATTGCGACCGATCGAGGTTGCGGTGCTCGAAGTGCTTCGTGGCGGTCCGGGGTTGATGGAGAAGCCGTGGCGAGAGTTGGCGTCTACGGTCGCGCGTCTTGTGTCGGTGGGTGAGGTTCGCCCTGACGTGGTGGGGTCGGCGATTGGCGACGAGCATCATGTGATGACACGGGAGCGGTGGTCTGAGCTTGCTGCTGCACTCGACGCAGGCGTGGTCTTGTGAGTCGATTGCTGCGCAGCGATCTCGATGAGTTCGAGGTCTATGTGTCTCGTGTGGCCGCGTTCACCGGGATTCCGGCCGATCACATCGAAAAGGACTACTGGGTCACCGAGGTCTTGCGTGGCGTCTCGGCCGCATCGATCGATCTCGGGTGTTCGATCGTGTTCAAGGGCGGCACGAGCCTGTCGAAAGCGCATCGGCTGATCCAACGGTTCTCGGAGGACGTGGACTTGATCGCCGTGCTCCCGGCGGGCGGCAAGGGTTCGCACGACACGACGTTGAAGGCGTTCATGTCCGGCGCAACAGCAACAACCGGGATTGAACCGATCGTCGATGGTTCGTCGACGACCAAGGGCGAGAAGCGATCCGCGGTTGTGCGCTATCCGACGACGAACGACGGTGGTGTGCTTGGCCCTGGCGTGTTGATCGAAATCGGAACAAGGGGTGGCGCGCTTCCGCAGCGTCGTCTCGCAGTGCAGTCGTTGATAGTCGAGTACTCGGAAGCGGTCGAACTGCCGATCGATTTCGTGGAAGCGGCTCCCGTCAGCATCCTGGTCCTGGACCCGGTGCGGACGTTGGTTGACAAGCTGGTGCTGTTGCACCACGCGGCGACTGAGGGAGACGATGCGCGTAGGGCTGCGACGGCCCGGCACTACTACGACGTCGACCGGTTGCTACGTGACGACAACGTCGTCGCGCATCTCAAGGACCTTCCCATTGATGTCCTGGCTCGGGAAGTGTGTCAGCACTCCCGCGCTGCGGGGATGCCCACCGCTGACCGGCCAGCAGGAGGCTTCGCGGCGAGTCCCGGGTGGGACCCTGCATCGAACGATGTTGCTCGTGACGCATACGAAACGGTCGTCCTTCGCAACCTTGTCTGGCCGGGTGCGCCGGTCTCGAGTTTCGTGGAGTGCTGCGCCCGGATCAACGAACTCCGCCCACTTCTTTGAATGCTTTGCCGGGCGCTCGTCCGCATCGGTGTCGGTTAGCGACATCACCACCGCTGCCGGCACCGCGCACGGGCTGTTGTTCCATCACTTCGGTGACAAACGTGGGATCTACCTGGCCGCGCTGGAAGAGGTCGGGACACGGCTTCGCGAGCAACGCAATCGTGACCTCGAGGTGCCGTCGCGGGGCGGGTTACGCCGTCAGATCGACGCGCACTTCCGCGCCGTCGCACTCCATCCGGAACAGTTCGAAGCGTTTCTCAGCGGCGGGGAGGAACCCGACGCGCAGCAGGTGATCGAGCGCTATCGCTGGGATGCCATCGAGGTGTTTTGCGTTCATCTCATCCTCGACCAAAATGACCCCGCCGTACGGATTGCGTTGCGGGGAGCGGTCGGCTTCTACGACCACGCACTGCTCACTTGGCTCCGACTCGACCGACCGTTCCCCCTGGAGCGGCTTATCGATGCAGCGATCGAAGCCGTGGGCAGCGCACTCGACGTCATGGCCCTGCTTGACGCGAGCATCCCCCTCCGGGCAGCTCGAACCGAGATACGCGCCTGCCGCGCCGCTCGCAACGGAGACGGGCCGACTCAGGTCCGATGAGCGGATGATCGGCTGATCTTCGTCGAACGCAGGCGCAGACCGGGCGTTCGATCCTCACCGCGAAGACTTGACCCGGTCGGTTCGTTCTGGTGGCCGTCCGGTTGCCTCGGCTCGGTCGCCGAGCAAGGCGGTGAAAGTGGCGGGAATCGTGTCCCCGTCCCCTCCTTCACATTTGTCCAGCTCAGGCCACATGTGGGTCGGACTGGAGGGAAGGGGGAATCATGGCCGTTCGCAACATTTCGACGCATATTGCCTGGTCAGAGGCACTTGTTCGTGGAGGTGGGGGGAGTCGAACCCGCTGCGGAGGCGATTCGCGAATTCTCGTTTCGGCTGGTCAAGGCATGTTCGCCCTGCCCAGGGGATGTTTTTGACTATGCCAGTCGGGACTTTTCACGGCCTTTCGAAGCCCCCAAACCGCTTCAAGATCGCGTCTGCCGCGTCATTTCCGCGTCACGTAGGCGCGCTTATCGTTGCCCTTCGTACGTTCACGTTTGGCGGTCGCCAGCTGCTTGCTACAACGCTTCGCTCGCCTGTTGCACGGCGTCGCTGCAGGCACGCCCACTACCGCATCGTTGACCCGTGCATTATTGGCCTGTTGGACCTTCACCGAAGCCCGCCGCCACATCTTGAGGAGTAACCATGCGGAAGAGCACCACACGGAATGGCGCCACACGGAAGAGCACCCTGCGATCCCTTCGCCGCCTGGCGGCGTGCGTCGTCGTTCTTGCGCTTAGCGCGAACGCCAAACCCGCGTACGCAGACGTGTTCACACTCGTCGTCGTTGTTGACGGCAACGAACGAACCGACCCAGCGGCGCGGGGATTGCGGATGGCCGTCGACGAGTCGCCCGATGTCAGCCACCCACCAGGCCGAGAAGGGGGTGACCACCTCGGAGGTGTCGACGTGGATCTCCGGTGGATCAGGGCGGGCCGGAGCGACACGATGCAACAGGTACAGGCCGCCCTGGACTCAGGCGCAAGCGCCGTCGTCGTACTGTCCCGTTCGGCCACCCCGACGACGATCTCCACGGCCGCGCAAACTCGGCGACGGCTCACCATCGTCGGAACCACTCGGCCCGTCACCCGAAACGCCGCAACGATCGTGCTTCGAAGCGTTGCGACGTCTCGGCGCGATGCCCGAGCAACGCGATTCCGGACGCGATTCCGAACGCGTTTCGGCAGTGCACCAGAGGCTGCGTCGCTCCTCGGCTACGACGCGGGTCGCATGGTTGACCGGCTCGTTGCGGATGTCGGTGCCACGCTCGAACCGGAAGCCGCCGTTGCGGCCGCGCCGAAACTCGCGCCGGACGCGCTCGTCGGCAGCGCTATATCTTCTGATCCGGATTCCAGCATGATGCCCCGACGTTGAAACGCAAATCCCCGATCATCTTTGACACACTGTCGTAGGTGCCTTCCTCGCTGACTTCACGGTTGCGGTGACGTCGATGATTCCGGCCGCTCAGTTCGACAACTGGCAGTGGTTGGCTAAGAGCGAGTGACAATGATTGCTGCGTCCCTGACGTTTCTACCGTCGGTGTGACAGGACGCTGGGCATCCCTCGCTCGAGGTGGTAGGTGTTGTGGCAGTGCAGCATCCATTGGCCGGGGTTGTCGGCGTTGAGCGCGACGACACCGCGAAGCGGATCGGATCGCTGCTTGGAGTAACGACCGTCATTGCTTACGTTCTCCCGGGTGACAAGTCGGCCAAGATTGCTGAGCTTCAGGCGCAAGGAAAGAAGGTGGCGACGGTGGGCGATGGCGTCAACGACGCCCCGCGCTGGCCCAGGCGGACATGGGGGTGGCGATCGGCGCCGGGACCGACGTGGCGATCGAAACGGCTGACATTGTGCTCATGCGCAGTGACCCGCTCGATGTCGTAGTGGCGCTACAGATCGGACGTGGGACGGTACGCAACATGCGCCAAAACCTCGGATGGGCGATTGGCTACAACGTCATTGCGCTCCCCATCGCAGCTGGAGTGTTTGAACCACGGGCTTCCGCTCGCGCCCACCAGTCTGGCGGGATTGCTGACCTGATGGACCCAGGTGATCACCGCGACATCGCAGGTCCGAAAACGGCGGATTCCCCACCACCGGAATCAGTAGTTCGCCGGGATGTCAGCGGCGCTCCCTCCTCCGTACGGTGCAGGTCAATCCGAACACGAGGAGTTACTTATGAAACGTCAGTTCAAACACAAGGCGTTCGCCGGCTCGATCGCAGTCGTAGCGCTGTTGGTCTCTGGGCTGGTGAGCGCAAAGCCTGCGTTGGGTGCCGAGAACTTCGGAAACCACGTCTCCAACTGTGCACGCGGCATGGGATTCAACGCTTCGCACAACCCGGGCATGCATCGGGGTGCCGCTGGCTGGGACGGGTCTGTGTGCCGGGGTTAGACGATTCCGGATGGCAAAACACCGTAGAGGGGCGTGGCCCGTGATGTCAGCTTTGCCTCCGCCACTCGCACCCGGCAGGGGGTCCCAGGAGGCTCGTCACCACCATCAACAGTGTTGATCGCTGATTGCATGTAATCAAAGACAGCGTGGCCAACAAGTGAGGCGGCCGAACGAGCACTCCGCCAGCGCGTCATTCTGACAACGCGAGCCGGGAACCGTTCCCCGTCGGTCCATTCCGCCTGGTGGTAGTATCTACGACAGTATGTCGGATATCCATGCATCGGGTAGTCCAGACGAAGCGAAGTCCTTGGACATCTCTCCTTTGCGCGTCCGGCTGCTCCTTGACCGTGCCGTCGAGTTGGCGGGCGAACACGATCTCGATGTCGTCTTGCGGAGGATCGTGGAGAGCGCGGCAGTGGTGGCGGGTGCGAAATATGCAGCGCTGGGGTTGTACGGGGGAGTCGGCGCGAGCACAACGTTCATTCACCACGGCATGGATGCCGCCACTGTTGAGCGTCTCGGGGAGCCTCCGCGCGGGTTGGGAATGTTGGGTCTGGTGGCAGTTGCTGACGCACCGATCCGTTCGGACGACCTTGGGGCGGACGCTCGGTCGTGCGGCTTTCCGACAGGTCATCCGCCGATGCGAACATTCCTGGGAGCCCCGATAGCCCGCGGTGGTCGCCGCTTCGGAAGCTTGTATCTGACGGAGAAGCTTGGCGGCGCACTGTTCGACCTCGAGGACGAGGCGTTGGTGATGGCGCTGGCTGCGTTTGCGGCGTGCGCGATCGAGAGCGCAGAGCTCGTGGCGGCTGAGCAGTCCCGTCTCGCTGCGGTGGCCAGCCGAATCGCGGCCGAGGAACGCGAAAAGTCCCGGCGCGATGTACTTCGGGCCGTGATCGCTGCTCAGGAGGAGGAGCGGGCGCGGGTATCGCGTGACCTGCACGACGACATCGGTCAGGCGTTGACCTCCGTGATGCTGGGTTTGCGATTGATCGGAGATCCCGCCAACGCCGGAGCGGACGATGACGCGCGAGTGCGTTTCGATGAGCTGGGCGAGCTGATCGCCGAAGCGCTTCGCAGTACCCGTCGGTTGGCGTTCGAGCTGCGACCGAGCGTCCTGGACGATATTGGTTTGGCGGTTGCGCTGCAGCGACTCGTCGATGATGTGGCTGAACGGTCGGGGATGGCGGTCGACGCCATCGTCGATGGGCTGCCGGAGCACGACGTGTCTTCGGAAGTGGCCACGGTTGTGTACAGGGTCGTGCAGGAAGCACTCACCAACGTTGCCCGCCACGCCGAGGCGTCGACCGCGAGCGTGGCCGTTACGGTCGCGTCGGGTCGATTGCGAGCGGTGGTGGAGGACGACGGACTGGGCTTCGACCCGGAACGCCCGGTCGACGGACACCTCGGCCTCCAAGGTATGAAGGAGCGCGCCGAACTCATCGGGGGAACGGTACGCGTCTTCTCCTCGCCGGGCTCACGGACCACTGTTGTCTTGGACGTGCCCCTTGGCTGATGGTGATGTGGTGCGGGTCGCGCTGTGCGACGACCACGGAGTCGTTCGCAGTGGACTGCGTCGAATCCTCGCCGCTGAACCGGACCTCGAGGTCGTTGGTGAGGCGGGGACGATCAGCGAAGCGGTGGCACTGGCGGCAGCTGAACGTCCCGATGTATTCGTGATGGACCTCAACCTGCCCGATGGCAGCGGTATCACCGCCACGGCCACGGTGCGCAAGGTGAGCCCGGCTACTCGTGTCCTGGTTCTGACGGTCCATGACGACGTGGCCTATCTACGGCGGGCGTTCGACGCGGGCGCCGACGGTTACGTGTTGAAGGAGGCCGCTGACGTCGAACTCGTGCACGCGGTTCGCCAGGTCGCATCGGGAAACCAGTACGTGCATCCGACACTCGGCGCCGCGCTGCTCGCCCCTGACGCACCCACGGCTCGCCTCGGTGGCCCCGGTGGGGACCTTTCGGAGCGAGAAGTCGAGGTGCTGCGCGGCATCGCTCTGGGGTCGACCAACAGCGAAATAGCCGACCGCCTCTACGTATCGGTTCGAACCGTTGAGACCCACCGGGCGCATGTCCAGCAGAAGCTCAATATCCGGACCCGGGCTCAACTGGTCCGCTTCGCCCGCGACGCCGGCCTGCTCGACCCCGAGGAGTAGGGTCCGTGACGGGCCGCACCGCCGACCCGTAGTCTCAGCGGATGTCCCGTGACGTCCGGCGGGACGAACATCGGAGAATGGACCGGTCCCGGGGATGTGGATTGCACCCCTGCGTGTTGATCGCCATTGCCCACCCGGTGATGCGCCGCCTCATACGTGAGCTTCTCAACCGCGAAAACGACGGATGGGCAGCGATTCTCCTCGACACCGATCTCGCTACTGCGCTTCTCGCATTCCGTCCGGACCTTCTCGTCCTCGATAGCGTGGATCTTTCCCGCTTCGGCAGCGACGGGCTGGACGGCTTTCCGAAGAGTCGCATCGTGGTCGTGGGCCCAGAGGCTGACGTCGACTACCGCAACGTAACGGCGGGCCGAGGGGCGGGCGCATGGGTCGCGCGCGATGAACTCGCCGACGATCTCGCTCCAGCGATGCGCCGGGTGCTGGCCAAACAGACTGCACCTCCGCCGAACGGCAGCGGCTGACGTCGTGGTCCGCGCCGACTCCGTAGCCGTCCGTCGGCCGGTTCCGTAGTCAACCCCGATGCCCAAGAGCGGGCGAACGCTGGTTGAGATCGTTCAGGTAGGTTCGGTTCGTCGAGGCCTGATGGTGGTCCGAGCGGGAATGGAGTGCTTGGCGGGCGTTTTGTGGCGTCGACGTGGATGCTCGTTCGGGTTCGTCGGTTGGTTGACCGTGCCGGTGCCACGGTGAATCGCCCTGGATTCTGCGTAGGGAGGGTTATGGGGTTTGGACGAGCTGGCTAGCTCGTAGGTGTGCATAGTAGTGCTGTTCGTATTCGGCGGGTGGCGTCAGGTTGCAGGCGGAGTGGAGGCGTCGTGGTTGAACCAGTCGACGTATTCGAGGGTGGCGATCTCGACGTCATCAATGCTCCGCCAGGAGCGCCGGTGGATGAGCTCGGTCTTGTAGAGACCGTTCGTTGTCTCGGCCAGCGTGTTGTCGAACGAATAGCCTCTTGAACCCACGGACGGCTCGAGCCCAGCCTCGGCGAGACGCTCGGTGTAGCGGATCGACAAATACTGCCTGGACACCGCGGTCGGAGTGATGCACGAGCCCAGTGAGATCGTGGCCTCGCCGGGCCCACAAGGCCCATGTCGAGGGCGTCGAGAGCGAGGTCGGAACGCAGCCGCGTGGAGGCTTGCCAGCCCACGATCCGACGGGAGTACACGTCGACAATGAAGGCCACACAGACCCAACCGGCAAAGGTCCGCACGTAGGTCAGATCGATGACCCAGACACGGTTCGGTGCTGGAGCGTTGAACTGTCGTTGAGAACGGTCGTGAGGCGGTCGGCGAACAGGTCGGGGTGCACGGTGAAGCCGACGTGGTCGCCTGGAAACGACATGGTGCTGATGCCGAGTGAGGCGGCGAGCGTGTGCGACGTTCGTTCACACGTCTGTCCGGTTGACGCGTCGCCGACTCCGATGATGATCCGTGTGCCGCCGGTGCGGAGTGCGGAGAGGTCGGGTAACCAGTAGGTGGATGGTCGCAGGGTGTGGGCGAAGAAGAACCGCTCGTCGGCGGCCGCTTGCGGGGTTGGTTCGCTGGCGCTTTGCGCCATGTCTTCGTCGTTGAGCGTGATGTTTGCTGACGCCAAGAACTTGGCCCAGGCCCCGGCGATGTCGCCCGAAAGATACGTCGCGACGACGTCCTCCGTGACGGCCCGGAGATCGGCGCGATCATCCAGCAATTCTTCGAGTGGGGGTTCGTGGGCCACCACCGTGTGTACCTGGTCGGGGTGGGATTGAGCAAGAGCCAAGGCGCTGACCGCACCACCGCTCGACCCGAAAACCGAAACCGGACCGAGGCTCAGGTGGTTCAGCAATAGCGACAGGTCGTCGGCGAGCATTTCCGGTGTGACGTCCTGGTCGGGGTCGTCGACCGAGCTTCTGTTGATGCCCCGAGGATCGGTTGTGATCACGGTGTGGTGTACCGCAAGCAGATCTGCAAGCGACGCGAACGCTGTGGCGTCCATCGGGCAGCCAACCAGCAGAACTCCTGGTCCGTCGCCGCGCACTTCAAAGTACACATGTGCGCCGTTCGTGCGCAGCATCGTGTTGACGGTCGAGTCGGGGGGAGTATGAGTCACGCTGTGAGTTACCCCGAGACAATCAAGTCCAAACAACACGACTGGATTTGGACAAATGGGCCGGCGGACGTGTTCGCGGAAGCGGCAGCTCATGATGTACAGCCAAGTGTGAATTCGGGTGAGACGGCACTGCTTCGGCAGCGGGCTGACCAGTCAATAGATCCGCTGGCGTTCCTGCAACCTACGGTGCCCGGTTCGTCATCGTCACCCAAGGCCCGATTGATGAGGCGCATGCGAACAAGGCCAGGGTGGTACTCGACGGTGAACAGCCCATTCGGTACCAACAGGAGACACGCCTCCCTCCCAGCTGCGGCTCCCAGGTGAACGTGTTCCTCCGGGTCCGCGAGACTGGGTACCGCACTTACAACACGCAGGGCCGCAGCTGACCGAGCAGCTCAGCCACACCTTCTCGCTCGTCAGCCTTTTGGCCCAGTCGCCCGCAGGCAGCAAGTGGAACCCGTCCGACTATGCCGATTCAAGGAACACATGGCCGATCCGTCGCAAGCCTCGACAGGCGACACGCACCGCCGATTAGAAGATGCTGTCGAGTGTGCCGTGCGCGACGGTGAGGTGCCCGGCGTCGTTGCGGCTATCGCAAGAGGCGATACCACCAGTTGCTTTGCGACGGCGGGAGTTGCCGAGATTGGCGGAGCGCCGATGCTACGAAGCACCCAGTTCAGGATTTCCTCGATGACCAAGCCATTGACCGCTGCCGCAGTCCTGTCCCTCATCGACGACGGGCTCCTCGATCTCGACGGGCCGATCGACGAGTTGCTTCCCGAACTCGCTGGTCGACGGGTGCTCCGCCGGCCGGACGGACCCCTCAACGACACCGTCCCGGCACGCCGTTCGATCACGGTGCGCGACCTGTTGACGTTCACCTGGGGATTCGGGATGCAAGGGGCGATGTTCGCCGCACCCGAGCCGTGGCCGATCCTGACCGCAACGCTTGAACGGCCGCTGGCCACGTTCGGACCGCCCCAACCAGCAGTCACACCTGACCCCGATGTGTGGTTGGCCTGTCTTGGCGAACTGCCGTTGCTCGCCCAGCCCGGGGAACGATGGCTCTACAACACGGGCTCACAGGTGCTCGGTATCCTGGCCGCGCGGGCCGTTGGTGAATCGTTCGACAAGGTCCTTCGGGAGCGAGTGCTCGACCCCCTCGGCATGCACGACACCGGCTTCCACGCGATCGACCCGAGTCGTCTTGCAGCCGCGTACGAGAACCGCGACGGGACGCTTGCGATGACCGACCCACCCGACGGTCAGTGGTCTCGCACACCCGCCTTTCTCGACGGCAGCGGGGGTCTGGTGTCCACCGTCGATGACCTCGTTGCCTTCGGCCGAATGTTGTTGCGTGGAGGAGATCCGGTCCTGAAGTCCGAGACGGTGACCGAGATGACCCGTGATCAGCTCAGCCCCGATCAACGCTCCAACGTCTGGCCCGGTTCCGACCTCCTCGACGGACGAGGATGGGGATATGGCGTGTCGGTCTTCAACGACGGCTACGGATGGGACGGTGGCCTCGGAACCACCTGGTCCAACGTGCCTTCCGAGGAACTCGTCGTCGTCGTCCTCACCCAACGCGCCGCCGACGAAACCGGCATGCCCGCAGTCTGCGGCGCCGTGCTCACCGCCGCTCGAAACGCAGGCTGACACAGAACACGACCGTCCCACATCGACATCTTTCGACTTGCCTGCTCGAACGACCATACAAAAGCGCTCCGAACTAAGCGGGGCTGACGGCCACGAATCGTGCAGAGCGGGATTTTCGACTCGTGTGCGTTTGAAATCACCACGGCCGGGAAACTAGGAGGGTGCGCAAACTGTCTCCTTTTGCAACAGTGAGCGGACGTTTCGCTGCACTGCGATGAAGGAGCTGACGATGCCGGCACACGACCTCGACGACGGGCATGACCCGGTCGCCGTCCCACCGATCGTCGACCAGGACACTTGGGGTGCTGCGTTGGCGGAGTTGCGGACCCGCGAAAAGGCGGCCACGCATGAACTCGACGCAATCGCCGCGGCCCGGCGGCGCCTGCCGATGGTGGAACTTCCCGAGTACAGACTCGATGGAGCCGACGGCCCCGTTCGGCTGGCGGACGTGTTCGACGGGAAGCGTCAGCTGATCGTCTATAGCCACATGTGGTTCCCGGATGAGACATGGCAGTGCCCGGGCTGCACAGGACTCACCAGCCAGTACACCCGGCTCGAGTTCCTGGACCCCTACAACGCCCGTTTCGTCATCGTCACCCAAGGCCCGATCGATGAGGCACTGGCTTACAAGGCCAGGGTTGGCAACAAAATGGTGTGGTACTCGACAGCGAACAGCGAGTTCGGTACCGACATGGGAGCTCCTCCCGGCGGCGGCTTCCAGGTCAACGTCTTTCTGAGGGATGGCGACACGGTGTACCGCACGTACAACACCCAGGGCCGCGGCACGGAGCAGCTCAGCCACACGTTCGCGCTCATCGACCTCTTGCCGTACGGACGCCAGGAGAACTGGCAGGACTCGCCGGACGGCTGGCCCCAGTTGCCCGCAGGCAGCAAGTGGGCCCCCTCCGAAGCCTTCGCCCGATACGCCGATTGAGACCGCCACCCAAAGGCGGAAGGCGACCAGTTCGAATACGAAAGGTTGAACATGAAGCTTGTTGTTACCGAGAACATCTCACTTGACGGTGTGGTGGAACAGAACGAGCAGACCGGGGAATGGTTCTCTGTTGCTGCGAACGAGGCGGATACCTCCGACATCAACGAGGCACTTCGGGAGATGATGGGTCAAGAAGCCGCACAGCTGTACGGTCGTAAGACGTTCGAGGCGATGCGGGGGTACTGGCCCGGTCAGACCGACGACAAAACCGGAGTGACCGACCACCTTAACAAGGTCGATAAGTTCGTGTTGTCGAACACGCTGAACGACCCGGCATGGGAGAACTCGACGGTGCTCCACGGCGAGCTGCTCGACGAGGTTCGCAGGTTGAAAGACCGACCGGGAGGCAACCTTGGGGTGACCGGCAGCATCACCATCTGCCACGAACTGATCAGCGCCGGCGTGGTCGATGAGTACCGCCTGTTGGTCTACCCGGTCGTGGTCGGCCAGGGCCGGCGGCTCTTCGAACCAACCCAGGCCCCCACCACCTCGAACCTGAAACTCATCGACACCAAACACTTCAACTCCGGCGTCGTCCTCCTCACCTATGAACCCGTCTGAGGTCGAGAGCGCCGAAGGTCATGGCCATTGTTGGTCTGCTCTTTGCATGTTCGCTGGCCGAGCGTCGGAGTGGGCTGTGTGTCTGACCGGGAGGAGCATCTGAGATGGCGTCGTACACGTTGAACGAGGAAGCAGTGCGTCATGCCGAGGCGCTCATCAAGGCACGCCGGTACGTCTTGACAGCGACTGGGGTGATGTCCAGCCGAATGCAACGGCCGAGAACGCCTACCTCGACAAGCGCTCGTGGGATGAGTATGGCTCGTGGCATCTAGGCCTGACCGACGGGGCCACGGATGAGACGAAGGCGAGGTACGGGTTCGTGTTCGGCGACTTGCGGCGCTTGCACCGTTCAGGGTTGATTGCGTGCGTATACCGGGCGGCGGAGTGGCGGCACAAAGCGATCGAGATCGCTGCCCATGACCTGTTGCAGCAGCTCGATGCCCGGTCGTCATCGTGATGACCACGGGGAAAGTGGTTGCCATTGGTGAACGTTTCGCAGTGGCCAGGCGCGGGTACCGACTGCTTCACTTGATTGGATTTATGAAGTGAGGGGCTGCCGATGGTTTTGAACAAGCAGGGGAAGAAGCGATTGCCGTCGACGCTTGCGAGGTCGCCGGAGTAGGCGCAAGACACGTACATGCACACGCTGGAAGCGGCACCCGCTGACGACTGACTTCGTCAGGCCCAAGCCGCCCCGCCAGCTGCCACCCCACGCCGTAGTGACGACCCGCACCGTTGCCGAGAAGATGGGCGTCAAGCCCGGAAGCCGCGCCCACTTCGTCGATGCCCCGGCGACAGCGTTGAATGCCATCGATCTGCCGGACCTAGAAGTGGTCGACAAGTTGGCGGGAACGTTCGACTACTTGCACTACTTCGTCATCACGCAACATCACATGCGGGTGACGTTCCCCACGCTGACGCCCCACGTGCGAAGTGGTGGGATGCTTTGGCTCTCTTGGCCCAAAGGTGGTCGACTCGGCTCCGACCTGAAGCTTCCGAAGGTGATCGAGATCGGCTATTGACTTCGGCCTCGTCGAGAGTACGTGCCTGCGCATCAACGACGTCTGGGCCGGACTGAAGTTCACTCATCCAAAGAAAGGCAAGACCTACCGCAACAGCCACGGAAAGTTGCCCCGTCTAGTGGTCCGTCGCTGAAATAGGGTGGGCGTGTAGGGTGTGGTGATGGTTGCTCCTGCACGGGCTCTTGTGTTGAGTGATGATCAGCGCGCAGAGTTGTTGGTGATGGCCCGGTCGTCGGTGTCGCCGCACCGGGTCGTGGTCCAGGCGAGGGCGCTGCTTGATGCTGGTGATGGGTGTGCGAACGAGGAGATCGCTCGTCGGTACGCGACGACGGGTGACGCGGTGCGGCGGTGGCGGACACGTTTCGAATCGGAGGGTGTCGGCGGGGTGGGACGTATCGCGAAGGGTCGGGGCCGCAAATCGTGGTTGCCTGATGGCACGGTGGCGGCGGTAGTGACCGATACCAGGATCGCTTTGCCTGATGATGAGGCATCGGCGTGGTCGACCCGGTCGATGGCGGCACGCCACGGGATCGGCAAGGACACGGTGGCCCGGATCTGGCGGGCGAACCGGCTCAAACCGTGGCGGGTAGACGGGTTCAAGGTGTCGAACGATCCGGACTTCGAAGCAAAAGTCGTTGATGTCGTTGGGCTGTACATCGACCCGCCGGAACGTGCGGTGGTGTTCTCCTTCGATGAGAAAACCCAGGTCCAAGCATTGGACCGAACCCAGCCATCGTCACCGATGAAACCCGGCCGGAACCGGACCATGACGCACGACTACAAGCGCAACGGAACCACTGACTTGTTCGCCGCGATGAATGTCGCCAACGGCGAGGTCATCTACGACACCCGCCGCTCACACAAAGCCACGGACGTGTTGGCGTTCTTCAAGTACATCGACCTTCACGTCGAGCGTGAACTCGAAGTGCACGTCGTGCTCGACAACCTGTCGGCCCACAAAGCACCCGAGATCACGAACTGGCTTGCCGATCCCAAACGCGCCCGCTGGCATCTGCACTTCATCCCGACATCGTCATCGTGGCTGAACCTCGTCGAATGCTGGTTCTCGGTTCTCACCCGCAAACGACTCACCAACGCTGCGTTCAACAGTGTCGCTCAACTCAAAGACGCCATCGAGCTCTGGGCCGAGCACTGGAACCATGACCCGAAACCGTTCATCTGGAAAAAGACCGCCGACGAGATCATCACATCAGCACGCCGTGGCCGAGCAACACTCGATACCCTCACCAACTCCGCGACGGACCACTAGGGCTGGGTTCCCGTGGTTTTACCCTTGACGATGGTCCTTCGAAAATGACTCGAGTACGAGGGTGGGACACGCAGTCGTGCTGCTGGCCGGCTACCTGATGGACAGTCCCGGGAACGAGGACATCCGCCGGCTGTTTCGGGTTGGGAAAGAGGAGTACGGCCTGAGCGCAAGCGTGACAAAGTTTTGGCAGCATGTGCGTCTCCAGTTCCGGCTTGCCCGAACTGACGGGGTCGCCCAGCGAGCGGGGCTGCTCAGTCGGCAGGGCAGCAGACCTCGAGCTCCATCCCATCCGGATCGCGAAAGAAGAGCGACCACTCGGGTCCGAGCTGCTGGATGTCGCCGACCTCCTGCGCACCCGCGGCCGCGAGTCGGTCGCGGACCGTGTGGAGCGTGGCGAGTGTGTCGACGGCGAGGGCATAGTGGTCGATGGCGCCCCGGCCGCCCTGGCGGCATCGCTCCCCGATGATGGTGTCGGCCGGTGCCTCGAAGACGTTGAGCGCAGCCCCGCCCCCGAGGTCGACGACCTTCATCCAAGGGTGATGCTCGGTCTTTTCGATCTCGAACAGCACGGTGGCATCGAAGGCCTGCTCGTAGAAGCGGACGGTCGTGTGCATGTCGGTGGTGAGGGTGGCGACGTGGTTGAAGCCGGCGGTGATGGGCATGAAAGGTGCTCCTTCTCGGTCGGTTGCTTGTTGGACAAATTTACTTTGATCGCTGATCTATTCGATAGAACGATATCCTAACGATATGTCGAAGCGTGTCAAGCGGCCCTACGACGGATCGCGTCGGCACGCGCAAGCAGAGGTGACGAAGCAACAGATCGTCGATGCCGCGAAGCCGCTGTTCCTGGATCAGGGCTACGAGGCGACGTCGATGCGCCAGCTGGCCGAGGCGTCCGGCGTGTCGCTGCAGACCGTCTACAACGCACTCCAATCGAAGTTCGGCGTGTTCTCGGCACTGATGGACGTGATCATCGCCGGCGACCACGAACCGGTGGCGCTGGCCGATCGGGTTGATTTCATTGCGCTCGACGCGATCGAGGATCCACGCGAACTGCTTCGGGCCATCGTGCGGGTGGCGGCACCGATCCTGGCCCGACTCGACGTGATCTATCCGACGTTGCGGGCGGCGGCCGCGTCCGATCCGCAGGTGGCCGAGGCGCACCAGCGCTTCACCCTCGACGCCCGCTACGAGCAGTACCGCAGCATTGGTGCGAAGTTGGCGAGCCTCGGCGCGCTGCCGGACGGGATGACCGCTTCGGCGGCCGTCGACATCCTCTGGACCGTGCTGAGTCCAGACACCTACAACCTCCTCGTCAGCCACCGTGGCTGGAGCCGCGAGCAGTTCGTGGCGTGGGCCACAGATTGCGTCCTCGCCACGGTGGTGACGAATCGGGTACCCAAGAAGGCTTTGCCAAAGAAGCCTGTGCGCAAGCGGCAAGCCAACTGAGCCACAAAGGCACTGGAGAATGACATGGCGGCGCCGTCCGGGCTGCGCTGGTCACGTCCCACCGCCGCAGTAGATCCCGGGCGCGCTGCCCGTCCAGTTCTTGAAGGCGCGCTGAAACGCTGGCACCGTCGGCGAAGCCGTGCAGCGTCTCAGTGACGAATCGCCACACGATCGATGTGCTCGAAGCGTATGTAAGCGCGCGTGGTTGTCGTCTCGAAGTTTCGGTCGTACGCGCGGGCCGCCGCAGAGTCACCTCGGATGGGGCGCTGACGACGCCGTGCCTTGAAGGCAGCGCAGCCAATCGATCAATCGCTTGTCCGCACCATTCGATCTCCGACGACTGTGGCGCAGACGGCGTGCACGACGCCAGCGGATGGGCAGCGACACCGACGACCCGAAGGACAACTCGCCTGACCATCATGGAACTGCTCCACCAACTCAGCGAGTCCGCGTTCGGCATCACCGCGATTCCCGACCACGGTGGCGGTTCTCCCCTATTGCTTGGCGCACGGATGCCGGCCAGCGCAACGTTCTCACCCGGGGACTCTGCGGAATCGGGTTCGCTCAACGCGTTCAACCATCGTTCCCCCGGATTCGCCGCGTATTCCGTGTAATACCGGATATTCCCTGCCGAGCCAGATCGGATTTCACCCCAGTGGCGCCTCCCTGAATCTGAGGAAGGCAGGTCGCTTGCGGAATCATGACGTCAGGGGAGCCTGACGTCATGAGTGTTCTCCTTGATCGTTTGCCGTTCGACCCGTTGGAGGCGTTGCGTGAGCTGACGCGGACCGAGGCTGAGCTGGGCGAGCTTCGTCGCCGGTTCGTCGCTGACGCGCGTATGGCAGGGGTTTCGTGGAATCAGATCGGCGAGTCGCTCGTCATCACACGTCAGTCGCCGTGGGAGTACTTCTCTCGCCCCGCACGTGAATCAATGGCTTCACGCGCTGCGACGTCGTCGCTGGACGAAGACGAGGCGATGCGGTTGGCTCTCGAGGAGATCTCGGGAAGTTCGACGTCGGCGTGCCCGCTGAGCCGGTTCGTGTCGTTGTCGACGCGAACGTGTTTGTGTCGGCGGCGATTGGGTGGGGACCATCAACGCGACTGGTCGACCAGTGGATGTCGGGCGAGGCGTCGTTCGACGTCATCGTGTGTCCGAGGTTGATCGGCGAGATCCGCGATGTGCTCGATCGTCCGCGTCTGCGCAAACAAATCAGCGCCGAAGACGCCCGCGAGTTCGTCACAACGATCTCGGCTCTTCCGAGCCAAGTACCACACCCGTTGGAGATCGCTGTCGCGACTCGTGATACCGACGACGACTACCTGGTTGCGTTCTCGAGAGCACACGAAGCTGTTTGGATCGTCACCGGCGACGACGATGTCCTCGAATGGGACGAGCAGAAACCTCGGACAATCGCACCGCAGCTTTCGAGCAATGGTTGATCGAACGGTCTTGAAACTTCGCCGGGGTCGGCCTCGAACTTGACACGATAGTAAGCGCACGTACGTAGACCGCTCTACGAACTGCCTGGACTGGGCCGTATTTGGTGGACAAAATGTGGACGCAGGAGCACGCAACCGCAGTTCATGGACTTGCTGAACGGTCATCCTCACGTTGCCAAGGTGAGGGTCGCGGGTTCGAATCCCGTCTTCGGCTCCAACGAAACCCCCTGCTGAGCAGGGGGTTTCTGCATCTGCGAGGGTCGGGCCAGTTGGATGGCTGCACATCATGTCCATGATCTTGCTGTGCCACTTTGAAAAGTACAGAACGCAAGCGACGGACTCCGAGCGGTGGTGAGCACCTGGCCCAATCGTCACACCCTCGGCGTTGGCTCTCGCTACGGTTACCGCTGAAGTGGATGAGGCGCCTCGGCGAGCGTCAGCCGCGAACGCCTCGACCTTCGTAACCTTGCAGGTAGGCGAAGACCTCCTCGACCGGTTTCTCAAGTCGGATCCTCTCAAGGCTGTCGACAGTCTCATCGATACGCTTGTGGCCGACAACTCCGGTGACCCCGACGGCTCGGTCGCATGCTGGGACTACAGGTCCCCGTCGATGACCCCGCGCTGAAGCCGGTCGAGGACGTTGCGCGTCACCCGCTGCACGAGCGGGTCACCTCCGGCGACGCCGTACGCCCAGTCCGTGCAACCGCTCGTAACCACCGTGCCACCCGCGGTGTAAGCGCCGAGAACGGCGTTGCCGTGCGCGACCTTCGCGACGTTGTCCTCCGACATCGATCCGAAGAGCACATGCGCCACTCCCTCGAGTTCCCCCATCGTCCTGATGGCCTGCAGCCCCGTTGAGTATTCGTTGACACCTTTCTCGACGTTGACCGACCACAGTCGCGCCGGTGCCGAGCCGAGGATCTCGAAGCCTTCCGGGCAGCCGTCGGCATGGGTGGGGACCGGCAGGTTGTTCTCGAGGGTCATCTCGCACCCGTCGCATTCGTACCCGACGACGATATGGTCCGCCCCGAAGAGATCGCCGTACCGAAGGTCGGTCCCTTCGAACATCCAGTGCTCGGGCCGCCAGATCGTGTACCCGCGCTGTCCCCTCGGGGTGCCCCCGGCGATACGGGCATAGCCACCGCGGCTGAAGGTCACGCCGGTCATCCGCGACTCCGGGCGGCCGATGATGGGATCCGACCACATGCCGGAGAGCAAGTGCGGGTGCGTCTTGCGGAGCGGATCCCGGGAGCGCGCCTCCCCCTTGTACGACACCATCGTGGCCCCGTCGTCTTCGAGCCGCACCTGCCAGAACGACGTGTTGCCCGAGAAGAACGCCACGTTTCCTCCGCCGGCGATGAACGCTTCGACGGTGTCGCGCATGGGCGACGACCAGTATTCGTCGTGACCGACGGAAAGCATCAGCGTGTGCCCGTCGAGGACCTCGGGGCGGAGCTCGAGATCGGCGTTCACGGCATAGTCGAACTGGTAGCCGGCCGCCTCGGCCCATGCCACGAACGGGCCCTCCCACGTGGGCCACCCCGAACATGCTGACCACGAACTGATCTTCGCCGCCCGCGCATGATCGGACCATGCGCTTCCACCGAGATCGGGCTCGGCCGACATTGCGGCGTTGCGATGGTTGTGCGGATCGGGCCGCGTTATGAGACCGTTCGCCAAGGGTCGCCGGAACGACACGGCCGTGCCACCCAGGTACAGATTCGACCCGCCCCAGTCGTTGTAGGCGTTCCAGGTGTTGAGGGACAGTTCGAGGAGAATCTTCGAACGGGGCGCGCCGGTCGGTGCCCGCAGCACGAACCCGGCTCGACGCTCGACGGCCGACCCGTCGGGCAACACGGCGTTGAGTGTCGCCTCATACCAGCCCGACGCCCACTCGGGCGACGCGGTGAAGGAAAGAAGCGACGGCCACTGTGCGCCGGTCGCGGACGCATCAGACGCGATCGGATGACTTGGCACCTGGAGCGCCGGGAAGTTCGCAACCACACTGCGCTGGGCGCCGACCCTGGCGATCTCGATGTCGACGTCGAGGGTGGTCTCCGCCGGAGCCACGCGACCCGAAGGGTGCGCGTTCGTCGAACCGGCGTGGAATGTGATGGTGTCACCGGCCTCGTAGGAGGTTTGGTCGAAGTACCCCTCGGCGGCTACGGTCCAACGTGCTTCGCTCATGGTCGGGACGATACAGCACCCGCCGGTTCGGGCCCGGCCCGCTCGCATCTATCAGATTCACGGCCAAGGAGTGATATGCCCACAGATGATTCCGGTGTAGTCGACTCGCTCGTAAGCGTCGACTGGCTGGCGGACCACCTCGAAAAACCGGGTGTCCGGGCCTTCGACTGCACCGTCCTCCTCTCACCCGACCCCAACGGCAGCGGAACGCTCGCCGAAAACGGTAGGTCCACCTACGAAATGGGCCACATTCCGACATCGGGCTTTCTCGATCTCCTCAGTGACTTTGCCGATCCCGACAGCCCGTTCCGATTCACCCTGCCGTCGGCCGACCGTTTTGCCCGGAAGATCGGCGAACTGGGCGTGAACGACACCAGCACCGTGGTGCTCTACGACCGCCGGGGCACGATGTGGGCCGCCCGAGCATGGATGATGTTCCGGGCGTTGTCCTTCCGCGGTCAGGTGGCCGTGCTCGACGGCGGACAGAAAGCCTGGACCGCCAGCGGCCGTGCGTTGTCGACCGACTCTCCGACCTATGCCCCCGCCAGCTGCAGCGCCGAGCTGCGCCCGGGGTTCTTCACCGACAAGCACGATGTGCTCAACGGCGGCGCGTGCGTCGTGAACGCACTATCTGCCCAGCAGCACCGCGGCGAAGCCGGGCCGGCGTACTACGGACGTCCCGGACGCATCGCCGGTTCCGCGAACGTTCCCTACGACTCTTTGATCGACCCCGCAACCGGGCGGCTGCGCAGCACCGACGAGTTGCGAACCGCTTTCGCGGAGGTGATCGACGACCGTCGCGTCATTACCTACTGCGGAGGCGGAATCGCTGCGTCCCTCGACGCGTTCGCCCTCCACCTCCTCGGCCGCGACGACGTGTCGGTCTACGACGCCAGCCTCATGGAGTGGTCGACCGATCCGTCGCTGCCGATGGAAGTCGGCTGAACCGCCCCATTCCCAACCACCCTGCACCGAAGAGGTGTGCCTTCCCGAGCCGTGTGTGTGCCGCTTTCGCGCCAGTTCTGCGAAATGTGCACCTTCGGCGTCCGTCCCCCGCATCGCCCAATGCTCGGGGTTGAGGAAGTGCTGGCGGTCAGCGCCGGTCAGGCCGGTGTATCCGTCGACGGATGCTGTTCCATCCAGAGACACGAGCGAGCCGCTGAGCCGTGATCCAAGTTCGCGATGACTCGATGGCGAGAAGCGATGTTGCCGTTCGATCGTGTCCGGCCGATTCCGCGGTCAACCGCTCCTCCGCCAGCAGTCGGGCGGTCGTCTCGGCGCCCAGTCGTTGCTCAGCCTCGACGCGCAGTGCAGACTCGGCCGCGAGTTGCGTAGCCATCTCGTCCAGTCGAGATGTGGCCGCCTTGAGATGGCTTTCGAGACCATTCGCATGACGCTCATAGGTGCGTCGTTCCTCGAGGAGTGCAGCCCGGAGAAGTCCACTGCGACGCTGCCTCCAGTCCGGCGAGGAGAACTCTTCGGCCCATCGCCATTGTTCCTTCTCGCGGTCAGGTCCGGGGACCCCGAGCCGGAGGGGCTTCGGGATGTGTACCACGGTCCATTCGGGCACCGTTGTTGCACGGACCCACGGTTGCTCCAGCCACTGGCACCACATCCAATGGTCGGTGTACCGGCCCGGCGGTGCGGTTCTCCAACCGACCGGCAGCCGAAGGTATGAGTCCATCCGGTGGCCCGACTCGGTGAGCCCAACCCTGCTCTCGGTCAGCTCGAGGGCCCGGTCGGTCGGATCCGAGTAATCCATCCGCGAGAGGTACAGCCGGTCGTTCACCCCGATCGACAAGGTTGCGGCAAGGTCATGATCGGCCAACGCCCGACAGAGCACCTCGGCGTGATCGGGCATCCAGATGTCGTCGTCGGACGAATACAAGACGAATTCCGCGTCTGTCGCTCGAATGATTTCATCGCGATAAGGCTCGCCGGTTCGCGGGCTTTTCGGGCGAGGGACGTAGTGGACGCGATGGTCCGCTGCGCACATCTCGTCCATGAGGGAATCGGTTGAGGGAGGGGCCCCGTCGCCGATCACGACGACCTGCACGTCTTGTTCGCTTTGATGGAGCACGCCGTGGATGGCTGGGCGAAGGGTGGGGCCGTTGTCGAAGGTCGGAATGATGACAAGGATTTTGCTCATGACGGCGACGAAGTTGTGCCTCGAAGTTTCGCGGTCGCCATGACGTTGGCAAGGATGTGTACGTGCTCGGCTGCCCGGGCAATGCCTGCGCGCGGAGTCGGGCCTCCACGGAGGTACTCAACGAACTCCCGAAGCTCGGCCAGGAGCGGTAGCTCTCCGGGGGTTTGGATGATTTCGGGCGTTGCTGGGTGCGTATCGGGGTCGCCACGAAACACCTGGATGTGATCGGACCAGCCGTCAGAGAGGACGGCCGTGGCCTCGCTTCCGAACACGAGGACCTCCCGCTCGGAACGCGGCGCACGGGCAAACGATTCCACACTCACCCACGGCGAGGTGCCGAAAGTGACAGCAATCCCCTGCACTCGTCCACCGACGTAGTCGGCCACCGCGTGTTCGATCGCCGGGACGCTGCCGAGTAGTTCATCGATGATCGCAAGATCGTGGGGCATCAGGGTCCACGGCGCCTCGGCGTCGGCGTGGTTGCTGCCCCATTGGTTTCGGCGGGTCCGCATCCCAATCAGGTCGCCGACGCCACCGCTGTCGATGAGGTGTTTCAGTGCCCGAATACCGGGGTGATATCGCCACTTGTCCATGAGGAAAACGGTGTCGGAGCCGAGCAGGGCGAGCCTCGCTGCGTCGTCGGGGTCCGAGCACAAAGGCTTCTCGACGAAGATCGGCAACCCTTGCGGGAGGAGCTCCTCGATGGCCGGGGCGTGAGAACCGATGTCGTTCACAACCACAAAACCGAGGATGTCCGGTAGATCGGTCAGCTGCCGGATGGTCTCGACGACACACGAAGCACCGCCGACGGTCGCCCGGTCGCGAGAAGCTCCGTGTCGTGCGGCAACGGCC
This sequence comes from Acidimicrobiia bacterium, assembly GCA_031418775.1. Lineage (GTDB taxonomy): Bacteria > Actinomycetota > Acidimicrobiia > Acidimicrobiales > JANYDT01 > JANLQX01. The sequence continues at coordinate 23,266 of JANOJN010000150.1, forward strand.
ACCTCGCAGCCGAGGGTCCTCAGATCTCGAAGGACGTTGGCGCCCCAAGGACCGCAGCCCACCTGACCGATCAACACTCATGGCAAGATACCCCGAACTGGGTCGCTTTTGCGTAGATTGAACGAGTGGGTGACTTGCTAGCCGAGTTGACGGATCTCGGATGCGTGCTCGACGGAGTTCGAACGGTTCGGCTTCCGAATGTGTCTGACGAGCGCGGTTCGATCAGTGTCTACAGCCGCCCCGAATGGGCGGAGAGCGTCCAGGTCCAGTGGAACATTGGTCGTAGCGCGCCGAACGTGATGCGCGGTGTGCACCTTCACCTCGTCCACTCCGACTGGCTCGCCCTGATCGCCGGGAAGATGTTCGTTGGGCTTCGCGACTTGCGACCGGAGTCACCGACCAGAGGGCGCAGTGCGATCGTCACTCTCAACGCACCAGGCCCCGCCGCCTCTTGTCGGTGTTCGGGAGCGATTGACGGCCCGGGTCGGTCGGATGCGGCGACAGGTGAGGCGCTCTACATTCCACCGGGGGTTGCTCACGGATTCTACAATTTCGACGTAGCGACGTACCTGTACGGAACCTCGACCGTTTGGTCCCCTATCGACGAGCTCGGGTGCCGATGGGATGATCCGGCCCTCGAGCTGGCGTGGCCGATTCCGAACGGTGAAACCCCGACGCTGTCGGCCCGAGACGACGGCGCCGAAAGCCTGGCCCAGCTGCTGAGGACTGTCGGCTGGTGATGCTTCTTCGTTCAGTGCATTGACGCGAACGGAGCGCATCGGGCCAAGGTTCAGTCATCTTGCGGCTCTTCGCGTCGTGGGTGGCGCGACTATGGCGGCGATCGCAAGTGGTCTCATGACTTGTCGCGCGGCGTCGGCCGACCCGTCAGGAGCACTTGCGATTTCGTGACCACGCCGGATGTCAGATGATGGGGAGGGTGGGTTCGAGGCCGAACTGGACGCGGCCGGCCTGTTCGTACCAGATCGGTTGGAGCATGACGTGCTGGGCGGCGACGAGCACGTCGCCGGCGCGGCGGGAGAGCGGGCACGAGTCGAAGGTGGCGGAGGAGCTGCCCAGCTCGAACATCTGCAGGGTCACCTCGCGGGCGGTGCGGGCGGCGAGCGTCATCGCGGCGCGGAGTCGGGCGCGGTCGGTCATCTGGGCCGGGCATTGCGCGGCGGCGCTGTCGGTCAGCACGTCGAGGGCGCGGGGCAGTTCGTGGCGCGCCGCGCGCAGCCGGACATCTGCTTCGGCGACCGTGGCGGGTCGCGGGCAGGGCGGCGAGCGGCTCGGGTCCGCGGATCGAGGTCTTCGTCCGGGCGATCTCGAGGAGGTCGTCGATGGCGCCTTGGGCGATGCCGAGGCACACTGCTACGCCACTACAGGCGGCGACAGCGAAAACGGGGATGCGATAGAGCGTGCGGTCGACCCGGCTCGGAGCGAACGGGCTCGGGGCCAGCTCGTCGGGTACGAACGCTCGGTCGACCAGCACGGTGTTGGAGCTCGTGCCGCGCAGTCCGAGCACGTGCCAGTTATGTGACGCATCGCCCGACAACGCCCGACGACGGGAAAGTCAACTCACCGCTCTCGCCGCACTTCGGGCATTGCGTAACCCCTCTTGGAATGGTGTTCGGGCGGAATCGGTGAAACGGTGTCGGGTCCTGGCGGGGGAGCTAGCGTCGATCAATGACGAACTGGACCGACGCGCTCATCCCCGACCAAACGGGTCGCGTCGCCCTGATCACCGGGGCAAACAGCGGTATCGGGCTGGAGGCCGCTCGGATGCTGGCCAAGCGCGGCGCCCTGGTGGTGTTGGCCTGTCGCACCCGCTCGAAGGCAGACGCAGCACGTGCAACCATCCTCGTCGACGTGCCCACGGCCGACGTATCGCTCGTCGACCTCGACCTCTCGTCGCTCGCCTCTGTAGCTGAGGCCGCAGCCGAGTTCAGCCGAAGGTTCGGTCGGCTCGACCTTCTGTTGAACAACGCCGGCGTGATGGCCACGCCGTATCAACGCACCGTCGACGGTTTCGAGTTGCAGTTCGCAACGAACCACCTTGGCCACGTAGCCCTCGCCGCACACCTCCTGCCGATGTTGCTGGCGACACCGCAGTCCCGGGTGGTCAACGTGAGCAGTCTCGCTCACAAGACGGGCAAGATCGACTTCGACGATCTCCAGTCGGGACGCCGCTACCGGGCGTGGGGCGCGTACGGGCAGAGCAAGCTCGCCAACCTCTTGTTCACCTTCGAGTTGCAGCGGCGGCTCGAAGCGGCGGGAGCGGACACGATCGCTGTGGCCGCGCATCCCGGCATCTCCGACACCAACCTGGCCGGATCAACCGGCGGTATTGCCGGCCGGTTGATGATCCTCACCCAACCGTTCGCGAAGCTGTTCTCGCAGAACGCGCACGCCGGTGCGCTGCCCACGGTTCGGGCCGCGACCGACCCCGCAGTCCGCGGCGGTGACTACTACGGACCCGACGGTTTCATGGAACAGCGGGGCACTCCGAATCGGGTGGAGCCGAATGCTTCTGCCCGGGATACAGCGGTCGCAAAGCGGCTTTGGGAGGTCTCCATCGAGCTGACGGGAGTGCCGTTCGCGTCTCTCGACCCACCGTCCTGACACTGCCAGCCGGACCCGTCACCCTCAGCTTGCCGACACACCACCTGACGTCTTGCCTCAGCGTCAGCGCATGGCGTGGTCGAGGACGAGGCAGAAGGGATGGCCGACGGGGTCGAGGTAGACCCGGAACGTGGTTCCGGGCTGGTACTCGGCCTTGATGGCGCCGAGCGCGAGAACGGCATGCTCGGCGACGTCGAGGTCCAACACATGCACGTCGACGTGAGCCTGCTGCGGAAGCATCGAGCCAGGCCACGTGGGCGCCACGTAGTCGTCGACGCGCTGGAACGCGAGTGTCGGACCGTCGTTCACGAGTTCGATCCAGTCGTCGTCACCGTCGTGATCTCCAATCGGCAAACCCGTAAGCGCGCTGTAGAACGCGGCGAGGGCGCGATGATCGGGGCAGTCGATTGCCAGCACGGCGAGGCGTCCAATTCCAGGCACCAACGCAACGTAGCAATCCGGACCGCGCGACGTTGCAGTTCCGCTTCGACCGACATGCCCACGGCTGGGCTCGGCTGAGTGGTGCGCAGTGCCCGCCGGGGTGCAGCGGGAAGACGACGAGGTCTGCGGACCAGGCGAGACACCGGGGCTTCAGCCAGTCCGGAGATGTTCTTTCACAATGCGGTCGACGAGCGCGTCGATCGTCGCGTCTGGTTGATACCCATCTTCCACACGCGTTCTCACGAGTGGCCACGTCCGCCTGAGGCCTTGTTCCAGCGAGACCTCACATCTCCAATCGCCGGCAAGACGTTCGATCTTCTGCGTGTCGAAGATCATCGAAATGGACTTGTCGCCGAGGAGAGGGCCCTCCCAGGACGGGTCGTATTCCACGAGCGTCTTCGACAGGACATGACACACCCGGGCTTCGAGTCCACTTACCAATTCGATCGCCCGCATGATGGCGTTCCAGGTGTGCCCAACGCGATCCGTGATGTGCACGCATTCGCCGATCGCCGCGTCGTTTCCGCAGATTCGGACGAATGCCCGCGCAAAATCGTCGGCGTGAGTCAACGTCCATAGCGACTCGCCGTCACCGTGCACGATGACGGGCTTCCCGTGCAGGAGTCGCCATGCGAGATGGTCTCCGTGGACGACGGTGCTTGGCAGTCGCTCGCGATAGGTGTGGCTCGGACGAACGATCGTCACCGGCAATCGACCTGAACGATGGGCTTCCAGGAGACGGGCTTCGCACTCGGCCTTGCTGCGGCTGTAGGCCCAGAAGGGATTCCCCAACGGCGTGTCTTCGACGATGAGCGGCGTGGGAATCGGCTTCACGTAGGCCGATGCTGTTGATATGAACACGTACTGACCACAACGACCGGCGAAAGTATCGATGTCACGCTCGACGTGTTCCGGGCTGAAGGCCAGGAACTGACAGACCACATCGAATCCACCTGACGCGAGCGTCGCATAGGTGGCGGGATCCGTGAAGTCACCGACGATCTGTTCGACCCCCAGCAGATCCGCGTTGAATCTCCTGCCTCGGTTGTACACGGTCACCTCATGACCGGAGCGCATCGCCGCCTCGACACAGGCGAGAGAGATCTCACCCGTCCCACCGATGTAGAGGACTCGCACGGTCACGGTCCGTCGGGCGACACTTCGCCCGTCACCACGCGAGCACCGCCGGGAAGGTGGGCGCCGAGGAAATGGTTCACCCGTTCCGGGTCGTCAATGAATCGGACGTTGCGTTCGATCCCGTGAAGGTCCGGGGCGTCTTCGAAGACCTCGCGGACATCGGATTGAAAGGCGAGGCGGCCGTCGCCCAACGTGCCGTCATCCATCAGTTTCAGCGTCGGGTCGTGCGCGCATCGAGCGGCGACATCCGGATCCAGGTCCTGGATGTAGACGCCGCGCCAGTGCTTGCTCTTCTCGGCGTGGTAAGTCGCGGCGATCATCGCGCGTGCCCTGTTCGCGGTGTTCGGCACCCCGCGATGCCACATCCTCGGGTCCCGGAAGCACACGCTGCGCGCCGGAATGGCCATCCGTGCCGAAGGTGACCACTTGTCGATGAGTTCCCGATGGTCCCCTATCCGATTGGTATTCCAATCGGCCACCGCAGTCTCCCGGTGTGTACCGGGATAGATCTCCGTCGCGCCGTTCGCTTCGGTGATCTCATCGAGCGCGATGGAGCAACTCAGGGTGGTCGACGGAGGCGGCCAGGGTTGTCCGTCGCGCCGCGCGTCGTCCGGTGTCTTCCACGAGAACGGCCGGTCGAAATGCAGTGGCTGATACGCGCTGCCCGGACAGTTCACGTTGCCGTTGTAGAACCCGAGCCACGCGCCCCGCCCGAGCACCCCTGCGACGACGCATTCGATCAACGGATTGGCGACCAGTTCCGTCGTCACGTAGGGCGCGTAGCGCCGGAGCCCGAGTTGCAGATGGCCTTCGGCCGTGTTCCTCTCGTGCTGGGTCGGCTGTCCGGTGGCCCGGATGCGTTCCACGTCGTCGAGGACGGCCTGACTGAGAAGATCGGAGGTCTCTTGCGAGATCAGCTGCTCGACGACGGCATAGCCCACAGTGTCGATGTCGCGAAGGATCGCCGCCAACGTGTCCGGGGAGAGAACGCCCGAGTCCCTCTCGCTGTCGGAGATGTGATGTGACACGTGAGTTCCTCTCTGAGACGGATGGCGATCGGCAGGTTGTGGCGGACCAGGGTAGCGAGATTCGTGAGGCGGCCGCCCGAGCGCCGAGAAGCCGAAGCACGGCCGAGTTCCGTTCGATGTGCGCCCGGTTCGACGACGGCCTGCGGTGACGCCCAGACTGAGGGGGTGATCCGGCTCGTCCATCTCGTCCGCCGCCGTCCTGACCTCGATGCCGCAACGTTCGGCGCGAGGTTGCTCGATGACCACGGCCCGCTGCTGGCATCGCTGCGCTTGGCGCTGGGCATTGTCCGGGCGACCATCGCCGTTCGCACAGGTGATCCCGCCGACGAGCGCATGGCCCAGGCGCGTGGCGGCATGGAGGAGCCGTACGACGCAGTGATCGAGGTGTGGTTCCGCAGCGAGGCAGAGCTGCTCGATCGGCTCGGGACGGAGCGGGGGCGCAGCGCGTCATCCGGGCTCGTCGGGAGCGAGCGCACTTTCTCCGACCTGGCCACCTCCCCGATGTTTCTGGCCCATGAGTACCCGCAGGTGAACCCGACGCCGGAGTCGATCGTCGCCCATCCCAACAGCGGGCTCGCCAAGCTCCACTTCCCGCTCCGCCACGTTCACGCGATGACGCCGACCGACGCACAGACCTACTGGCACACGATGCACGGCCCACTGATCCGCTCCATGGCGCCCGGGATGGGGATCCTTCGCTACCAGCAGGTGCACCGGTTCCCGTCGACCATCGAGACGATGATGCGCGCCGACCGGGGCGTGGTCGTCGATCCCTACCTCGGCCATGCCGAAGTGTGGAGTGATCGCGGTGCGGCCCGATCGGGTGAGGTGGCGGCACGGGGAGGTCGTCGGGCGATCGAGGACGAGTCCCGATTCATCGACTTCCGACGCTCCGCCATCTGGTTCGGCGCCGAGCATCTGCTCATCGACGGCCACCTCTGAAGTCGACACCCGTAGTTCGCTAGCGTCACGGTCATGAGGGGTCTCGAAGGCAAAGTCGCATTGGTCACCGGTGCAGCGCGGAAGCGAGGCATCGGTCGAGCGATCGCACTTCGACTCGCCGAGGAAGGCTGCGACGTGGTGGTCACCGGCTTGCGGCGTGATCCTGCGAGCTTCCCCGCTCACGAACAGGCCGAGGGCTGGTTGGGCATCGCCTCGGTGGCCGAGGAGATCCGGGGGATGGGCCGCCGCTCGCTCGCCGTCGATGGTGATGTGGCGGCTGCGGGAGACGTCGAGGCGATGATTGCCGCAGTGGTCGCCGAGTTCGGCCGCATCGATGTGCTGGTGAACAACGCCGCCCTTCCTAGTGACGCCGGCGCCGCGCCGATCCTCGATGGCGACGACGCGAACTGGTTTCGCACCGTCGACGTGAACCTCAACGGCCTCTACCTCGTCACCAAGCACGCCGGGCGGGTCATGCGCGACGGTGGCAATGGCGGGTGCATCGTGAATATCTCGTCGATGGCGGGCCGACAGGGTCTCGCGAACTACGGCGCCTACTGCGCAACGAAGTGGGCGATGATCGGCCTGACCCAGCAGCTCGCCGTCGAACTGGCGCCGAATCGCATCAGGGTGAACTGCATCTGCCCGGGATCGACCGACACCGACATGATGGACGGCACGTTCGGTCGCACCGCCGAACGGTTCGGCCTCGCCCCCGAGTTGCCACGGAAGGGAGCGATCTCCCGGATCCCGTGGGGTCGGCAGGGCCGCGTCGAGGAGCAGGCGGCTGCGGTGGCCTTCCTCGCCAGCGACGACGCGAGCTACATCACCGGCCAGACCCTGAACGTCGACGGCGGGCTCCGCATGGACTGACGGGGCCGGCGCGTGGAGCCTGAGCGACGCTGCGATCGCGACACGTGCGCCCGTCGGAATCACGAACTCGTCTGAGGTTCGACACGACCGACCAACCTGCTCGGAGGAACGCATGGGCAAGCTCATCTACGCCATCAACGCTTCGCTGGACGGCTTCACGGAGGATGCCACCGGATCCTTCGACTGGTCCGAGCCCGACGAGGAGGTCCACCTGTTCTACAACGACATGATGCGCGGGATCGGCACCCAGCTGCTCGGCCGCCGCATGTACGAGACGATGGCCGTGTGGGAGACGGAGCCCTCGTTTGCCGAGGAGTCAGCGATACAGGCCGACTTCGCCGCCGCCTGGCAGGACTCGGACAAGTTCGTCTACTCCACGACCCTCGACGGGCCGTTCACGAAGCGGACGCGCGTCATGCGGACCTTCGACGCGGACGAGGTGAGGGCCCTGAAGGCTGCGTCATCGGCCGACCTGCTCGTGGGCGGACCGGGGCTTGCCGCCGATGCCCTGCGCGCCGGTGTCGTGGACGAGGTCCGACTGGCGCTCTCCCCGGTCACGGTCGGTGCCGGCAAGCCGGCCTTCCCGACGGATGTGCGCCTCGACCTCGAGCTCATCGACGAACGCCGCTTCGGCAATGGCACGGTGCAGGTCTCGTATCGCGTGCGGTGAACATCGCGCTCGGCGTCGGCGCTGTAGGTGAGTTTGTCCGGCGTCTTGGTGAGCGATGTCGGCTGACAACGAGGCCGTTCGGTTCGCCGTGCAGGAGACACGCGAAGGTGGTTCGACATTCAGGCCGAATACGCGGTGTTCAGTCCTTGCGGTTCAGCGGGTGTAAGGCGTCATCGCGGGAATCGTCGAGCGTGACGGTCCAACCCGGGCCCATCATCGAGGATACGCGGGCCGAGAACATGGGCAGCTGTATCCGCGACGGCACGATGCAATCTGCGCACGCCTGATCGGGGATGTGCAGCGCGCCCGACGCTTCGGATACACCGAGTTGATACACCGAACGCCCCCTTTGCTGCGCACGTTATTCGTTACGCCACGAAGTGCGTGGCGTGAAGCCGACGAGCCGCTTGGCTTTGTCGTTGGCGTAGAAGGTCTCGAAGCGACCCATGTCTCGGCGGCGCGGCACGCCGTTGTAGAAGCGTTGGTACACCTCGTCGCTGGGAATCTCGACCGAGGTGTCGTCGTTCGAGACATTGAACACCTCGTAGCCGAGACCATCGGTGCGAAGACAGCAGTCGACCATGTGGCCGAGGTCGCGCGCATCAATGTACGCGAAGATGTTCCGCCGCCGGAGAGCGGGGTCGGCAACGAACGCCGGGAACTTGGTCGCGTACTCGTGCGGTTCGATCACGTTGTTGATGCGCAACCCGTAGATGTCGATTCCGGATCGAGCCTGGAAAGACCGGGCCGTGGCTTCGTTGACGACCTTCGACATCGCGTAGCTGTCGTGGGGCACGGTCGGGTGGTCTTCGTCGACCGGGACGTACTCGGGCCTGACCTCGCCGTCGGCGAAACAGATCCCGTAGGTGGTCTCGGAGCTGGCGAAGATCACCTTGCCGATCCCCAACTTCACTGCGGCATCGATGACGTTGTAGGTGCTGAGCACATTGATCCGAAACGTTTCGTTGTCGGGTCGGATGAGGATCGCCGGGATCGCTGCGAAATGAACGACCGCGTCGTAATGGGGAACACCGGTTCCGGGCTCGAGCTCGTCGAACCCGGCATACGCCGAGAGTGCGTTGAACACCTGTCCGGGTTCGGTCAGATCGATGCGCAGATCGGCAACCCCAGGCATACCCAGCGGCATGATGTCGCCGTTGACCACCCGGTGCCCGCAATCGACGAGGTGACCGATCGCGTGACGACCCGCCTTCCCGCTACCGCCGGTGAAAAAGACTCGCATGTCACCGATGGTACAAAACCGCCCGCTTCGTCTCTGTTCCGAGATGGCGCCGTGGAACGTCGACGCCCGAACTTGACAACGTGAGCGCCGGCCCCGAGCAGTACCGCCCTTCGCACCCATGTCGGTCCGAGGCAATGCGTGCCGTTGGGCGCACCCGCTCCGCCGACCAGATAGATGCCTCGTTTGCACGTCGGGAACGTGGGTATGTGACGAACGATTAGCGGACGCACCCGGCGGATCCGTCGAAGTGGAGAGCATCATGGCCAAGTTCGCTCGTGACGAGTTCGTATCGTGTCCGCCCCAGCGGGTGTTCGACCTTCTGTGCGATCTTGATCGCCTTTCGGAGTTCTCCCACATGACCGTGGGCATCCGCAATGGCCCGGGACGGGCGATTGCCACCGGTGACCGCTTCGAGCAGGTTGTCAAGGTCCTCGGCGTCGAGTTCGACAGTGAGTGGGAGGTCACCTCGGTCGTGCCGGGCAGCCTCATCAGGATCGAGGGCCGGTCACACAGCAACGGCAAGGCATCACTCACCCAGCGGATCACTCCCGAAGGAGGCGGCTGCTCCCGGGTCACCTTCGACGTCGACTACGACCCGCCGTTCGGGGTCCTCGGCGAGCTTGCTGACAAGGTCCTCCTCGAACGTCGCAGTGAAGAGGACGCCGAGAAGATCCTGGCCGCTCTGAAGGTGCTTTGCGAGGCCGTACCCGTAGCGTGAGCGCACTGGAGCGCTTCGATCGGCTCTACCGGCGAACCGGGGCCAATCTTCCCTTCGGTGATCCCCGCCCGTCGCACGGTGCCGAGATGGAAGGCTACTTCTGGCGGTTCAGCGACCCCGCCCGACGTCGGGTTCTGGTCGTGCTGTGCGGCATCAATCGGCACCCCGACGGTGACTGGGCCACCGTTGCCATCGCGGCGCACCCCGGAGGCTTCGTTCGCTCCGCAGTCCTCGCCAACGCCTGTTCGTCTGCCCACGAGTTCGACGTCGAAGCCGGAAACGGGGCCTTCCGCGCCACCGCCGCCGGCGTCCACGTGGACCTCGGTCCCGACGCCCGTGCGGACCTGACCGTCGGCGACCCAGTCACGTGGCCTCGCGCTCTCGGTGGCGGCGGCATCTTCTCCATGGTGCCGTTCCTCGGCCAGTACTGGCATCCCCATCTGCTGGGCGGGGTGGCCGACGGTACCGCTCAGATTGCCGACTCGGCATGGTCCTTCGACCGGGCGGATGTCTACGCCGAGAAGAACTGGGGAGCAGGATTCCCGGAACGCTGGTGGTGGGGCCAGGCCCAGGGGTTCGACCGTCCAGACGTGTGTGTCGCCTTCACCGGAGGCGTGCTCACCGCAGGACCATTGTCAGCCACCGTCGGCGGTGTAGTCGTCCGCATCGGAGCCCACGTCATTCGCCTCGCCATGCCGCTGTCGATCGTCCGAAGTACCGCCGACGGAACCGACTGGGAGGTCCGGGCACGAAGTCTCGGTCACCGGGTCCACATCGTCGGACACGCATCGCACGCACCGCACGTGCTGCCGGTGCCGGTCCCGGCGGAACGACGCAACGCCGACACCGATTTCGAGCACCTTGCCGGTCACCTCCGTCTCGACGTCTCCGGTCGGGTCCAATACTCCGGGGAAACCGAACTGGCCGGACTGGAAATCGGCCACCGACCAGAAGGTGTTCCTTCGACGTCGTAAGACCATTGCGGAGTGGCGGGAGATCCACCGTTCGGCGGATGTTCTCCGCCCGATGGTTGATGACGGTTGGTCAGGCATGTGGAGAGTTGTCGCCGGGTCGGGGCGTGACGGTTTCGACGGTGCAGTCGGACAGGGTCAGTTGACAGAACGCGTTGGGGTCGGCGAGTTCAAGCGCATCGACTACTCGGGCACGATCTCCTGCCATCGGCGGTTATGCGGCAGTCCGTCTCAGAGCAGTCAGGTCTGAAGCGTTCGACCTGCGTTCGGTTCGAGGACGATCAACCCGGGGCGAACTGCGCCGGACTCGATCAATTCCGACAGCACCCGATGGTCGTCGTCAACAACCTTGGCAACCTCGTCATCGGTTGTCATCCGTACGGCGACATCGATTGATGCCCCAACGTCGTGCCACGACGACCGCTGCTCGTCCAGGTTCAGTTCTCTGCTCTCGCGCACGGTCCAGCCTTCGGCCGCATCGTGAAGCTGAGCACGCATGACGAAGTGATTTCGCGTCGTCGTCACGGCTGGCCCGGTTGCGAACAGATCGATGATGCAGACCCAACAGTCTCGTTTCCCACGCCAAATCTTCGTCAACACCGCCGACAACGTCGTCATCGGGCAGGCTTCCAGGGACAGCAGTCCGAACATCGTCACTCCGTCGAAGCCCGAAAGATCGACTTCGGCAATGGGAGCGCACTGCCACTCCAGATGGGGAAAGAGCCGACTTCCGGCGGACACACACTCCTGCTGTTCTTCGATGGCGGTAACGATCGCACCCTGTCGTTGCATCCACCACGACGCGCCTCCGAGTCCTGCCCCCAGATCCGCCACGCGCGCGCAGGCGGACGGGCGGATCGTCGACCACATGCTGACCAAAACGTCGGGAAACCCGGGCCCCGGCGAAGCGGCGGCCATGCGGCCATCCTCGGACAGGTTGGCGGCGGCGATGACGTCAGCTCGTCGGGTCATCGCCGCTCCGAAGAGCAGCAATCGGGCTGCACGTTCGTCATGGCCGTGGCCGGGGTGCGCGCGGTGGGTGAGAGGCGGCTCGCTGGAATGCAGCAGCGTTGCGACCCGCGGGCGTTCGGGATGGAAGTTCACCCCTTCCGGTTACCCGATGTACGGCGACACAACCTTCAGAACGAGCGCGTCATGAATAAACGCGAATCATGTGTCGAGGGACCGGGCGCGGGGTAGTGCTCGTGCACGTGAAGTATCGACGACCCGAAGGACACTCCAATGCCCGGTCCTGCCAGCCGCGAACCTCGCTCGAACCCCGCCCGCCCGGCGATCCAGGACACCGCTAGGCCGGATGACTCAGAAGTGCCCGACACTGCTCCGCAGTTGGGCGACGACCCGAAAGCTGCGAACGGGGAGATCCTGCCGGACCCCGAGGCAGGTCCAGATGGCTTCCCCGCGCAACGCCCGCGACAGTGATGTCGTGCGCGCGAAGTCATCGGTACCTCCGGCGAACGGTCGGCGATTCGTCGTGCAGCGTCACCGCACCAGGCGATTGCATTACGACTTCCGGCTCGAGATGGACGGCGTGCTGGTCAGTTGGGCCATTCCCAAGGGCCCAACGTTGGACGCCAAGGCGCGCCGTCTCGCCGTACACGTGGAGGATCACCCCCTCGACTACTTCGACTTCGAAGGCGTGATCCCTTCAGGGAACTACGGGGCTGGCGATGTCATCGTCTGGGATTGGGGCACGTGGTCACCGGGCGAGAGCGATCCCGGCCAAGCCGTGGAAGATGGCGAGCTGCACTTCGATCTGCTGGGCGTGAAGCTGTCGGGGCGATTCGTACTCGTGGGTAGCGATCGACCGGCAGCGGGACCAAGACCCAACCAGTGGCTGCTCATCCGCAAGCGTGACGAAGAATCTGTGGCTGGTTGGAACGCCGAGGATCTGCCCGATTCCGTGAAGACTGGCCGCACGAACGACGAGGTGCGAATCGGTGAGTGAAGCGCGCGCGGTCGCCAGCGACCGTCGGGACCGACGAAGCCCTGCCGGTCACCGTGGATCTGCAGGGCTTTGGCGGTGAGCGCGTCGGCGAACGTTCGAGTCCCCGGGATCTCGGCGTGACGGACTCCTTGTTGATCCCCGCGGCCGGATCCGGCGATGCCCCCCGGTGACATCCGTTCGCCCGACAGCTGCGCTCCCGTGAGGCGTCCGGCCTCATCGCGAACCGGGGTCGTCGGTACGCCCGCTGCTTCACGCGGCGTTCATGCTCGCGTCGAACTTGCTGTGTGTATGAACGCGATGCTCGGTGCATGACGACGCCGAATCGATGGCGCTGTGGGAATGGCTGGAGAACCACGTCGACCCGGCTCATCGAGCGCTGACCCCCGAAATCGCCGAAGCGGCGTCGTACATGGCCTACACGGAAGGGTTGCTGGGTGGCACCACATCGGTGCTGGACATGTGGCGGCACATGGAGGGATCAGCACGAGCGGCCGAGCAGATCGGTATCCGGGCGACACTGGCGCCCTACACCGCCGACCTCTACGACTACTTCGAATCGCTCGCGACGAACCGGCGACTACTGGAGACCCATCGAGCCGCGGCCGACGGTCGGGTGCGAACCTGGGTAGGTCTGGAGCACATCTTCTACTGCTCACCGCAGATGTTTCGCGACGCTGCGGCCCTCGCCGAAGAGTTCGACACCGGCATCCACACCCACAGCTCCGAGTCGATCTGGGAAGTTCAGGAGTGCCTCAAGCAGTTCGGTCGACGCCCCATCGAGGAGTTCTACCAACGCGGGATCCTCGGTCCGCAAACAGTCATCGCGCATAGCGTCTGGCTCGACGAACGTGAGGTCAAGCTCCTCGCCGAGACCGGGACCTCGGTTGCTCATTGCCCCTGCTCCAACATGAAGTTGGCGTCCGGCCCGGCTCGCATCGGCCACTACCGACGTGCTGGGGAAAGAGGTCTGACTGTTCGGCGTGGCGTCGTGCCGTCAGCGTCGGTGTTCGGCGTCCGAAACATGGAACCGGGAGCCGGGACGAGACAGCGCTGGCCAACTCGGCCGAAGGCGCATGCCGCGGCGTGGTTTCCGGGAAGTCCGGCCCGATCCTCGTCCCACCACGATGGTCAGCAATCAAACAGTTGCTGATTCCGCCGCCGGCAGCTCGGTAGATGCCGGGGTGTCAACATGCACGTTGACCGACGACGGCGTTTTGTTGTCTGTCGGGCGTTCTGGGAGGCGGAGTCGTTTGAGCAGCAAGGCGTTGACGGCGACGAGGAAACTGGATCCGGACATAGAGAGGGCGGCGATCTCGGGGCGCAGCATGAGGTTGAAGGCGGGGACGAACACGCCGGCGGCGATGGGCAGAGCGATGGTGTTGTAGCCAACGGCCCAAGCGAGGTTCTGGCGCATTTTCCCGACTGTTGCTCGGCCAATGATAAGTGCACTGACGATATCGAGCGGGTCCGATCGCATCAGGACGACATCGGCAGTTTCGATGGCGACGTCGGTTCCGGCGCCGATGGCGATGCCCAGGTCGGCTTGGGCCAGTGCTGGCGCGTCGTTGACGCCGTCGCCGACCATGGCCACCTTCTTGCCGGCGGCCTGCAGTTCGGCGACTTTGGCGGCCTTGTCACCGGGAAGCACGTCGGCGATGACCTGGTCGATGCCCATTCCAGCGGCGATGCGCAGTGCCGTGGCCCTGTTGTCGCCGGTCAGCATGACGACGTCGACGCCCATTGCTTTGAGCCCCTGCACGGTGGCGGCCGATGTGGGTCGGGGTGCGTCGGCCATTCCGATGACTGCCACCGCAACATTGTCGACGGCGACAAGTACTGCGGTGCGGCCACCTTCAGCGAGCTGGGCCCTTCGTTGCTCGAGATGATCGGTGGCGATACCGCGGCCGTTGAGAAGGCGTGCGCTGCCCACCGCCACGCTTCGCCCGTCGACCTGGGCGACGGCGCCCTGGCCGCGGATGTTCTCGAAGCCGGTGACGGTGAATCGCGGTGCACGTTCGGCGTCAGCGGCGGCGACGATCGCTTGACCGAGAGGATGTTCGGACTGGCGTTCGAGTGCCGAAGCGAACGCGAGCACATCGATGCGAGGCATTTCGTCGACGAGCACATCGGTGACTTCGGGTTTGCCGAGGGTGAGGGTGCCGGTCTTGTCCATGACGACAACGTCGAGGTGCGCGGCAGCTTCCAGTGCCGTTGCGGTCTTGAAGAGGACTCCGCGTTGTGCTCCGAGTCCGGTGCCCACCATGATTGCGGTGGGGGTCGCTAGTCCGAGTGCGTCGGGGCAGGTGACGACCACCACGGTAATGGCGAACAGGAGCGCTGCCCGGAGCGGACGGTCACTGAACAGTGCCCATGCGGTGAACGTGCCGAGGCCGCCGGCGAGAGCGACGAACACCAGCCAGAACGCGGCCCGATCGGCTAGCCGTTGGCCAGGTGCCTTGGAGTTCTGCGCTTCTTGAACGAGTTTGACGATTTGGGCCAACGCCGTGTCGGAGCCGATCTTCGTGGCGCGTACGTGGAGTATGCCGTCGGTGTTGATGGTCGCACCGATGACGGATGAGCCGGGCTCTTTGCGTACGGGCAGGCTTTCACCGGTGACCATGGATTCGTCGACGTCGCTGGTGCCCTCCTCGACGACACCATCGACAGCGACCTTTGCTCCAGGGCGGACCTGCAACAGGTCGCCCACGACAACGTCGGCGGTGGGCACCTCCACCGGTTCTCCGTCACGGATCACGAACGCGACGGGGGGTGCAAGGTTGAGGAGTGTTCGTATGGCTTCGTTGGCGCCGCCTCGGGCACGCATTTCAAACCAATGGCCAAGCAGGACGAAGGCGGCGAGCACGCTGGCGGCTTCGTAGAAGACCTCGCCACCGCCGGTCAGTGTCACCGCGACGGAGTACCCCCAGCCGGCACTGATCGCTACGGCGACGAGCACCATCATGTCGAGCGTCCGAGCCCGCAACGCCCGGAACGCGCCATCGAAGAAGATCGATGATGACCACAGCACCACCGGCAGGCTGAGCAGTAGCGACCACACGTCGTCGCGCAGGCCGAATGGCGCCGACGTATGGAAGTTCAGTACGTCGCGACCGATAGGCGACCACAGGAGGATCGGCACGGAGAACACCACGGCCACGAGGAACCGACGTCGCATGTCGGCCACCATCGAGTCCATCGACATCCCATCGTGGCCGCCGTGACCCATCGCATCGTGGGGCGACATCACCGGAGCAACACCGGCGGCGTTGCCGCCACCCATCGCATCATGATCCATCGCATCATGATCCATCGCTTCGTGGTCCGTGCCGCTGCTCAAGTCCCGATCGCTCATCTCGCGGTGAACGGGTGCGTCGTGCCCGACCGAATCGTCAACGGCACTCCTTTGGGCGGTCCGATCGTCTGAAGCGGCGGTGGGCACGACCAACGGGTCGCAGAGATGGTTGGGTACGGAGAGCCCGGCGCAGTGGTAACCGCAATCTCGTATCCATAGCTGGAGATTGGCCAGTGAGGTGAGCGTCGGATCGAACCGAACCGTGGCGGTCTGGGCCACGACGTTCGCCTGCACCGCAACGACGCCCTTGCGGCGGCCAAGAACGGATTCCACGGTCTTGGCTTGCGTTGCCCAGTGCAGGCCATGCATTTCGAGCACTGCCTCCACTGATCCGTCACCATTCATCGCATCGCCTCCGGGCAGAGCCCAAGAGCTATGGGCACTCCCTACTCTCGTGAACATATCGCTTTCGAACCCGGTGCGGTCGACAGGAGTTCGACAGCCGATCGGCGTTACGCAAGGGACCTTCGGCTCTTCTTTCACCCAGCCTCTACGCAGAGGCTGGGTGGCGACAATCGGAGGATCACCATGTTCCGCAACAACCGCACCATGACCTATGCGTTGATCGGAATCGTCGGGGTGGCTATCGCCTTGGCCGTCGGGCTTAATCCCGCCTTCCTGCTCGTGTTGGTCATCTGTCCTCTGATGATGTTCTTCATGATGCGGGCCATGGGACCTATGAGCGGCCATGATCACACGCCCGACAAGAACGACCGGGATGGGGATCGCGGTGACCGCGATAGCAATACCGCGCGGTGAAAACGGCGGACCTGTTCGGGGTAGCGGCCGCTGGAGGGGCCGCCGTGATGTTTCGTGCCTACCGACGATGGCATCTGCGCTGGGGCGCGACCCACACCGAAGCTAAGCGCACCTACGAAGGCGATGAGCTCATCGCCCATCCACGTTTCGCGCCGACAAGAGCGATCACCATCAACGCCACGCCCGAACACGTCTGGCCGTGGATCGTGCAGATCGGTATCGGCCGCGCCGGGTTTTACTCCTACGACCTCCTCGACAACCTCGGCCGTCCGAGCGCCAACGAGATCCTCCCGCAGTGGCAGAACCTGCAGGTGGGTGACATCGCGGCCCCGATGTCACCGTTCACGACGAAACCGACCGAGGCAACCGCATTCCGGGTTGCCGGTCTGGAGACGAATCGGTGGCTTCTCTGGCAGCAACGCCTGTCCACCTGGGTATGGGTACTTGAACCGATCGACGACCACCGAACCCGGCCGATCACGCGGATACGCTCCCGCTACGACTGGCGCGACCCGGCCGCCATCATCTGGCTGCTTCTCATGGAGCTCGGTGACTTCCCCATGATGCGCAAACAACTCCTCGGCATCAAACAATGAACCGAAGCCCACGCGACACCCACCGCAGCGCACCGAAAGCACAAGGTCCCGGCATGACCACCAACCCCGACCCCCCGTCCGTCGCTCCCGCATCGGGATCATCGGTCGAACTCGCATGGATCCCGCTCGGCGCCGGACAGCATGTCGTGAAGTTCAGCGGCAAGCTCTATGAGGCCCTGACCGCGTTCATCGGGCGGCGCCCCCTTGCGACATCTACCACGCAGCACTCACCATCACCGTCTCCGACGGCCGGTACACGGTCGAGATGACGCCGATCCCCGATGGACACGGCGAGCGACGTGGTGTGGTCGCCGAAGGTCCGGTCGGGTTGAAGGTGCTCGGACGCTTTCGGCTGTTCCGATACGAGATTCGCCGGTGGCGCGGTGGCGTCATCCCCGACGCGAACCAGGCGATGAACACGACGATCGTCAGCACCGACGAATCCTGTGCGCAACATCTCCTCGATATCCTCCCGAGGGTCCCGACCGCCGTGTGGGGACGCGACGAACTCCACGCTGGCGAGATGTGGAACTCCAACTCCGTGATCGGCTGGCTGCTGGCCACCGGACACCTCGACACGAGCCGACTCCAACCCCCGCCACGAGGACGTGCCCCGGGATGGAGCAGTGGCCCTGTTGTTGCCGCACGTGAACCGAGGGCAGCACAGCCCAATAGGCGGAGCCGAGTTCGCCGCCCGGCTCGGGGCGGATCTCAAGACGGCTCCCGGGTTCGCCGGGAGCCGTCTCAACGAAGACTCAGCTGGGTTCAGACCGCGTGAAGCGCTGACCAGACACGCTCCGGCGTGCACGGCATGTCGATGTGCACCACACCGAGATGGGAGAGAGCGTCGATCACGGCGTTCTGGATGGCCGGGGTGGAACCGATGGTGCCGGACTCCCCGATGCCTTTGGCTCCGAGTGGGTTGCGCGGGCTGTCGGTCTGGGTGTTCGACGTCTCGAAGCTCGGAAGCTCCGCCGCCGAGGGCACGGTGTAGTCGATCAGCGTGCTGGTGACCGGGTTGCCGTCTTCGTCGTAGCGGACCCACTCGTACAGCGCCTGTGCCGCGCCCTGGGCGATGCCGCCGTGCTGCTGACCGCGCACCAACATCGGGTTGAGGATCCGGCCGCAGTCGTCGACCGCGATGTGGCGCCGCATCACGACCTTTCCGGTTTCGGTGTCAACCTCGACGACCGAGACGTGGGCACCGAATGGGAACGTGGAGTTGGTCCCGTCGAAGTCGAGCTCATGACGCAGGGTCGCGGCTTCGAGGCCGTCGGGCAACTTGGACTGGTCCCGCGACGCGACCGCAAGCTCGGCCCAGGAGACGGACGTCGACGGGGTTCCCGCAACGTGGAGGGCACCGTTCTCGGCGACGATGTCTTCGGGCGCCGCCTCCAAGAGGTGCGCAGCGATCTTCTGGGCCCGGCTGAACACCTCCTTCGACGAGAGGAAGATGGCCGAACCGGCCGTCTGGAGGGACCTCGAGCCCATGGTGCCAGCGCCGCGGGGAACGAGATCGGTGTCGGAGTTGACGAGCTTGATCTTGTCCATCGGGATACCGAGCACTTCGGAGGCGAGCATGGCAAACGCCGTGTGGTGGCCCTGCCCGTGCACGCTGGTTCCGGCGAACATGCTCGCCGAACCGTCGTCGTGGATCTCGACGGCACCGAACTCGACGTGGAGTCCGACGGGTGCGGTCACTTCGACGTAGGCCGAGATGCCGATGCCGAGGGCGATTGGATTGTTCTCGGCCCGACGCTTGGCCTGCTCGGCCCGCAGTTCGGCGTAGCCAGCGGCCGCGAGCGCAGCGTCGAGAGCCTTCTCGTACTCGCCCGAGTCGTACGCCGCGCCCGTGTTGGTGACCATCGGGAATGCCGCCGGTTGGATGAAGTTGCGGCGCCGCATCTCCGCCGGATCCATGCCGATCTTGTGGGCGGCGATGTCGATAACGCGCTCGATGAGCTGTGTCGCCTCCGGTCGTCCGGCACCGCGGTAGGCGCCGATGGTGGTGGTGTTCGTGATCACGGTCCGGGTGGCGAACTTCACCTTCTCGATGTCGTACACCCCGACCGACATCATCTGCGTGAGCATCGGAAGGATCGCTCCGATGGCAGGGTACGCCCCCGCGGCGGCGGTCACATCGCCCTCGAGGCCAGTGATCTTGCCGTCTTTGGTCACGCCGAGCTTCGCCGTCATGACGAAGTCGCGGCCGTGCACGAGCGAGACCATGTCTTCGGAGCGTGTCTCTGCCCACTTCACCGGCACACCGAGCGCTCGGCAGGCGGCGGCAGCCACGATGTACTCCACGTACATGGCGGCTTTGGGCCCGAACCCTCCGCCGACCCACGGGCACACCACGCGGATGTCACCGTGCTCCATGCCCAGCATGGCAATGAGCGCTTCGTGCGCCGCGTGCGGGGCCTGATGCGACACCCAACACGTCAACGTGCCCGGACGTTCTCCTGGCTCGGCGAGGATGCCGTTGTTCTCCATCGGGGCCCCGGCGAGGCGCTGACTGACCATGGTCACCTCGGCGATGGCGTCGGCACCTTCGAACGGGTCGACGTCTTGTCCGTGCTCGGTTCCGAAG
>JANOJN010000151.1:0-9853 GCA_031418775.1 Acidimicrobiia bacterium
GGTGACCGAAATGGACGCCAGCTTCGAGAAGCTGGCGCATGGTCACGACCGGGGTCGCGTTGCTCATGATGTTCTCCTCCTCCGGTTCTGTTGGGTTCGTTCTCGCCGGCACAGCGCCTTGCGGCGACCGGAGGACCAGCGTGAAGGCGCTCGACACCCGTCAAGCGCAGGGGTCAAGCATAGTGCGGTCAGCCGGTTGACCCGTTCGAGTTCTCCCGCGACCGGTCGCCGGCCGCGATCAGCCGGACATGGGGCGGACCTCCGCTGAACAGCGGGGTCGGGTCGAGGTAGTCGTCGCCGACCCGTGCGCCGATGTGCACCGAGGTTCCGGCCCGCCCGATCGGCTGGCCCCGGCGCACCGTCTGCCCCGAGCGCACGCTGACCGAGGCCAGGAATCCAATCGTGATCCGTATCCCGTCCGGGCTCTCGACGACGACGAAGCGGGAGTCTCCGACCATCCCGGCGAAGGTGATCAGCCCGTCGGCTGGAGACACGACCGCGGCGCCCGGAACCGTTCCGATGTCGATGCCCCGATTGCCGGGCCCGTAGGGCGTCGAGGGCGGGCGCCACGGGTCGACGATCGGACCGCGCGCCGGCGTCGTGCGCTTCACGGTGACCGGCGGATACGTCGGCTGGGGCATCGCCGCCGGCACGGCGATCGTCATGGTGGCGAGGACTTCTGGCGGAAAGGCGCCGGTCACCTCGGTCGTCGGCACCGCAGTCGACGTCGGTTCAGGCAGTGCGCTGGTCGGCGTCGGCCTGGGTGATGCGCTGGTCGGCGGCGGAGAAGTGACGGATCGGGGCGACGTCAGTCGTCGCGGGGCCGCCTGGGCAGGTTCGGCCGGGCCGATCAATCCGACCAGGACGATCGCGGCGATCACGGCGAGGACGAAAGCGCCAACCCGGCGACTCAGATGCTGTTGACGCCCATCTTCGAGCGGAGCTGGAGCACTGCCCGGGTATGGATCTGGCAAACCCGGCTCTCGGTGACCCCGAGGACCTCGCCGATCTCGGCCAGGGTCATGTTCTCGTAGTAGTACAACGTGAGCACGACCTTCTCTCGCTCGGGCATCCGATTGATGGCCGACGCCAAAGATTGACGGAGCTCCTCCACCTCGTAGAGTCCGCTCGGCCCTTCGCCCTTGTCGGCGATGGTTTCGGCGAGTGTGGTGGTCTCGCCCCGCTCGCCGCCACGGTTGTACACGTCGTCGAGTGCCACCAAGCCGACGAACGACACTTGGGTGAAGATCTGCTGGAGCTCGTGCTCCGACATTTCGAGCGCTTTTGCCATCTCTGCGTCGGACGGAGCTCGACCGAGGTCGGCTTCGAGCGTGCCGAACGCGTTCTCGATGGCCCGGGCCTTGGACCGGATCGAGCGCGGAACCCAGTCGATCGAGCGGAGTTCGTCGATGATGGCGCCGCGGATTCGCCGGATCGCATAGGTCTCGAACTTGATGCCGCGATCGATCTCGAATTTCTCGATCGCGTCGATCAAGCCGAAGAAGCCGTAGGAGACCAGATCGGCCTGTTCGACGTTCGACGGCAGACCGACCGCAACGCGGTTCGCCACGTACTTCACCAGGGCGGCGTAGTGGACGATCAGCCCGTCGCGAAGCGCTTGGGTTCCCATCGACTTGAAGTCGCGCCAAAGAGCTTCGACCGAGCGCTGTTCCTCGCTCTTTTCTTGCTCGTCGCTCACTTCGCTCCCCAGAACACCTTGACCGCAGGAGGCTAGCGGCCGTTACCTGTGCGAATCGGGATCCGCTCCAAGCAGTTTCGCAGATGTTGGCGACACCGCCGCCCCGGCGCGGGGGTGCGTCGCCTGGTGCACCGAACGGAGCCGGTCCTTGCTCACGTGCGTGTAACGCTGGGTCGTCGCGAGATCGGCATGGCCAAGCAGTTCCTGGACCACTCGGAGGTCCGCCCCTCCGTCGAGGAGGTGGGTGGCAAACGTGTGTCGGAGAGCGTGGGGATGGGTCGGACGGGAGGCCCGGCGGTCGACGATCCGCCGGACATCGCGCGGTCCGAGGGGACGTAGACGTCGATTCACAAACGTGGTCGATGCCGCGTCGATGAGCGCCGGGCGCACCGTGTCGACCCAGATCAACAGGGCTGCAGCCGCCGGCTCGCCGATCGGGACGACCCGCTCCTTGTTCCCCTTGCCGAGAATGGTCACCACCTGGCGACGGCGATCCCACGCCCCGTCGGTGAGGCCGCACAGCTCCGCTACTCGGAGTCCCGAGCTGTAGAGCAGCTCCAGAATCGCCTGGTCCTGGCGATCCCAAGGGTCGCGGGCGTCGGACCGGTCGAGAAGGTCGGTGACCTCGCCCTGGGTCAACACCCGCGGGAGCCGTGACGCTTTCGCCGGCGCCTTCACCTGTTCGGTTGGGTCGTGGTCGATCGAACCCGAGGAACGGAGGTACCCGAAGTAGCGACGTACCCCCGCCAGACGCCGAGCCATGCTCGAGGCGGTCAACCCGCTGCGGGCCAGATCGGCCATCCATGCTCGGACGAGGGGCCGCTGGATCGCCTGAGGAGCAGCCGTCCCCTCCTCGAGGCACCACTCCCGGAACCGAATCGTGTCGTCGCGGTAGGCGAGGGCCGTCGCTTCGGACAGGTTCGCCAACGAACGCACGAAACGCTCGATGCCCCAGTCGTCCCCTGCCCCTTCGCCGGACAAGCCGGGAGCCGTCCCGGCTCGATCGGGAGCGTCGGGGAAGCCCATGGTGAGCCAACGTTACCGAGCACACAGCGAGGAGCAGGGCCACCGATCGGATCGCGCACGCCGGAATGACGGCAATCGCGTTCATCGCGGCCGCCGATGCCACCGACCGGAGCGATGGACGATCCAGCCCTCGTCCTCGAGTGAGGCCAGGACCTGGGCCATCTCACCGAGCGGCATTGCGACTGATGCGGCCAACCAGGAGGTGGTCCGCTCGTCCCATCCCAGGGCCTCGAGGACCGACCGCGACCGTTGGTCCGGTTCCGTCCGGGGGTCGTCGTCGGGCGCATGGAGAACCCATTCGACGTCGAGCACCGCAAGGACATCGGCCGGGCCGTTGCACGGCACGGCAAGGGGCGCGGCGCCCTCAACGCGACGCAGGAGCCCGTTCGACCCGGCCGCCGAGCGCAGAAGCGGGTTGTTCGGAACCGCAAGGATCGGCCGCCCCCGCATCGCGGCCTCGTGCACCGTGAGGAGCGACCCACCGCTCTCACCCGACTCCACGACGACAACCACCTGCGCCACCTGGGCAACAATGCGGTTTCGCAGTGGGAAGGCTTCCGGACGAGGACTTCGCTGCGTTTCGTATTCGGTGAGCAGGAGTCCGTTGGCGGCGACACTGCCCTGCAAGTCGCGGTGCTCGCGTGGATAAGCGACACCGAGACCGGTTCCGAGCACGCCGATTGCCCGGCCTTCACCGTCTGAGCCAAGGGTCCCCCGGTGAGCGGCGCCGTCGATCCCCCGGGCGAGCCCCGAGACGACGGCAACTCCGGCGGTCGACATGGCCGCACCGAGTTCGCGGGCGAAGGCAAGGCCCGCAGCAGAGGCCGAACGAGTGCCGACGATCGCGACCCGCGGCTGCATGAGCGCCTCGAGTGACCCGGCATATGCCAACGCAGCAGGCGGGTCGTCGTCGGTGCCGAACACGCTCGACCAACCGGGGTCACCGGCGAGCCACCAGCGACACCCGGCCTCGCCGACGCCGCTTCGGCACACATCGTGGAACCGGGCCGCGAGTTGGTCCCATCCCTCGCCGCGGCGCCGGGGCGAGGGAAAGGGAGTGGCGTCGCCAACGGACAGGCGCTCGAGGGTCTCACCCAGGCCGAGATCGGAATGCCGCTGCACGGATCGAAGCCGTGACGCGCCGAGCCCCGGGGACGACACGAAGACTTCGACGAGCGCCTCGCGGCGCCGGCGGACGGCATTCGGGGCTGCGTCGTGCCAGGACGCCATCATGCTGCGGCGCCGTTCACCGCGTCGGGCAGGACGGGCCGACGGAGTTCGAGAGCCAAGGCGATGACGTCGGCGTCGAGAACCGACTCGATGTCGTCGCCGCGGAGATCGGCCAGCGTACGAGCGACACGCCGAACCCGGTCGAGGCCACGTGCGGTGAGAGAACCGCTTCGCAACCGGGTCTCGACGAGCTTTCTCGCGGCGGCCGTCATCGGCACCCACCGACGGAGGTCGTCACCTCGCAGGGCGGCATTGCCGAAGACGCCGCGTTGTCGGGCGAGCGTGCGGGCTGCGAGCACGCGTGCCGCCACGACGGGAGAGGCCTCGCCCGGTGCGTTCGAGAGCAGGTCGTCGGGATCGGGCGGCGTCACGAGAACCCGGATGTCGAACCGATCGAGGAGTGGCCCGGCCAGCCGCCTGACGTAGCGGGCCCGTGATGCGTCCGAGCAGCGACACGACGGCGAACCCGCGACCTCCCCGGTAGGCACGCCCCACCAGCCACATGGGCACGGATTCGTTGCCGCCACGACGAGGGGCAGGGCCGGAAGCGTGACCGACAGCGCGGCGCGGGAGATTCGGATCGAGCCGTCTTCCAGCGGCTGACGGAGGGCATCGAGCACGAACGGCGAGAACTCGCCCAACTCGTCGAGGAACAACACGCCTCGATGGGCGCACGAGATCTCACCCGGCCGGATCGCGGTGGAGCCCCCGCCCAGCAGCGCGACAGCGGACGCGGTGTGATGCGGCGAGCGGAACGGCGGCCGCGACGAAAGACGATCGGCGTGGACAGCAAGACCAGCCGCGGAGTGCACGCGGAGCACTTCGACGGATTCCTCGTGGGAAAGGTCAGGAAGAACCGAAACGAGGCGGGACGCAAGCATGCTCTTGCCCGACCCCGGCGGGCCTGCGAGCAACAGGTGGTGCCCTCCCGCGGCGGCGACCTCGAGGCCGAGACGGGCGAGCGGCTGGCCACGCACATCGGCCAGGTCACCGGCGGGGAGATCGGCGGCCCGGTCGTCGGAGGGGTCAGGTGGTTCGGGCCACGGGTCGAGCCCTTGCAGGCAGCCGACTACGCCACCGAGGGTCGAGGCAGACCGAAGGTTCCCCCGACCAAGGAGAAGCGCTTCGCGAACCGTCGACGCCGGAATGACAAGTTCAACGTGTGGATCGTCATGCAGCAGATCATCGACCAGCGAGACGATTCCCGGAATGCGCCGAACCGTGCCGTCGAGCCCCAGTTCGCCGACAAACGCCCGTCCCCGGACGCGATCGGACGGCAGCTGCCCGTCAGCGACCAAGACGGCGACCGCGATCGCAAGATCGAGTCCGGCTCCGACCTTTCGCATCGTGGCCGGCGCGAGGTTCACCGTGAGGCGCCGCTGCGGCCAGGCAAACCCGCTCATGAGAAGCGCAGCCCGGACGCGGTCACGGGCTTCCCGACACGCCCCGTCGGGCTGCCCGACGATGGTGAAGGAGGGGACGCCATCACTGGCATGGACCTCGACGACGACGGCGAGCCCGCTGATGCCGATGAGTTGCGCAGAGAGCACGCTGGCGAGCCGGCCGCCGGCTGTGACGACCGGACCCGCGGTCGGGGTGGAGGGTTCCGTTTCACCACCTTCGCCCTCGGCGGCTGCATCGGATTCGAACGGTTCGTTGTTCATCGGTTGCCTCTCCCCGCGCATGTCGACGGGACCCCTCCTGAACGGGAGCGCCGCGAGGCCGGCTCCGAAGCTGCGGGCAACCTACTCAGGCTGGTGTGACAGGCGTGTCCGATCCGCGCCGGAACGCCGCGACCCCCACAGCGCGCGGCGAGACTGGAGTCATGGGCCTCAATCCGCACCGCAAGTTTCGACCGCGGCCACTCGATGTCGGCCTTGTCATCATCACCCTGACGGCCACGGCAGGGCTCCTGCTCTGGGCCTTGCTCGGCTGACCGTCGTGGGAAAGCGACGGGCTAGAGAACCGCTCGGTTGGTCACCTCCGTCGTGGATGCAACCCGCCGAGGACGACCCCGGACGGGAAACCGCCTACCTGATCCCGGGCATCGGGTCGTGGGCCGACGCCGATCTCGACGTGCGGGTGCTCCAGCCGTTCCAGGCGACCAAGGCCTACCAATGCCCGTCGTGCAATCAGACGATCACCAAGGGCACCGCGAACATCGTCGTGGTGCCGCGCCCGAACCCCGAGGTCCGTCGCCACTTCCACGCTCCCTGCTGGGAGCAGGTGCAGCGGCGGCGCGTGAACCGCAGCTGATGCCGCGCACGTCGAAGCGGGGGCGCGATCAGGGTCGTACGTCGTGCACGACGTCCCACGTGCCGTCGACCCACGAGGCCACATCTATGCGCAGGGTCATGTCGTGGAGCCCGTGCGCATGGAGGAACGATCGTCCGAGACGGAAGAGCCGCCCAAGCTTCACCGGCGTGATCGCGTCGAGCCCGGTGCCGAAACGGGCCGAGGAGCGGGCCTTCACTTCGACGACGACGACCACTTCGGCTGACCGCACGACAACGTCAAGTTCACCCTCTTTGGTCCGCCAATTCCGGGCAAGGAGCTCGTAGCCCTGCGCTTCGTACCAGGCGGCGATGGCCGACTCCGCCTGGGCGCCGAGATCGGCAGCTCGGGGAGTCTTCGCCATCAGTCCTCAGAAGGCGAGAGAGTCTCGATGTTCACATCGCGAAAAGTAAGTACACGTACCTTCGCGACGAAGCGGGCCGGACCCGGCCTATAGATGTCCCACACCCACGCATCGGTCAGTTCGAGCTCGAACCAGCTCCGACCGGACCCATCGGTACGCGGTTCGACCTTGACACCGTTCGCCAGATAGAAGCGGCGCTCGGTCTCCACGATGTTCGTGTAGGTCTTGACGACGTCCTTGTACTCCCGGAAAAGCTGGAGTTCGAGTTCCGACTCGTACCGTTCGAGATCCTCAGCGCTCATGCGAATCCATCCCGTTACGGATGGCCGAAACGACTGGGCGGCCACACGCGCAGCACCGCGGGACCCACGATCGCCGGCCGCTTGATGAAATGGGTCGTGTCGAAGTAGCGGCTGTCCTTCGAATCGTCACGGTTGTCGCCCATCACCCAATACGAGTTCTTCGGCACCGTGAGCTTCTCGCCCTCTGGCCACTCGGTCGTGACGCCCTTGGGGAGCCACGGCTCGGCGAGACGTTTGTCGTTGATCCAGACGGAACCGTCCTTGATCTCGACGGTCTCGCCGGGCAGCCCGATCACGCGCTTGATGAAATGCCGATCCTTGCGCTGGCGCGCGCCGACGAGTTCGAACACCGATTGGAGTGGACGGGCGAACGCACTCGTTTTCGGACCGTTGTAGTCGGGGTTGTCGAACACGATGATGTCGCTGCGCCGCGGGTCACGCAGGCGGTAGGTCACCCTCGAGACGAGCACACGGTCGTTGATCTTCAGCGTCGGCACCATTGATGGCGACGGAATGTAGAACGCCAGACCCACGAACGCCCGGATCAGGGACGCCAAGATGATGGCGACGACGGCGAGGATCGCATATTCACGGACGTCGCGGGCCGTGGGGACAAATCGCCGCACCGAAGACTCCGCTGGTGCGACATGGGGAACTTCCGCCGAAGCCGGAGGAACCGGCGGGGACGGTGGTTCGCCGGTGACCGGCGGCTGCGACTCGTCCAGCGAACTCAGCGGCTGACCCGCTTCTCCTTGATCTTCGCGGCCTTGCCCTGCAGGTCACGGAGGTAGTACAGCTTGGCGCGGCGGACATCGCCCTTGGTGACGACCTCGATCATGGCGATCGTGGGTGCATGCACGGGGAAGGTGCGCTCGACGCCCACGCCGTAGCTGACCTTGCGGACCTTGAAGGTCTCGCGGATCCCGTCGCCCGAGCGGCCGATGACGTGGCCCTGGAAGATCTGGACGCGCTCTTTGTTGCCTTCGACGACGCGCACATGCACCTTCACGAGGTCACCGGCCTGGAAGTCCGGAACGTCGGCCTTGAGGCCGGCCTTGTCGATGAAGTCGGTCAGTTGCATGTCGATACTCCGGGGCTTACCGGGCTTCGCTGGCGGACGGCGTCCGCACGATACCGGTGTCGATTTCTTGAGGCCGAGCAAGGTTACTCGGTCGGTGGAGACTCCGGAGCCGTGAGGCCGAACTCTCGAAACCACTTCTGCTCGACGGCCGTCAGACCACCCCGGGCAGCGTAGAGGTCGGGCCGATCACGGGCGGTACGAAGGATCGCCTGCACATGGCGCCAACGATCCACCTTGGCGTGGTCCCCCGATCGGAGCACCTCGGGGACCTCCCAGCCACGGAACTGGGCGGGCCGGGTGTACTGCGGGTGCTCCAGTAGACCGTCGGAGAAGCTCTCGACGACGCTCGAGTCCGCGTTGCCCATGACGCCAGGCACCAGCCGCCCTACGGCCTCCGCGACCGCCATGGCAGCCACCTCGCCGCCGCCGAGCACCACGTCGCCGACGGAGAGTTCACCGTCGGCCAGGTGGTCGTGGATTCGCTGGTCGAATCCCTCGTAGCGGCCACACACCAGCGAGAAGCCCCCCTGGGCCGCCAGGAGTTGGGCGAGTTCCCGGGCCACCGATTGGGTCAGCTTCCGACCGCCGGGACCCAGCAGGAGGACCGGTCGGGAGGCAGCGCCTTCGGCGATTGCCGTCTCGACCGCGTCGAACACCGGCCCGGGGGCGAGGACCATGCCCGCACCACCGCCGAACGGCGCGTCGTCGACGGCCTGATGCACACCGACGCCGAATCGCCGGAGATCATGGGCGCGCACCTCGAGCACCCCCGAAGAGCGCGCCCGCCCGAGCAGGCTCGTCGAGGCATGAGCCTCGATCAGGTCGGGAAAGAGAGTGAAGACGCTGATCCGCGGCGTTGCCGACGCCTGATCAGCCGCCGGGCCGGTCATTCGCTCGGATGCACAACGATCTTGCCGAACGTTCCCCGGTCCCCGAGACGGGCAAGCGCGTCGGCGGCATCGGCGAGGCCGACCCGTTCGCTCACCAGTGGGTCGATCTTCCCCGCCGCGTGCAAGGCCATCAGGTCGTCGTGGATGACGTCATTGATCTGCGGTTCATGACGGGTGTACGCGCCCCAGTGGACGCCGACCACCGAGTAGTTCTTGATGAGAATGTGGTTGGTCTTGGCCTCGGCCATGCGGCCGCTGGTGAAGCCGATGATGAGGATGCGACCCTCCCAGGCGATCACCTTGGTGCTGCGGTCGTAGGTGTCCCCGCCGACCGGGTCGTAGATCACGTCGGCGCCGCGACCACCGGTGAACTCCTTGACGGCGTCGACGAAATCATTGGCTCGGTAGTCGATGGCCAGGTCGGCGCCCAATTGGCGACACACCTCGACCTTGTCCGGTCCGCCCGCGGTGGCGATGACCGTGCAGCCATGGGCCTTGGCGAGTTGGATCGCTGCGCTCCCCACTCCCCCGGCGCCGGCGTGCACGAGGACGGTCTCGCCCCGCTGCAGGTTGGCCCGGCGATGGAAGGCGACGTGGCCCGTGTGATAGGTGATGCGCAGCGCCGCTGCAGCGTCGAAGTCCATCGTGTCGACGAGCTTGGCGAGTCCCCGCTCGTGTGCGATGGTCTGCTCGGTCAAACCACCGTTGACGAAGCTCGGGCTTCCGAGCACGCGGTCACCCACGGCGAAGCGAGTGACGCCTTCCCCGATCGCCGACACGACGCCCGACATCTCGACACCTGGCGTGAACGGCAGTGGCGGCTTCTCTTGATAGAGGCCGCGGCACAGCAGAACGTCGGGGAAGTTCAGCGCAGCAGCAGCGACGTCGACCCGCACCTCGCCGGGTCCGGGGACCGGCGTCGGCAGTTCCTCGATCCGGAGGACGTCGACGGGTTCACCGAGTTCATGGAGACGGAGCGCGCGCATG
>JANOJN010000152.1:0-36773 GCA_031418775.1 Acidimicrobiia bacterium
GGACGAGTACAGCGTGACCGGCATCCCGAGGGAGTTGGTCTCGGTGACCTCACACACGCCGCCGCCGTTCAGGCCGGGGAACTCGTTGTTGGTGAAGACACGGGTTGCAGCGCCACCGACGAGGGTGAACGCACCGGTGAAGCCAGCGGCGGTGTTCGGAGCAACCGGGATCTGGACCCTGGCGGCGTTCGCAGCGGCAAGCACCGCAGCGAGGCGCGGAGCGCTCAGGCCGGAGATGGTCCCGGCGAGACCGAGAACAGCGTTGGTCGTGCCGCCGAAGGTAGCCACGCCGGCCGGGACCGGGGTGCTGGTCGACAGGGCGTCGTAGATGTACCAGCGAACCGTCGGCGAACCGAAGGCATCCGGGTCGGTGAACACGGTGATGAACGAACCGGCGCCCGAGACGACGAGATCGCCCAGGGCATAGGTGCCCGCAACCGTAGCGAGGAACGCGCCGCGCTGGTTGTAGCAGTTGATCGTCATCGGGTAGGCGGCACCAGCGGTGGCCTCGTCGCCGAGAACGACCTTGCGGACGCTGACCGTCGGGAAGGTGACGGTGATGACGACGTCGGTCGACGTGAAGACCGGAAGCTCAGCGGTCGTGGCGGTGACCGCACCGGCAGTGCCGGCAGCGTTCGTGGCCGTGCCAGCGGTCGTGGTGCGGTCCGTGCCGCCAACGTTGATCGTGATGGCCGGCGTGCCGACGTTGGCAGTGCCTTGCATCGTCGCCTGGATGACACACGAGGTGCCGGTGAGGCCGGTCGTGGTCTGGGCCTGCAGGCCGATGTTGGTGATGAAGGCACCCGAGGTCGGGGTCATCGTGGCGTTACCGAACAGCGTCCCCACCGTTGCGGGAGCAATCGGGCCGGGGGAGGCGACGCCAAGGGAACCACCGGGCTGGTTGACGAGAGCGCCGGTGAAGTAGTTCTTGCAGTTGTAGGTGACCGAAACGCCGGTCACGCCTGCCGGCGGGGTGGCCGGGTTGAACTTGGCCGTGGCCGAGATCTGACCGGGGTTGATGGTGATGGTCTGCGCATTTGCGGTCTGGGCGACGAACGGGCTGACGAGCAGACCGGCGGCGACCAGGGCAAGTGCCGAGCGGGAAATCCGCTTGATCATGTGCACTCCTTGGAGGTGAACAGGGAACACATCTCCTCCGCATCAGCGGGTCCGGAAACCGGAGCGACTGGTGTGGGTTCGATGAGCAAGCAGGTCGGGATTGACCGCTTGCCCAGACACGATACGGACCAATTGTGACGAAGGCAAGTGGATGTGGACAATTTTCGTCACGAAACCGTCACAATTGCCCTTCGCGGTCGCTAGGCCGTTCGTCAACCACGGATCGCGTTCATTCCCATTCGTCCGGCTCCCCAGACGGCACCCGAACAGTGAATTCAACCGCGACTCAGACCCGGGCGGCGAGGGTTCGCGCGGGGTTCGTGACCAGCTGGAGCAGAGCCGGCCCACTCATCACGATCACCACGACCGCGCCGATCCCGATGCGCGAGCCGGGGACGAGATCATGCGACGGGTCGAGAAGATTCACGGCCACACAAGCCAGACAACCGGCGGCGACGGCGACGAGCGCAGTGCCCCACCGGTCGAACGCTTCGAGCAACGAGACGGCCAAACCGGCAACGCCGAGGCAGAGGTGGGCGACGAGCAGCGCCCACACGTCGTCGACGGGTCCGGCCCCGTCTGCCGCCCACGCCAGGATCGGGACCGAACCGACGGATGCCCCGAG
Organism: Acidimicrobiia bacterium; assembly: GCA_031418775.1. GTDB lineage: Bacteria > Actinomycetota > Acidimicrobiia > Acidimicrobiales > JANYDT01 > JANLQX01. The sequence continues at coordinate 1,745 of JANOJN010000152.1, forward strand.
AACTACTCGCGCCAAGGCGCCGGCAAGAAGCGAGCGGACGACACTGATGGAGGCTCCACCCGGCGTCGCGAAGGGTTGCCGGACGAGCGCCTCGGGAAGGACCTTCCACAGCTTGCCCATGTGCCAGCCGCCCCACACGCTGCCGAGCAGCGCCGGGACGACGGTGATCGCCACGAGTGCCGCCCGGCCATCCCACAGGAATCGGGGCTCGAGCACCAGGACCCCGCCCACCCCTGCACCGATCAATCCCGCCGCGAAGGCTCGATCCTTGCCTCCCGGCAGTCGTTCAGATGGACGATGTCGCCGGACGCCCAGCGAGGCAGTCACGAGCGTCAACACCGTGAGCAAAGGGAGCACCAATCGAGGGCTGACGCCGACCCCGAGGACGCCCGCACCCGCCAGCAACGCAACGCCGAAGACCAACCCCCAGCCGAGACGGGTGATCACGAATCCTCCGACCCAGATACCGACGAGGCATGCTGCGAGCCACCCTCCGGGCCGCAAGGGCAGGCACACAGCCATCGCCGCACCGAGGACGCCCAGCACCCGGGGGTCGTTGCGCAACCGCCCGAGTCCGTCGCTTCCGCTCAGGTAGCGCCGACGGATCGCCCATTGGATCGCCAGCGACAGTGGCAGCGCGAGGCGCCAGGCCATATCGACCGATCGTGCACCGAGATCGGCGGTGAGCGTCGAGAGGTAGAACCCCATACCGAGAACGCCGGCGACGAAACCGAGGTCACCGAGTGCCAACGACGGATCGAGCGGATCGGAGCGGACCACCCGGGGCCGGAAGGCTGCTTCCCGGGGCGGGCGATCCGCCGCCGTCAGTCCGAATGCCTCTCCCGGCGCGACCCCGCCCCATGCCTCCAACACGACGGCCGCCTCGAGTGGGTCCTGGGTGGGACGCTCGAGGTGGCGGTCGGCGAAGTCCCAACCGAGGGTCGGGACGACGGGCTGACTCATGACGGGTCCCTCGCCGGACGAGCCAAGGGAGCGGCTTGTGGACCGCTGCGTGGGTGTTCTGGCTCCAACTTCTCCATGACATCGAGCTCGCTGAACTGGTCGTCCATTCCGCTCTCCGGCGCCGTGACGACGGGTCGCATCCCCGTCAACTCCCCGATCAGATCGGCGTACGCGGCGAGGCAGCCCTCCTGCCCGAACGCGTGCATGACGCGCTGGCGACTCCGGACACCGAGCGACGCGGCGAGCACGGGGTCTTCGAGAAGGCGAACGACACCGGTTGCGAGCGCCTCGTAATCGCCGGGGCGGACCGTGAATCCGCAACCGCTCAGCGCTTCGGGAACACCGCCGACGGCCGTGGCGACCACGGGTCGACCGGCCGCCATGGCCTCGAGGACGGAGATCGGGAATCCTTCGGAAATGCTCGACAGCACGGAGAGCGAGGCCGTCTCGAGCGCTGCGTACGGATCGTCGGTGGGGCCGAGAAAGCGGAAACGGTCACGAAGCCCGAGGTCGAGGTGCAGCGCCAGGCACTCGGCGGCATAGCGCTCGTTGCCCTCCGGCACGGGCCCGTAATGGTCGAAGCGCACGTTGGGCATCCGTTCGACCACGGACGCAGCCGCCCGGAGAAGCGTCTTCACGTCCTTCAGCGGATCGATCCGCCCCACGGTGACGACGACCGGCTCGATCGGTAGCGGCGCAACCTTCGAGGGCACGAGAACACCGTTGTGGATGGTTCGGATGCGGTCCGGGTCGGCACCGAGCGCTCGTTCCCACGCGGCGTTCGCGCTCGTCACCGGCGCGACGATGGCAGCCACCGCGTAGGTGAGGCGAGCGAGCCCACGGGCGAGTCGAGTGTGGACCCAGCGTTCCCCCGAGGACTCCCCATCGCGGATCGCCGCCAGGTAGGCCTCCCGGACGTAGACACCGTGCTCGGAGAGCGCCACGGGGGTGCCGTGCATCGCATGGTGCACGACGGCGGGGATTCCCGCCCAACCAGCAGCTGTCACGATGATGAGGTCCGGGGCATCCGGCCCGGTCGGCGTCGGTGCCGAGGCCGCCTGCGCAATCCAACAGAGGGTCTGAAACAGATCGCACACGTGTTGCTCGTCGAGCACCGGAGCGACCCGGTCACCGTGATCGGCCCGGAGAACGTCACGGAGCACCATCCGGAACGCCGCCCAGGCGTCCGGGTGGCGAAGCGCAGCTCGGATCTTCTCCGGGTTGTTCCTGCACCACACGAGACCGTCGATGACCGACTGCGGGTCGCCATCCCACCCGAGCAGACCGTGCACGAGCTCTGCGGCGAGGCCGGTTCGGAGGTTCGACCGTCGCCCCGGTCGGCGAGCCGTAACCCGTTCGGACCAGAGATCGATGTGCCCCGCCAGCCGGGCGTTGGCCGGAAGTTCGAAGACGAGGGGCCGCTTGATCCCGCCCGCGGTGATCGCAAACACGTCCCAGTCGGCGCCCGACACGCCGTTGACGACGATGTCGCACCAGGTGCTCACGCCACCATGGGCGAACGGGTAGGTCCCTTCCGTGGTGAGGAGAACTCGCGGTCGACGACCAGTACCCGACGCACCGTCGCCCTCGGGCTGTGGCCCCTCGACGGCAGGGGTGCGAGGGTGTCGGTCGGCCATGGAGAACTCCGCCGAACAGGTTAGGTCGGACGAGACGCGGAGGGCGCGACCGACGTCACGCGGCGCACCGCGCGGGTCACCGAGGCGCCTGGCTCAGGCGGTCTTGCGCGCCGCTTGGAGCACGTCGGTCAAGCCGACCTGATCGCCGTCAGCCTTCCACCAGCGGGTTTCGCAGCGGCTACAGGAGTGCAGCGTGAGCTGACGCTGGTTCACGGTCATGGCGATCGTGACGAGGTTGGCGATGTTGCAGAGCGGGCAGGTCATTGTGTGGTTCCTTGGACAGGCCCGGCGTGGCGGCAGGGGCGAGTGATGAGGTCCGCCGGCCGAAGATCCGTCCAAACGACGTTTCACCGATGGCGTCCAAATCCATCGGCACGAGGCGCTGCACACTTGAGCGCGGGTTCACCTTTTTGGTCCCTTCGCACCACCCGGGTGCGCCGAGTGACCTATCTGTCGGCGAGCTGCATCCCCAAGGCGACGATCGTCGTCAGATTGAAGCCGGCATGCAGGAGGATCGCCGTGGAGAGGCGCCCCGTCCGCACTCGCGCCACCGAACAGAACACTCCAACGGCAATCAGCGCGGGTAACTGAAGCAATTGCCCGTGAATCACCCCGAACCAGATCGAGCTGACGGCGATTGCCACGACGGTCGGTCGGTCCAATCGCAACGGCGCGTCCCCCGGTCCCAGGGCGCGGCGGACGCCGTTGAGCACCGCACCTCGATAGAAGAGCTCCTCGAACACGGGGGCGCCGATGACGACGAAGACGGCGAGGACGGCAAATCCGAGACCGAGGCCGCCGGTCCGATCGGTCAGTTCACGAGCGGGCCCCGACACCCGGTCGTCATCGGCACCGGCGAGGTAATACACCACGCCGACGGCGAACTGGAGCCCGACCCCGACAACGAGGGCGGCCAGGTCGCCTGCCCGCACGGTCGTAGCGCCGACCACGAGCCGCCACGGCCGGTGGCGTCGGCGGGAAACGGCCAGGACACCGGCGAAGAGCACGGGCCATGCCGAACAGAGGGCGGCGAGGATCGGCGCGAGACCCGGCCGGAGTTTGCCTTCGTCGGTGAGGAACGGCAACGTGGCGAAAGCGACCGCCACGAACGCCCCGAACTGGAACAGCAGCAGCAGGCCGAGCTCTCCGCGGTCACGACCCTCCGACCACTCACTCACCGCTGGTGATGCGTCGTTCAACGAGCGGAGGTGAGTTCCGCGCTCATCCCGTGCAGGTTCGTCGACCACGACCCCAGTGTGGCCCCTCCGTCACCCTCGGCTTCGCCGCCGACCTCGCCGACGACCGACGGACGGGCGCGGTCGACCGTCCAACCCGTCGGCGGGGTGAGCCGGTCGACGTGGAATCGGCACAGGTCATACAGCGATGGATCCCGTTCGGCGCTGAGCGGCCCGAGAAAGACCACCCGGCTGGCCTGGTTGTACGACATGGTCGCAACCGCGTGTCGGCTACACGTCGGCCGGGCGCAGAAGCGGTGCTCGGGGTCATTCGCCGGACGCGGAACGGACACGGGACGCATCGATGGACTGAAGCCGAGCCGATACGACCCGACCTCCCGAGCGGGATGGCGCCCGGCTGCGGTGGCCAGTCGCTCGTTACGCGGCCCAAGGCCTATGCCTGCGGCGCGGAGGGTACGAGTTGCAGCGTCATCGATCGGCATGCCGTTCACGGTAACGATGAGCGTCGCTCCGACGACGGATGCTCGGTCGCCAAGTCGGCGCGCTGTCCCAGATACCCTCCGCTGACTCCTAGGGTGCTACGTGGTGGCGAACGACGATCCCCGCTCGACCAACCCGCTCACCCCGATTCCCGCCCCGGCCCGCGCCAGTGCGTCCGAGCCCGAGGGTCGCTTTTCTCCGCGCCCGGTACCCCCGCGACCCTCGGCCGGGTCCCTGCGGGAGCGTCTGGCGACAAGCCGGCTCCAGACCGCCGCCAACGCCGCCCGCCGCCGGAACGTTCCGTGGTGGCGGCGTCGGCCGCCGATCTGGCTCCTCATCGTCGCCACCACGCTCGTGATCGGTGCCGTACTCCTCCCGCGGGTCGGCGACACCCCCGACGACACGTTCCCGTGGACCACATTCGTCGAGAGGGCGTCTGGCGGTCAGGTCGGGTCCGCCGTCTTCACGAACGACACGGGCGTCGTCACCGGAGTGCTCGTCGACGGCACCGCGTTCCGCACCACCGGCCCCTCGTCCCTCTCGCCCGATGAGCGGCGCGCGCTCGCAGCCGCCACCGAGCTGCGCTTCCGGGCGACGCCGTCCAACTCGATCGACCAATGGGGGCCGATCATCGCGTCACTGGTCATCGTTCTGATCGCCGTGGCGCTGCTCGTTCGCCGACGCCCCTCCGACGCGGCGAAGTCGGCGATGACGAGGTCGCCGGCAAGGCTCGGCGATGGCACGAGCGGTGGGGCGTCGTCGATCACTTTTGCCGACGTGGCCGGGGCTGAGGGGGTCAAGGCGGAGCTCCGCGAGATCGTCGACGTGCTCCGCTCCCCGGAGCGCTACCGGGCGATCGGCGCACGGCTGCCAAAGGGCGTGCTCCTGATCGGTTCGCCGGGCACTGGCAAGACGCTTCTGGCGCGAGCCGTTGCGGGAGAAGCGAACGTCCCGTTCCTGTCCATCTCCGGTTCGGACTTCATGGAGATGTACGTTGGCGTCGGGGCGGCGAGGGTGCGTGACCTGTTCGCCGATGCGCGACGTTCGGCACCGTGCATCGTCTTCATCGATGAGATCGATTCGGTGGGACGCAAGCGCGGCGCAGGCATCGGCGGCGGCCACGATGAACGCGAACAGACGCTGAACCAGCTGCTTGCCGAGCTCGACGGATTCACCGCTTCCACGGGAATCGTGGTCCTCGGCGCAACGAACCGACCGGACGTGCTCGACGCCGCGCTCCTTCGTCCGGGCCGTTTCGACCGCCACATCGACGTGCCGCTCCCCGATCGCGACGAGCGACTCGAGATCCTTCGTGTGCATACAAATCGCCTTTCCCTCCGCTCCGATGTCGACCTCGACGATCTCGCAAGGACGACACCGGGCATGAGCGGGGCCGACCTCGCCAACCTCCTGAACGAGGCGGCGCTCTCCGCTGTGCGCCGCTCCTCCACCGAGGTCACGGCGCGCGATCTCGACATCGCCCGCGATCGGGTCATCCTCGGAGTCGAACGTCCGTCGTTCGTGCTTTCCGACGATGAACGGCGGATCACGGCGACACACGAAAGTGGGCATGCCGTCCTCGCTGTCCTGTTGAAATCGACGGGACCGCTGCACAAGGTGACGATCGTGGCGCACGGTGCCGCGCTCGGTCTCACGATGTCACTCCCCGCGGATCGCCATCTCATGCGCCGAACCGAGGTGCTCGATCAGATCTGCCTGGCGTTCGGCGGCCGTTGCGCCGAACAACTCGTGTTCGGACAGATCAGCACCGGCGCCGCCGACGACCTCAGCCGAGCGACCGCTCTTGCCCGTCGAATGGTTCGCGAGTGGGGCATGAGCAAACGCATTGGACCCATGGCGTGGCGACCCGACGAGCACGTATTCCTCGGGGAACAGATCTCGCGGAGCCGAGACGAGTCGGAGGCGACGGCACGACTCGTCGACGAGGAGATACGGGCGATTCTCGAAGAGCAGGAACAGCGAGCCGCCGCGCTGCTTTCCCAGCATCGGAGGGCGCTCGACTCCGTTGCGCGTCAGCTCGGTGAGCACGAGACCATGAGCGGTGAACGCGTTCGGCGGATTGTCACCGGCGGGACGCCGGCGGTTTCGGAGAAGCCGCCAGCCGGTCCCGGCGCCGCTCCATCGGCCTAGCCTTCGCCGGTCGGTCGGGCGGCCATCGCTCAGCGAAGCGGGATCGCCCCGCCCACGGACGTGCCAAGTTTCGCGGTCCCGATCCGGGGCGAGGCCGCACGAGACCGGGTTTCCGGGACCGTCGGCCCGGTCGTGGTCGACGTGGAGGTCGACGTCGTGGTCACGGCCGTCGACGAGGCCACCGTCGTCGCGGTCGAGTTGGCGGGAACGGTCAGCGATGTCGTGCTCGCGGGAGCCGACGCCGCCACTGCTCGCGTGGTCGTCGGTGTGGGGGAAACCAGCGCGAGGGAGTCGGGCGGATTCGGCGGAAGCGTGCCCGACACTCCCGTGTCCGACGTGTCGCTGAGGCTGTCCTCGGTCGGGAGCGGGTCCACGAAGGGTCGGTCGCCGGGCCGGTCGATCAACTGGATCGACCGTTCGACGATGATCGGCGTGCCGGGCGACGAGACGACCAATGAGCGGCCGGTGACAGCGACGTAGTCGCCTAGGCGTAGATCGAGACGTGACGACGGACCGACGACGAAGTTCCGCGTGGTCGAAACCGGTGTCGTTCCGTCCGGCCCCAGCGTCCGCAGCGAGACCACCGCATTCGTATCGGTCGGGTTCAGCAACGAGAGCGTGTCCGATCGTGTTGCCGATGACTCGCCGTCGGGAAGGATCCACGTCTCCGCCGGAGCGGCGACACCGGGCGAGGATGCGAACCCTCGACGGAACTTGCCACGAGCGTCGACGCTACGTTCGACCACGATGTCCGTGCCATCGTCGGTCGTTACCACAACGCTGTAGCCGGTGTTTCGGGCGATCCTCGACTCCGACCCGGGAATGAGCTCAGCCACGTCCATGGGCGGGATGTCGATTTCGAACGGCTCCACGCCGGCGACGCCGTCGATCAGCACGTCGATCACGGCGGTGACCGTTTGACGTGTCGGGTTGAACAGCGCATAGCGCTCCTTCAGAACGGACGAGGTGCGACCGGAGGCGAAGTACCAGGTCGGGTTGGCAGCACCGGTGGCCGGACTGATGGTGACACCCTTTTCGGTGCCGGACCCGTCGAATGCGGTGATGCGTTCGACAACAACGCGACCAATACGTGCACGTACGATCGCGGCCACACGTTTCCGACGACGAACGAACGCGCCGACATCGATCTGCTGGACGCTCTGGGCGGCGATGGAGATCCCTTGCAGTGCCGCGGGAAGCGCCGCGCCGCGCTCCGTCACGAAGCGGACATCGAGAAGAGCGTCCTCGGGGAAGGGGTTGAACACCGAGAGCGTGGTGGTCGCGTCGATCGTCGTCGCGCCGTCGGCGGTGATCCAACGAGCGCCGGCGTCCGACGTGCACAGCGCGCTTGCCCCTCCGTAGGGGCCGCTGATCCGGTGCTCGGCCGCCACCCCGCCGGCATCGAATTCCACGAGGGCGGCGATCGCACCGCCGGCGACGGACGGCGGTGCCGCCACATCGACCCTGCTGTTCCCGCCGGCGAGAAGGGGCTCGACGATCGGCTCGCGACCGATCTCCTCCGAGTACCAGGTGATCCGACCGGGAACCTCGATGTCGTTGAGGTTGGCGATCGTCACCGTCAGATCAGGCAGGTTCTCCGCGGTGGTCCGTCCGGATGCACAGAACCAGGTCGAAGCACCTGACCCGAGGGGGGTGGCCGCGGGGTTCACCGATGCGATGCGAGCGGGCGGGGCATCGTCGGGCCGGTCGACGAGTCGGTCCACGGCGACCGGCCCGGCGAGGACGGCCGCCAATCCGGCGATCGCGATCGGTCGGCGCCAGCGGGCGACAAGGGTCTTCACTGCCGGCGCCTTCTGTTCCCGGGGCCTCGGGCTGCGATCGGACGATCGGGCGGATCCTGGTCGGCATCGACGCCTTGCCGGTCGGCGTCAGCGCGTCGAGAGGAGAACCGGCTCCAGAGTTCGTCGGCAAGAGAGCCATCGGCGGGCAAATCGTCGTGCTCGTCGGACAATCCTGACGACGACGTCGCCGCAGTGGGCGTGACGGTGGAGCGGACGTGGACGAAGTCGTCGTCAGCGAACTCGTCGTCGACGAAGGCCAACGCCAACGCGTCGAAGTCGCCGTAGGTGTCCCCCGTGGGGTCCACGTCGGGGAGAAGGCCGGGCCGATGCGCCACTAGCCGTTGGCGACGGTGACGATCGATCACGATGACGAGAAGCGCACCAGTCCACGCCAGTGCTGCGGCAAGCAGCGCAAGGTTGACGCTCCACGGTCTCGAGGGACGCAGCGTGGCCTCCCCCGTGGTCGGAGCCGCGAAGCCGCTGAACGGTGCCCCGACCCTCTCGACGCCGCCGGCATCGATCAGACCGCGTAGCCGGACCGGACGCACCGACGAAGTTCCGACGGTGAGGCGCCAGTAGGGACTCGCCGGGAGGGATGCGATGACCTCGGCCTCGGCTTCGAGGAATCCGTGGAACGAGCTCGACGGTGGACGGAGGCGAAGCCGGTCGAGGGGCACGGCGTCTGCGGTGACCGTCGGAGTCGCGACGACGGACGAAGGTAGGAGCGCGTTCGAGGCTCCGGCCGTGTTCACCGTCCCGTCGCGTTCGAGGCCCGGCGAAGTCAATGGGGACCAGACGGCGGGAACCCAGGCATCGTTCTCGTAGACGATGAGGTCCGTCCCACTGTCGACGGCGCGGAGGTCGAGCTGCTCGAGGAGCGATTGGCGGAGGTCGGACGGAGCGGCGATTCGAGGGCCGTCGACGCGATCACGTTCGACGAGCACGACGTAGCGGATCCCGAGAGGCGCCAACTCCGCCCCGAGCCGGGTCGTCGCGCCGAGACGGGCCAGCGCCAGCGCGTCAGCGAAGGAACGGGTCCGAGCGGTTTCGTTGACGACCCACTGGTCGGCAATCGTGGGGAGCCCGTCCCGGGTGATCGTCACACCGAGCCTGGCCGCGAGCCGAAGCGGTGTTCCCGGCAGCACGAGCGGGTCCCCCAGGAACGCCACGCGGAAACCGCCGTCCTGGAGTCCGCGCATCCAGCCGAGCTTGTCGACCGGGGCGCGTGTCGGGCGACCCCACCGACCGCCGGCCGACGCGGCAACGACCGGGAGTGCGGAAAGGCCGACCGACAGCAGCCCGACGGCGGCGAAAGCCTGTCGCCATCCGAACCCTCGTCGACGCACCTCACCGACCAGCGCGCCGAGGCCCTCACCGGACAGCCGGGCGATGGCGTACGCGGCGGGGAGAAGCGTGAGGGCGGGACCCGGCATCATGGGAGGAAGCCAGCCCTGACCGGCGAGCCACGCCAGCAGCACGCTGCCCACGACGACGATCCAGTAGCGGATGGCGAGCAGGAATCGGTCGCCGTCGGCCACGAAGAGGACGAAGACGGCGGCGAGCACGAACAGCCCTCCGAGCACGGCGGTGCCGATGGGGCCGTGGTGGCCGGTCTGCAGGCGGAGGAGCTGGTCGATCCGCAGCGTGGATGCCTGGGCTGCAGGACCGCCGGTGAACGACCATCCGGCGGCGCCCGAGCGGCCGAGCGAGACGACCCAGGGGGCAAGGAGGACGAGAGCGACGAGCCCCACGAGCAGTCCACGCCCGACGATGCGACGAAGGACGGCGGCGCCGGTGGTGAGGAGGGCGGCAAGGCCGAAGAGCAGGACCGCCTGGATCCAGACGATCGAGAACGTGGGTTCCAGGGCGATGCCGACCGCGAGCACGAGAGCAGGTCGGACGATCGGTGCTACGGCAGCGAGGCGCGGACGCCGACGAGTTGTCGATGCGGTTTCCGTCTCGATGTTTTCCGCGTGGGCGAGCGGACGTCGCTTTTCGGGCTGTGCGGGGATGGCGGCGCGTCCATAGAGGAGCCGTTCGAGTGGACGGAACAGCCAGGGGAGCAACGCGAAGCCCCACAGCGCACCTCGCTCACCAGCCGAGAGGGCATCGAACGGGATCGGCACGAGCAGGTACACGACAACGGCAGCGAGAGCGACCCCACTGCGATGGGCCACCGGCCGGCCAGCCGGGTCGGTGGTGCCGGTCGAGCGGTACATCCCGAGGGCACCCATCGCCAGCGGCGCCAGGCCGAGCAGCGTGCCGACGATGCCCGTTGCGCCGAACGTCACCGTGGACGCGATGGCCAGCAGGGCCACTCCCGGCGCGGTCGGTCCGAAATGGCCGAGCCCCGTCTCCTGCCACCCCGACAGAACGAGGCGCCAGAGGTCGCCGACGGGTGGCAGCGCGATGAGCCGGCCACCCCGTCCAATCCCCGACCCGATCAGCCCGCGAGACCCGAACACGACAACGGCCACGACGAAGGCGAGGGATCCGAAGGCAACACGGCCGCCCCGACGACTGCCGAGGGCGCGCTCGGCGGCCCGCCACAACCGTGCCGTGTCAGCCGAGACGTCCGAGCGCAGCTCGGCTCGCACGCGCATGCTGACGGGAACGAGCTCCGACCCGAGCCGGTCATCGCCGGCGATGTCGTGCGGCGAGCCGACGGCCCGTGCCTGCCGACGGTCGTTGCGGTTGGCCAGGGCGAGACGGAGCGCGGTGAACGGGGTCCGACGGCGGCCGACCATGGCGGCCCGGGCCGGTGCTCCATGGCGGGTCGCCTGGAGAACGAGGAGCGGGAGGAGGATGACGAGTCGAGTGGCCCCTGCGGTGGCGACCATCGACCGGATCCGGTTCCGGTCTCGCAGCAGCCGCTGCTCGGCAAGAGGCGGCGGTTCGCCGGCCGGTCGCCGGCGGTCGGTGAGCTGGGGGGCGATCAGCTGACCGGGCACGCCGTGGAGGACACTTTGGTGGGCAACACGGGCGGCCGGCACGACGATGATCTTGCGGCCACGCCGTCGGGCCCGCAGACAGAGATCGACGTCTTCGCCGAGATCGGGGCCGGGCGAGGTGGCCGAGTTCGGGATGGTGCCCGTCGCCGGACTGGTGAGCGACACCAGGAAGCCGCCGAGGGCGGCGAACACCTCTGCGGCCACGAGGAGCGTGGCGCCATGGGCAGCGGTGACCTCGCGAACCTGGTCATGCTGTCCCTGGTCCAGGTCGTCGAGCTCGACGAGTGGCACGGGAAGCCCCGAGCGGTCGACGGCGTACCCGAGCGACAGGAACCGTTCGTGGTCGTCCCACGAGACGAGCTTCGGCGCGGCGACAGCGGCGTCCTGTTGGGCCGCCGTCAGGGCGAGCAGGCGGACCGCGTCGGGTGCGAGTGCGACGTCGTCATGGCAGAACAGAAAGTAGGCGGCCCCCTGGACCATCTCCATGACGACATTGGCGGCCGCGCAGTAGCCGACACGGTGTTCGAGGCGCCGGACATAGGCGCCAGGGGCGACTGCGGCGACGCGGTCGAAGACGGATTCGGCTGAGCAGTCGTCGATGACGAGGATCGACAGCGCCGTGTGATCCTGCGCTATCAGCGATGCAAGGGTGTCATCGAGCGCCGCACCGGGGTCGCGCGTGACGACGACGGCCACCACGGAAGGAACGTTGGGGGTGGGGGCCGGTCGCGGGTTCAGGCGGTCCTCGGTGACCGGTTCCAGCGACCCTTCGGCCAACGCTGTGGACCCGGCCAGATCGAGTTCTCCGGTGGCCTCCATTGCGAACGACAACCGTAGTTCCGCGCGGCGGCACCGGAACGGACGGTGCCTCGGCGCCCAGGGATCCCCGAGTTGCCCTGCGACAAACGTCACGGTCTCCTGCTAGCAAAGTGCTTGCAATAGTTAGCAATTTCTCCTACGATGAATGCATGTTCGAAACCCCCACACTCGATATCCAAGAACTCCGTTCCGTCCTCACCGATGCCGGTCACACGGCCGTCGGGTTCGCCACGATGGCGGCCAAGAAGGCCAACGACGTCCGTCTCGACCTCAACGGCCGCTACGAGGAGCAGTCGAAGGACTTCCGCACCAACATGCTCACGGTCGTCGAGAAGTTCGCCGACGCCCGCACCAAGGTCGAGGCCCGCATCGACCCGATGATCGAGACGTTCGCCGAGCGTCTGCCGGCGCCGGCCCGCAAGGTCGTCGAGAACCTCACCGACTCGGTGAAGGAAGCACAGGCCAAGGCGCATCAGTTCGTGGTCGACGCGCTGACCGTCGAGGCTCCGAAGCCCGCTGCGAAGAAGCCGTCGGCCAAGGCCACCAAGGCACCCGGCGCCACGAAGACCGCGGCGAAGAAGACAGCCGCCAAGGCCGTGAAGGCACCGGTGGCGAAGAAGGCCCCGGCGAAGAAGGCCCCGGCCCGCAAGGCCCCTGCCCGCAAGGTCGCTGCCCGCACCGCCGCCTGAACGGAGGCCGCCGAAGGGCGGTCAGCCAGAAACAATTCGTACTGACGGCCCGGGGCCGGTTCCTTTCCGATCGAACGATCGAGGGACCGGTCCCGTGTCGTTGCCCGTTGTTGATCGGGTCGGCTGTGGTCCTACCGGGGGCGGTTCATCGCCGGGCTCGCCATTCCGCCAGCACGGCGCGCAGCACGTCATCGAGGTCCGCTTCCGGGCGCCACCCGGTGTCCGCACGGAGCTTGCCACTGTCGCCGCACTGCACGGCGATGTCGCTCGGGCGCAGACGGGTCTCATCGAGCGCAACCTCCAACGGCTTGGTCGCCAGCGCCAACATCCGCTCGACCAGTGTCTGCATCGTGAAGGCGCGGCCGCTGCACACGTTGTACGTCTCGCCGTCGACACCCGCAGTAGCAAGAAGGCGATAGGCCCGCACCACGTCCCCGACCGAGGTCATGTCCCGTCGGGCATCGAGATTGCCGAGCATGATCACGCTGCTGTGCGAACGTTCCGCCTCGACGATCTGACGGGCGACGGCCGGAAGGATGAACCCCGGTGACTGCCCCACACCCATGTGGTTGAACGGGCGGGCGACGATCACGCGTTGCCCGAAGTTCTCGAACGCGAATCGAGCGGCCGTCTCGGCGGCGATCTTCGATGCGCCGTAGGGGGACGACGAGGCGGTCGGCCGGTCTTCTCGGATGGGAAGCTCCTCTGGAGGCACCCGGCCGTACACCTCGGCCGACGACACCACGATGATCCGTGCCAAAGGAGCGACCGCTCGCGCCGCTTCCAGCAGGTTGACCGTTCCCATGGCGTTCACTGCCCAGGTGAGCGACACGTCGGTCCAGGATCGGCCGACGTCCGCCTGCCCGGCAAGGTGGTAGATCACCTCTGGCGGGCCGCCAGGCATCGACGCGAGCGCCCCGGTGATCGCCTCGACGTCCGTTACATCGGCCAGCGGCGCCTCGATCGTGTCACCGTTGGCTGCGAGATGGGCAAGCAGATGGGTGCCCACGAACCCATTACCGCCGGTGACGAAGACTCGCATGCGCCTGCAAACCTAGCGGCGTGACACCGCCATTCGGATAGGTCGCGCGAACACCCGCTCGGTCGACCATGGTTCGCCACTTACAGGAAGCGGTTGTAGACCGCGGCGTGGCGACCGGCGCAGTCGCGGACGTCAAAGCGCCGCGCCGCGGCCAAGCGGTCCTCGAGCGAGGGCCCGCGCCCGGCACACGCGACCTCGAGCGCGTCCACGAGGGCGTCAACGGACAGTGAATCAGCCGTCACAACCGCATTCGGTGCAAGCTCTTCCATGACCGACCCCTGCGTCGTCACCACGGACGCGCCGCACGCAAGCGCCTCGATGACCGGCAGACCGAAGCCTTCTGCCAGCGACGGATACGCGACGACACGGGCGTTTCGGAGCAGGGCCGGAACGGCGGCATCACGCACGACACCGAGGTGGTGGACACGCAGTCCCGATGGCCGGGGTAGGCCCTCTCGTTCGCCCGTCCAGGCACCACCGGCGAGGACGACATCGGGTGGTTCGCCTCCCCCGAGTCGCGACGCGGCGTGAAGCAGACGACCGACGTTCTTGCGCGGCTCGATGGTGCCGAGGTGGAGGATGTAGGGACGCTGAATTCCCAAACCCGCAAGGACCGCAGCATCGTGTCCGGGCGAGGGCTCGACATCAGTGAATCGGGCGAGGTCGATGCCGTGCGGGATGACTTCGACCGGGACGCGCACGTCCACGCTGCGGAGAAGTTCGCGAGCCGTTGCCTCGCTGACACAGATGAGCTGGTCAGCGCGTCGGGCGGCGACGGCAATCGCCCGACGGAAGAGTCGGCGTTTCACCGAGCTGTGACCGAGCGGGTGGGTGAAGAAGGTCAGATCGTGGATGGTGACGACCCGGGCGAGACCGGCCCTCCTCGGGTGTTCGGGCATCGTGTAGTGGATGGAATGGAGAACCCGAGACGTGGGAGCAAGGCGATGGAGCGCCCGGAGCATGGAGGTCTGCTCCCATGCCAACCGACGCAGCCGATGGCGGGGAACGATCGGCAGCACGGATCGTTGATCCCACTCGACCGACGACGATCCGATGCTCGTGAGGCAGAGAGGATCGATGCCGGCGGACGGAAGATGACGCGTCAATACGTGCGCATATGTATGGCCCCCGCCCGCGGCGGGATGGACTGCAGAGACATCGAGCACGACAGTCGGAGGAAGCCGAGGTGCAGCGCTCCCGGTCTCACTCATAGGAGCTCCTCCCACACCTCGACGTGGCGCTGCGCCACGTCATGCCAGGTGAGATCGCGGACCCAGGCCGATCCGAGAGCCGACAGCTCCGATCGCCGATCGGCGCTTCCGAGCACGCGCTGCAGGGCCGCCGTGATCGAGGAGACGTCTGTTGGGTCGACCTCCTCGAAGGGCACGGCACCCTCGGGAGCCCGGCCACCCGCGTCGTCAGCGGCTCGTTCGAGCACGGACGGCATCGGCGCACAGACGACGGGGACGCCCGCTCGCATCGCCTCGACCGGCGGCAGCCCGTAGCCCTCGCCCATCGACGGGTAGACGAAGACCGATGCCGACGAGAGCAGCTCAGCCAGACGATCGTCGGAAACCTCACCGATTGCTTCGACGCCGTCGGGAAGATCGGGGGGAAGACCCGCCTGCCCGCGCCAGGAATCGCTACCGACGAGCTTGAGCACCAGCGGTTCGCCGAAGGACCGGCGGACCTGATCGAAGGCCGTGAGCAGACGGGGAAGGTTCTTGCGTGGTTCGAGCGTGCCGACGGACAGCACCACATTGCCCGTGACGTGGCGTTCGCGCAGGGGAAGGTGATCGGCACCCTCTCCGGTGACGACGACGTTGTGCCGGGAGATCCCCTCGTCGACAAGAGTCCGTCGAACGGCGTGTGAGGGCACGAGCAGCCGGCTGGCCCGCCTTGCCGCGTGGTACAACCCCCGTTCGTGGAATCGGTGACCCCGCGCGTTCAGTGATGCCGATCCGACGCCACGCCAGAGCAGATCGTGAACAAAGACCGTCATCGGCACCCGCGGGACGGTTCGGGGATACGCGAATGAGGTGGCGTGCAGGACGTCGACGCCCGCGTGGCGGGGAACGCCGAACGCCCAGAGCCGCGCCGTGATCTCCGTGGGGAGTCGTCCCTGGACACCCTCGACCTCGACATCGCTGCGACCTTCGAGCGCGTCACGGAGACACGCGGTGTAGCGGCCTATGCCTCCGGGGGTGGCGCGGCGCAGGTGCTCGGTGACGAGTCCGACCTTCATCATCGACCACCCGGTGCAACAGCACCGTAGAGACGGGCCATTTCGGTCGCGCATTTCGCCCAACTGAACGAGGCCGAACGGATGTGGCCCTGCTCGATGAGGTGGCGCCGTTCGGCAGTGTCGTCGAGGACGCTGATCACGTGCGCGGCGAGTGCGTCTGCATCACCGACCGCCGCGAGCAGGGCGCCTGCGCCCAGGACCTCCGGAAGGGAGCCGGCGTTCGTGGCCACCACCGGGATACCAACACTCATTGCTTCGAGCGGGGGGAAGCCGAATCCTTCGTAGAGCGACGGATACACGAGCGCACGGGCATGGACGAGAAGCGTGTCACGGCGGTCGTCGTCGACCTCGGCCTCCCGGACGACCCTCGACCGGAACTCCTCGGGAACTGACGAGAGCATCGACGCGAACGACCTCCCCCACCCGTCGGCGCCCGCTACCACGAGCAGCAGGTCGGGGTTCGACCGGGCGACAGCGGTGAACGCCTCCAAGAGGGTCACATGGTCCTTGCGCGGTTCGATGGTGCCCAGCGTGAGGATGTATGGCCGACCCCCGAAGGGGGGTAAATGCTCGGTGGAGCGGAGTTGGGCATCGATGCTCGGGATGCCCGGGTGGACGACATGGACGATCGTCGGATCGCACCCCGACCACTCGATCACCTCGTCGGCGATGAAGCGGGAGTCGCAATGGATCTGGGCGCCCCGTCGAAGCGCACGGCGTATGAGTCCGGGGTACTGCAACGTGTCAGCCGTACAGAGGTGTGGGAACCGAACCGCGGTGAGGTCGTGGACGCTGGCGATCGCTGCAGCGTGTCGGGCCGGTGGCACGACGTAGTTCGTTCCATGGACGACGTCGACGGGACCGGTCCACCATTCGATGGGCGGCCAGTCCACGCGTCGCCACACGGCCCGGGCGGGCCGGGCAGGAAGCGGTCGGGCACCCGATGCACGGCCCCTCCAGGTCATGGCGAACTCGACCGTGTCGAGGCCGGGTTGTCCGTGCAGCGCATCGATGAGTCCCGCGGTGAACTGGCCGATTCCGGTGCGGTTGCCGATCAGCGGCGTTGCGTCAATCGCCACTCGGAGCACGAGGAACGACCGTAGCGCCGGCGGTGAGCCACCGCGGGATCGGCGCGCATCCGGCGTCGCGGTGCAACCGCTAGCCTCCCGCTCGGGTGGCGCCCCGCTACATTCGCAGCGTGGCTGATTCGGGCAGGGTCGGTGTCGTGGTGGTCACGTTCGAGAGCCCGCCCGAACTGGTGCGCCGCTGTCTCGACTCGGTTGCGGACTCGTTCGACGGCGTCTCCGTCCTCGTGTGCGATGTCGTGGTCGTCGACAATGCATCGACGATTGCGCCGGAGGTCGCCGCTCCCGCCCGGCTGATCCGGCGGGCTTCGAACGACGGCTTCGCCGCGGCGGTCAATGCCGGTGTCGCGGCGCTCGGCCCGAACTGCTCTGCGGTGTTCCTGTTGAACCCCGATGCCCACGTCGCCCCCGATGCAATCGCCCTGTGCCTCGCTCGTCTCGATACGGCTCCCGATGACGTAGTCGCCATTGCTCCCAAGATGCTGCTCGACGAAGAGGAAACGGCGAACGGGGTAGCGACGATCGACGCAGTCGGCAACGGCGTGAACGGACGCGCCGAAGCAGCGAACCGCGGCCTGGGGCAACCCGATCTCGGCCAGTACGACGACTCCGACGACGTCTTCGGGGCATGCTTCGGGGCCGCGATGATCCGTCGTAGCGCACTGGCGACCGACGCGGTCGGCCCCCTCGACGAGAAGTTGTTCCTCTATTACGAGGACATCGCCTGGTGCTGGTCTGCGCAGTTGCTCGGTTACCGGGTCGTCACCGAACCGCGGGCCGTCGTCCGCCATGTGATGTCGGCCGGCATCGTCCGCGAGCGTCCCTATGACTTCAAGTTCGAGCACACCGAGCGAAACCTTCTGCTCTGTGCGCTGATGTTCTTCGAGCTTCCTCGGGCCGCACGGGTCGCGGCACGTCGCACCCTGGGGATACTTCGCGGTTCGGTCCTCGGACGCCACTATCCGGCGGCCGGACTTCGCGCGCTCCGAGGGGTCCTCGTCCTGCTGCCGCACGTGTTCACGACGCGCCGCCGGGTGACGCGTCGGCGACAAAGGAGCGACATCGAGATCATCCGGTACCGGTCCGACGAGCCGATCTTCTTCGACTCTGTCCGCTATGTCGTGGCCGATCCGAAAGGAGCCGAACGCTTCGCCCGCGCTCGGCTGCGAGAGCGGGCGGGCCGATGAGCGGGCCGGTGTCGACGTGGGCCCGGGGTCACCGGGGTGCTCCTGGCATCGACGGCCGCGCCGTCGCGATGCGATGAGGTTGCCGAGACGTTCGCATCGCTGGCCCGCGACCTCCGGGCAATGACGACGCTCTGAACCTACGAACGGGGAAGCCGCGTGCGGTGCGCCCACTCGCCGGGCAGGATCAACACCCCTTCGGCTTCGACGAACGGGCCGGGCGCGGTCTCGAAGCGAACCGCGTTCTGCCACCAGTCGTGGGTCTCGGAATAGGTGAGGTTCTGTACGGCCGCGCTCAGATCAAACGTTCCGGTGAACACCGGCCAATTCGGAACGATGAAGTCGTAGGAGCCCGACCCGGTCAGCTCATCGGGAACCATTCCGTGCTCGCGGTAGTTCACCCCGGTCACATGCACTCCGTCGCTCCGGTAGATGGCGAAGCCGAACACCGGACGGGAGACAGGTAGGCCAGGGACGGTGTAGCGGATACGGATGGTCACCCGGTCGCCTTGGCGGACGGTGAGAACCGGGGTCTGGTCCTCACCTACGAGCAATTCGATGGCGTCGATCCGGACAGCCCCGTTCCCCCACCGGACCTCTGCTCCCGGTCCTCGACGGAAACGCTCGACGTGCACGTCTCCGAGGTAGTTGTCGATGACCTCCTTGGCAGGACCGACCATCTCGAGCTTCCCATGGCTCATCCACGCGAGCCGATCACAGAGTGCGCGCACCTGTCCCATGGCATGGCTCACGAGGACGATCGTCTTGCCGTTGTTCTGAAGCTCGGCGAACTTCTCCGCGCAGCGCCGTTGAAAGACCTCGTCGCCGACCGCCAAGACTTCGTCGACCAGAAGGATGTCCGGGTCGACGTTGATGGCGATGGAAAACCCTAAGCGGACATACATTCCGGAGGAGTAGTTCTTCACCGGCTGGTCGATGAACTTGCTGAGGCCGGCGAAGTCGACGATCTCGTCGAACTTGGCGTCGAGCTCTCGCTTCGCAAGACCGAGGATCGAGCCGTTGAGGTAGACGTTCTCACGACCCGAGAGCTCCGGGTGGAACCCGGCACCGAGTTCGAGCAACGCGCTGATCTTGCCGCGCGTGGTTATCGAGCCGGAATCGGGCCGGAGGATCCGGGCGATGCACTTCAGCATCGTGGACTTCCCGGATCCGTTCTCGCCGATGATCCCGAAGGTCTCGCCCGGGCGGATCTCGAAGCTCACGTCATCGATGGCCCAGAATTCCTCGTACTTCGCGACCCGCCGCCGCATGAGCGCCGCCTTTAGCGAGTTGTTCCGCTCGTGATACAGGCGGAACTTCTTGCGAACGTGGTCGACCGTGATGACCGGCTCGTTGGTATGGACGATGCCGCGATTGGTCTGGAGTCGCTGCGTGATCGAACCCTGCGGCCTGGGCGAGGTCTCCGTCATCAGAGCTCCTCGGCAAACCGGGGTTCGAGGCGGGAAAAGACGGCCCATCCGACGAGGAGTGAGCCGACGGAGACCACCACACATCCGATCCACGTTGACGCTGGCGGGAAGCGCTGGCTGTAGAGCAGGTCTCGGTACGCGTCGACGAAACGCATCATCGGGTTCAGGCGGTAGACGGCTTCACCGACGGGGCCGAGTCGGTCGTAGGCCAGCTCTGTGCGGTACACGATCGGGGTCAGGTAGAACCACACCTGCATCCCGATCGACACGAAGTGCTGGACGTCACGGAAGTAGACGTTGAGCGCACTGAACACCAGCGCGAGGCCGAGCACGAATGCCGTCTGGAGCAGCACCACCAGCAGCACGACCGGCAGCCACTGGAACACGATCTGCCCGAAGAAGAGGAAGAACACGGTAAGCACGCCGAGCTCGATCAGGAACGTCACGAGCCAGGACAGCACCGAAGATGCCGCGATGAACTCCCGCGGGAAGTACACCTTCTTCACCAGGTTCGAGTTGCCGACGAGTGAGGGCAGGGTCGCCTGGAGACCGTTGTTGGTGAAGTTCCACGGCAGAAGCGCACAGGTCAGCCACAGCGTGAAGTTCTTCAGCCCGCTTGGATCGCCAACGTCCGGAACACCGCCGAGGAACAGCGAGAACACGACACTGAAGATGGCGATGGCCGACAGCGGGTTGAGCATCGACCACGCCCAGCCGAGGGCGGTGCGCTTGTACTTGCCACGGAGCTCGCGCAGTGTGAGGTTGGTGAGCAGCTCCCGCCGGTTCACCATCTCCGACAATGACGTCATGACGGTCGCCCAACGGCGGAGGCGGGCAACGATCGCGCCGGAGCAACCGTCATGGCCGACCACCGCGCAACCGGGCGCGCGCCGATTGGAGGGCGCGGTAGGCCGGGTAGATAGGGGTCTTGTTCAGCACATCGAGCTTGCGTCGAGCGGCGGCGAGATGCTTCTGGGTGTCGGCCAACTCGGCCGAGAGCCGGGCGACTTCGACACTCGCCACTCCACCGCCGACGCCCCGTCCCGTCCCGGACGCCCCGACGAGGCGACCGCGTCCCGCCCGTGCGGCCCGCCATGGCCCCGGCTCCTCCGCGAACGAGACCAGCGGGGCCACGACGGTCGGCCACCGGAATCGATCGGCGAGCGCAAGCGCGTTCCGGGAGCATTCCGACCGACGCTCATCGTCACCGAGGAGATCACGCATTGCCGTAACGAGCGCGTCTTCGTCGTTGGCGGGGATGCGGATCCCGGCGCCGGCATCGTGGACGAGATCGGAGAGCACGTCGCCAGCGGTCGTGATGGTCGGGAGCCCGGCCCAGAAGTGGTCCAGGGAACGCGTCCGCCAGGCGAGTCGCGACTCCGCCATCGCCTTCGCTGCGACCACGCCCACGTCGGCTTCAAGGAGGAAGGCGCCGCGGTCGTCGTAGGGCAGCCACGGTCCGAGCACGACAAGGTTCCGCTCCCGGAGACCGAGCGCGTCGATGCGCTCAATGAGGCGTCGCGTCGTCGGCATCTCCGGTACGCCACGACCTTCGAGCTCTAGACCCATGAAGAAGAGGCGCGCCTCGGGAATCTCCTTCTGCACGCGGACGAACGCGTCGACGACACCGACCGGGTCGAACCAGTCCCATGTACCGCCGCCCCAGAGCACGATCTTCGAGGAGGCGTCGATTCCGGGATACGCGCCACCGCGGAGAGCGGAGCCGACACGGGCGGTCGGGGGTTCGGTCGGGCAGCCGAAGGGAACGACGTCGATGAGCTTTCGGAGATGGGGATCGAGCTCGTGGGCGGCCTTGTCGAGCCGGCCACGGGAGGCCAGCATCCCCAGCCAGAAGTCACGTTGCCGCTCGGAGGCGCAGATGAAGTAGTCGCCTACGTCGAGCAGATCGTTCAGGGTGCCGATCTCGTGGGCCTTGGCCCCTTCCGCTTCATCACGGGTCATCGTGTCGTACTGCTCGAGTGACCCGAAGATCCAGGGGTCGTAGAGGTCCACGACGACCAGCGCCCGGGTGTGCTTGAGGAACGGGTAGCGCACGAGGTCGAAGCCGAACACCAGCACGGCGTCGGCCTGGTCCACCAGTGCGAGGAGCTCGGACGGGTCGGCGAACTCGACAACCTCGACTGCGGCGTCGGAGCGGCCGACCGGCTTCGGCGAGGCCAGCACGGTCGGGACATGGGCTCCGAGCGCGCGCGCCAACTCCCAGGCCCGGATGGCCGTTCCGGCCATCCGTTCACCGATCACATCGTTGGCACTGAGCACGACGAATCGGCCAACCGGAGCGGCATCGAACAGCCCAGGAACTCCAAGGAATCGGGTGACCTTCCCGAGCGTCGCGACGTAGGGCGGCGAGTCGTTACCGAGCGCCTCGAGCGGCTGGCCGAACGTCGCGAACACGGCACTGTCGTTCACTTGGCGGCGCGCCTGGATGTCGTTGCGCTGCGCCAGGATCGCGTCGAGGTCGTCGAGCACGTCGTTCACCGCGTGCATCCGCGCCGTGCCGATGCGGTGAACGGGTTCCATCTCGTCCGCCTTCACCCCGATTTCATACGACGCACGGTCGCTTCGCGCATCATTGCGTGCCCGCCTGGCCGACAATAGCAAGGCCGCAGAAAGCAGGGTGGGGAGGTTGTCGTCGTCGACGTTCTTCAGCAGCATCCGCAGGGCGTTGCGCTCCAGGAGCAGGATGCGTTCGTGGGTCGCGAACCTGCTCGAGGTGCCGTGGTGGCGGTGGTAGCTGAGGGCGTGCGCGCTGAGCTCGACCCGATACCCGCACAACTGGAGGCGCCAGCCGAAATCGACGTCTTCGAAGTACGCGAAAAACGCCGGATCGAAGCCCCCGAGCTCGACAAAGAGGTCGCGTCGGACCAACATCGCGCCGCCGCAGGCGAAGGGCAGACGACGTCCGTCGGCGGAATCACCGATCAGTCCCTTTGCCGTCGCCTCGGCCACGGTGGTGCCGAAGCCCTGCTGCTGGCCGAATCCGTGGAAGTTGATGGTGGCGTCGGCGAAGTCGACGTGCGTGCCGTCCCAGTCGAGGATCGTCCCGGCGACACACACGACTCCCTCATCGGGTCGGTAGCGCGAAACCAGTGCCCGGAGCCAGTTCGCGTCGACGCGCATGTCGTTGTTGATCAGCGCGACACAGTCCTCGGTGGCGTGCTGAGCAGCGAGCGTGACGGCCGGGGCGAACCCGAGGTTCGTCCGCTGCGGGAGCACCTCGACCCAGGGGTAGTGGTCGGCGAGGAGCTCCCTGGTGCCGTCGGTCGAGTGGTTGTCGACGCACACGGTTCGTGCGAGACCCGCCGGGTAGTCGAGCGCGGCGATCGAATCGAGGCAGGGACCGAGATGTTCACGTCCGTTGTAGGTGACGAGGACGATGCACACCGAGACGTTCGGAACTTCGGGTGAACGATCCATAGGCACGGCGGACCAGTGTACGAACGACTGCCGGCGACGCGGTTCCTTCCGGTCCCGGCTCCGCTTCGGCCGTTCGGCGTCCGGACTGCTCCGAACCGGTCGGCTGCAGATCGCCCGGGCCCGGTTCCCCACCGCCCCGGAGAGGTCGTAGGGTGGTTCTCGCGGCCTATTGATGACGTTGCGTGGTCAAGTGATCACCCCCAGTGGCCGAAACGTTCCGTATGCCTCGTCGCCGACTCGCCTACGCCGCCGTGCTCGGTATGGCTGCGCTCCTCGGAGTCACCATCGTGGAACCGTCGCCGCCGGCCCGGGCGGCGACGAGCTCCCCGGCCGACTTCGCGTCCGAAGCGTTCTCGGACCCGTGGGACTACAACAACCCCGAGGACCAGGTGCTGGCCGACGACGGGCCGATGCGGTCGGCCACGAACGCCTCGATCAGCGGCGGACAACTGCACTTCGACATGGCCCAGCCCGGCTACTTCCACCCATTGTGGGGCGGCTACCCCGGCGCCATCGTCCACGGACGGGAGGGTGCGGGCGCACCGATCGACGCCGGCCGCTACAACCGCATCGCGTTTCGCATGAATGCGACCGCCGAGGTTCCCGCCGGAATCCGCTGGTACACGTGTGCGCAGATCAGCGACGCGTGCCAGGGAGGGTTCAACTTCTTCACCAAGCCCGGGTGGCACACGTACGACTTCGCCCTCAGCGCCATCAACGAGACCAACCTCACGACCCCATGGGCCGGGAACATCGTGTCCTTGCGGGTCGCGCTCTCTCCGGCGGCGCCGACGCACTTCGATGTCGACTGGATGCAGGTGTATCCGGCCGGGGCCCCCGTAGGAGAAGGCATCGCGCCGGTACCCCAGATCGATGAGCCGGACGCGAGCGGCGGGGCCGACTACGCCACGATCGCCCGCAACGGCGACGCCTGGGACTTCACGGAGGCCACCGACATCCATCGTCTCGACAATGTCCGGGGTTCGGTGTCGGGCGGCGTGTTCGCAGGTGCCAATGCCGGGCCGGCGACCAACGACCCCGGTGTCGGCATGCGCCTGGCTCAAGCCTTCAACGGACGCGACTTCCACCGGGTCACCGTCGACTACTCCTTCGACGGACCGTTCAACCTCGAGGACAAGAGCAACGGCGGAACGGTTGCCCGCGTCATCTGGCGCATTGCCGGCACGCCGCTCACCCGGAACGGAGCCGACCTGCAGAACTCCGACGACATCGTCACCTACCCAAACCAGCGTTCGTTCACGGTGGATCTCGCGACCGCGAACCCGGCGGACATCACCGACCCGGCCCAGAACGGGCCGCGCATCGGCTGGGCGGGACAGATCATCGAGATGCTTCGTTTTGATCCCAACGAAGATCGCGGGGAACGCACCTTCCGGGTCGATCGGGTGAAGGTGGCCGACATCGATGCCGGGGCGACGAGCTTCGACGTGGAGTGGCACGACAACTCGTTCGCCGACGCCACGACCGCTGACCTGTTCATCGACACCGATCGATCGGGGTTCGACGGCACCCAGATCGCTTCCTCGATCGCCGTGAGGCCCGGACGCAACGTCTTCACGTGGACACCGTCGCCGGGGACCAGTGGGACCTGGTACGTCTACGTCGTCCATCGCCGCAACGGCCAGGTCGGCCGGGCATACTCCGGCGGCCCGGTGCGCATCGGCGGCATCACGTCGCCGGCGGGGTACCAGTTCGGGCCTGTCGTCGACGGTCCGGCCAGCCAGGCCGGGTGGGTTGCCGGCGGACAGAAAGCCCTCGCACTCCGCACGACGACGGGAAAGAAGCCCTCGGGAAAGACGTCGGCTCGGAGGGCCGCCGCGAACAAGGCGAAGTAGCGCGCCGCCCCACCCGTAGGCTCGGGGTCGTGGAGCGCCCGTTGACCGCAGTGTGCATCACCACGGTCTCCCGCCGACCGTCGGCCCAACGGGCAACGTCCACCTTCTCCGCCCACCATCCCGGGGCGATCGTCCGGACCGTCGTGGTCGACGACCTCGTCGTCGAGTACGGCGCACGGTTCGTGGAGGGCCTGTTGCCGGCAAGGGAGTTCGCCCGGCTGGCCATGCTCCACGATGCGCCGGAACTGATCGCGGCAGTGCGCCCCACCATCGTTCGTGCCCTCACAACCGACGATACCGGCGTGGTCGTCGTTCTCCCCGACGATGCCGAGGTGTTCGGGCGGATCAATCCTCTCCTCGCCCCGTTCGACGCCGGAGCCGCCGTCGTGCTCCTGCAGAACCGCTTCGCGCCGCCACCGCCCGATGGACAGCTTCCCGATGCCGTCGACTTCGCCCGTCGTGGGCGGCTCGACCAGGAGCTGCTGGCCATCAGAGCCGGTGATATTCGCGCTTATGATCTGCTCGTCCAGTGGGAGGCGTGTCTTCGACGGAGTCCGCACATTCCCGTCTCCCGGCTCGATCCGTTGACCTATCCGTGGCTGGATTCGCTCGCCGAACGGACCGGCGTCGTGGCCGTCACGGACCCGACGATGCCGCTGTCGGTCCGCAACGGCGACGAGACGACGCGCGCCGTTCCGCCCGCGCTCGTTCGTTGGCCGGCGTTCGATCCCCGAGCACCTTGGATCCTCTCCGCCGAGACCGGCTCGTTACCCCGAGTGCGTCCGTCGAACGATCATCGCCTCGGCTCGATGGGCCGGGAGCGCGCAACGGCTCTTCTGGAGACCGCGGATGACGGCCGAGTCGGTGGCTTCGGGCATCTCCCTACGGGTTTGCCCGTCGATACCGTCATTCGACGCGCGTACGCGAACGCGCTTCTGCGATTCGAGTCCGGCAACGCCGCCGAGCCACCCAACCCGTTCGCCGGTGACACCGCAGCCGCGTTCGTCGCGTGGCTCGCCTCAACCCAGGACGACGGCCTGTCGCCCTTTGTCGAGGCGTTCCACGAGATCCACCCCGAGCTGCACGACGCTCTCCCATCGACAGAAGACCTCGTTGCGTGGCTCGACGATCGCGGCGCCGCAGCCGGAATCCCTCCGGTGTTGCGCGGGTCGCAGACGCCGCGCCAGTCGGAGCTCGCGACGCTCGGCCCCGGGTTGGAGATCAGCGGGTACCTCGGGGCCCGCTTCGGCATGGGTCAAGCGGCGCGGTCACTGGTACAGGCCGCACGCGACGCCGGAGTTCCGACGAAGGTCACGGTCGACCCACGGTCCGCCTACCACCGTGAGGACAACGTCACCGACATGCCGGAATCAAGCTCGCCGAAGTCGATTCCGTCGACCTACATCGCCGTCAGGAACGCCGACGCTCTCCTTGCCGACCCATCCGACGTTCTTCGTGCCCGCGATGTCGGAAGGAAGGTGGTCGGCTACTGGTTCTGGGAGGTCGAGACGTTCCCGGATCGGCTGCGTCCGGCATTCGATCTCGTCGACGAGATCTGGGTGGCCACGGAGTTCGTCGAGAAGGCGATCGCCGCTTCGCCCGGCTCCCCAGAGGTGCGTTTGATGCCGTATCCGCTTCCGGAGAACGTGGACGGACCCGAACGCGAACGCCTTCGCCGCGCATTTGCACGTGCGCATACGATTGCGGACGACCGATTCCTGGTGTCGTTCAGCTTCGACTACGACTCCGTTGCCGATCGGAAGAACCCTTGGGGTGCCGTCAACGCCTACCGCTGGGCGTTTCCCGACGCAGGCGTGCCGTTCGACGACGGACGGGTCCCGCTCCTCATCATCAAGGCGATCGGCGCCGAACGACATCCGACCGATCACGACCGCCTCCTCCACGCCATCGGTGACCGCTCGGACGTCATGCTGCTGGAGGGTCACCTCGAACCCGACATGCAGCAAGGGCTGTTCGCCCGCTCCGATGCGTATCTCTCGCTTCACCGTGGTGAGGGGCTCGGCCTCACGATCGCCGAGGCCATGTCGGCCGGCTGCCCGATCATCTGCACCGGCTACGGCGGAAACATGTCCTTCTGCACAGAGGAGTCGGTCTTCGTCGTGCCCCACACGATGATCGACATCCCGCCGGACACACCCGTGTACGCCGGGTGCGGCCAGTGGGCCGAGCCATCCGTCGAGGGCGCCGCCGCGCTCCTTCGCATGGTCGCCGAACAGCCCGCAGCAGCAACGTCGAGAGCGCTCGTCGCATCGCGCCTTCTCCGCGAGCTGCGTCGAAACCGTTCGAACGCCGTCGCAGAGTTCCTCGTCGATCGCGCCACGCTCGGCGGACCACCGTCGCAACCGGAGGACAACCCCATGACCGCCAACTTCGACGTCAGTGAGTCGCCAGCGTCCGACAATCCAGGGCCGGTGCACCATCCCGGCCTCGGTCCCGTGGTTCTTCCCGGAGCTGCACCGGTCGACGGAGCCGTCGGTTCGGGTGTGCTGCGCCCGTTGACGGACCGCGTGCGTTCAGCCGTCGAGCCGATGATTGCGGCCCAAGCGGCATTCGAACAGGCGCGTATCGTCGCGCTGGTCGACGCCGTGCAGCAGACCCGTCAGGCGGTCCTCGACATCGAGGCGAACGCCCGGGCTGAGCGGCAAACCCTGACCGACGTAATCGGAGGCGTCGAGGCGCACACGTCGAACCTGCAGTCGAACCACGACAGCCTGTACGCGTCCGTCACGGAACTCAGCACGCAAGTGCGCACGCTCTCCGACTCCCATCTCGACCTTCACGCGGCCATCGCCCGCATCGACGGCCGACTCGATGCGCTGACTGCGGACCTCCGCTCACTACTGGATCGGCTGCCGCCGCGCGCCTGACGCGCGTCAGTCCGTGGCCGGAACGATGACGTCGCGGAAGCGGCCGGCCCCGGCCGAATCGAGGCGGGCGCGAACTCGTGTCCCGGCGTCCTCATGGCTCTCGACGAGCACCTCACCCTCCCGATGCACCGCGGCCAGCAGGTCGCCCCGTCCGTAGGGAATGAAAAGCTCGATCACGTTGGTCAGCGCACGAACCCGATCCGAGATCGCCTCGAGGAGTTCCGGCACGCCGTCACCGCTGTAGGCCGAGATGGCCACGCTTCCCGGGTAGCGATCCAGGAGCTGCTGAACCCGTTCGGGCCACGCGACGTCGGTCTTGTTGAATACAATGAGCTGCGGCACACGAGCCGCCTCGATCGACCCGAGAACGTCGTCGACGGCATCGATGTTCCCCTCGGGCGACACGGCACTGGCGTCGACGACGTGGACGAGCAGGTCGGCCTCGGCGACTTCGTCGAGCGTGCTCTTGAAGGCCTCCACGAGTTGATGAGGCAGGTTGCGGACGAAGCCCACCGTGTCGGAGAGAAGCACGACTTCGCCGCCCGGCAGCGAGAGCCGGCGGGTGGTCGGGTCGAGCGTGGAGAACAACCGGTTCTCCACCAATACACCGGCCTCGGTGAGACGGTTCAACAGCGTCGACTTCCCCGCGTTGGTGTAGCCCACGAGGACAACCGCAGCCTGCCGATTGCGACGGCGGCCCTTGCGTTGGTTGAGGCGCACGCGTTGAAGGTCCTTGAGCTGACCTTCGAGCTTGTGCATCCGATCGAGCAGCCGACGACGGTCGACCTCGAGCTTGGTTTCGCCGGGTCCACGCGTGCCGATGCCGGCGCCCTGCTGCGACAACGCCGTGCCCTTGCCCCGCAGGCGGGGCAGAAGGTAGCGGAGCTGCGCCAGCTCCACCTGCGCCTTGCCTTCGGCCGACCGGGCGTTCTGGGCGAAGATGTCGAGGATCACCGCCGTCCGGTCGATGGCGGTACGGCCGAGCAGCTTCTCCAGGTTTCGGCTCTGCTTCGGCGCGAGTTCCGTGTCGAACACCACCGTGTCGGCGTCGACGGTCAGCGAGATCTCCCGAAGCTCCTCGGCTTTGCCCTTGCCCACGAACCACACCGGGTCCGGTGCGTCTCGTCGTTGCAGCACCCTCGCCATGGCGTCGGCGCCGGCCGTGTCGACCAGCAACGCCAGTTCATCGAGGCCTTCCTCGGCATCGTCGACGGTGTTCGGCGCGATGACCACGCCCACGAGAACGATCTTCTCCCGCACGGAGCGATCGATGAGCTGCTTCACGGGAGTCTCCGCCATGGCCGCTTACACGCTCTCGCTGGCCCGGGACGGGGCCCAGGCGAACTCGGCCACGCACACGAACTGCGACGGACCGATCAGCGTGGCCTCGCCGTCCGTGAGCACCACCGCGGCCTCGCCTCCTGGCTGGACCACCTTCGTGTGCGTACCCGACATGCCCCAGCGCTGCGCCGCTGCGGCCGTTGCGACCGCGCCGGTGCCGCACGCCTGGGTGATGCCGACGCCGCGCTCCCATACGGCCATGTTCAGCGAGCAGCCATCCGCGGCGCGTTCGACGACCTCGACATTGATCCCCCGGAGCTCGGTCGTGAGGTACCACTCCTCGATCTCCGGACCGAAGCGGGCCAGATCGACCGAACCCACGGGTGCCTCGACGACGAGATGCGGGTTTCCGACGCTCACCGAAACCGCACGCCGGCCACCGAGGCGGGACCGAACCGGCTCCGGGATGGGCACCGCGTCGAGTTCGACCGCACCCATCGAGACCTCGACCTGCACGAGACCTCGATCGTCGGGCGCGTTCGCCACCACGATCCGAAGGCCACCATCCGTACGCACACGAATGATCCCGGGGGAGACCAAGCCGGCATCAAGCGCGGCGTGCACGAAGCAGCGAATTCCGTTTCCGCTCATCTCGGCGAGCGAGCCGTCGGCATTCCGCAATCGCATCACCAGGTCCGCCTCGGCATCGCGCGCCGGGGAGCAGACCATCAGCCCGTCGGCTCCGATACCGCGGTTGCGGTCACAAGCGGCACGGGCGAGCGCTGTGTGCGACGCGTCATCGGGCGCGGTCTCTCCTTCGGCGACGATCGACACGAGGAAGTCGTTGCCGAGGCCGTGGTACTTGGCCAGGCGGACAGTGGGCACAGCGGACATGTTGCCTCCAGTATCCCCCGCCCCAGCCGCTCCGATCGCTCGATATTCGTTTCGAGCCCCTCGAGTCGGCTTATCGCGTGCCGAGGACGTCCGCGAGCCGATCCCATTCCGCCACGGGAGCGGTGCGCGCCAGCGACGGGTCGCGCAGCACCTGAACGCACACGTGGTCGGCCCCGGCATCGGCGTGCTCGCGCACGCGGGCCCCGACCTGCTCGTCGGTCCCCCAGGCCACGATCGCGTCGACCAGCCGATCGGATCCCCCACCGGCGCGGTCGTCCTCCGTGAAGCCGAAGCGCAGCAGGTTGTTCCAGTAGTTGGGGAGGCCCATGTAGATCTTCATCCCGGTCCGAGCTATCCGTCGAGCCTCGACCGGATCGGTCGACAGGACAACCATCTGCTCGGGCGCCAAGAGCGCGTCGGCACCGAGCGTCGTCCTCGCTGCCGCGGTGTGCTCGGGAGTCGTGAAGTACGGGTGTGCGCCGTTGGCCTTCGTGGCCGAGAGTTCCAACATCTTCGGTCCGAGCGCCGCCAGAAGTCGACCCGGATCATGTTCGGGACCCCGTGCCATGAACAGCGACGCATCCATTCGGTCGAGGTAGTCGACCATGTAACTGAAGGGCTTGGAGTAGTCGTGCATGCGCACGCCGGCGACCAGGTGGCTGTGGCTGACGCCGAGGCCGAGCAGGAATCGGTCGGGGAACGCCTCCGCGACCGTCTTCTGTCCGGCCACCATCGTCATCGGGTCACGGGCGTAGATGTTGGCGATGCCAGTTGCCACCCGCAGCTTCGTCGTGGCTCCCAGCAGCACGGCGGAGGATACGAACGGATCGCGGCCCACGGCCTCGGCGACCCAGAGGGCACCGAAGCCGAGTGACTCGACGTGCTGGGCCGCTTCCTTCGCGCCCGGTGTCGACAATGCGTCGATTGCTCCGAACCAGATGCCGAAACGGCCGATATCGACGCGTGGCTTGCTCATGTGGTTGACAACTCTCTGGTTCGGCCGTGCGGCCGCGCGGCCACGTGACGGTCGCCGCGGCATGTCCGTCGGCGCCTCCACCGTAGGAACGAACTTCGTCCTTCACCAAAGCGGCCCCGAGCGTGGCCGATGCTACGAGTTGTCGTCCCCGAGGGGCGTGTCGGAGCTCTCGAAGTTCACGACACGCCACCCCTGCTCGCCAGCGTCAACCAGGAACACCCTCAAGTAGACCTTTCGGCCACCTTTCTCTGCCGTGTAGGTGATCGTCGAGGTCGTCTTGTTTCCGGTCGACTTCGCGATGCCCCGCCCGGTCACCTTCAACGAGCCGTCTGCGACTATGGCATTCAGACGTCCGGCGAGCTCGGCCAGTTCCGCCTTCGGTGTCGCCTCTTTGAAATTTCCGCTCGTGAGGCCATAGGCCTTGTCGATGTCGTTCGCCAGCATTGCCTCGGTGAATTCCCGGGCCTTCTTTTCGGCCTTCTCGGTTCCTTTGAACACCACGAACGTGCAGCCGCCGATGAGAAGGCCGAGCACGACGATGGCGATGAGCACGTACTTGAGGCAACCGCGCTTCTTGTTGTCGGCGTCGGCGAACTGGATCTTCCCGTCGGGCCCGCGCGGGATGTCATTGGTCGCCGTCATGGGAAGCCTTCTTCCGGGAATTCTGCAACGACGGATGGCGTCGGTACGGTTGGGCCACGACTTTGACCCAAACGACCGGCGCCGCGCAACCGCAGCCGAAGGGAGCCCGCATTCGCGCTGGGGGGGGGGGATCGACCGGACGCGTCAGAAGAGCGCCGGTTGTGCGTCCGGGTGGGCGACGTGGCGTTCGTGGTCGAGCAGAAATCGCTTCGTGTCGATCCCCGCGGCGAACCCTGTCAGCGCACCGGTCGAGCCGATCACGCGATGACAGGGCACGATGATGCTGATCGGGTTGCGGCCGTTCGCCGCTCCCACCGCCCGCGCCAGCCCGACGTCGCCGAGCCGTCGCGCCTGCGCACCGTACGAGACCGTCTCTCCGTAGGGGATGTCGCACAGCGCCTTCCACGCCCGTTGCTGGAACTCCGTCCCGACGGGATCGAGGGGCAGGTCGAAGATCGTCAGCGAACCGCCGAAGTATTCGGCGAGCTGACGACCGGTCTCCTCGATCAGTTCGTCGGAGACCGCGACGGCATCACCAACGCGCACCCGATCGGCTCTCTCGGCTTCCCACAGAAGGGCGCGCACGCCGCGCCGCGACACGATGATCGTGAGCTCACCCACCGGCGAGGCGATGGTTCCGGACTTGAGGGGTTCATTCATGACAGGACGCTCCAGAGATGGAAGAGAGCAGATGAGCGCCACGGCGCCCATCGCTCGGCATGGGCGGAAAGAGCTCGAGGTTCCGTGGGGAGCCCAAGCTTCGCGGCGGCGTGTTTGACACCGAGATCCGAGGGAAGGAAACCGTCGGGCTCCCGAAGGGCACGGATCAGCACGTAGTCTGCTGTCCACGGTCCGATGCCACGATGGTCGATCATCTGTACGCGTACCTTTGCCCGATCGGCGCCGATCGAGAGATCGAGATCTCCGGATGCGAGCGACCTGCACAGGGACGTCAGCGCCTCGGCACGCGATCTCGGAACGGGGATCCGGTCCGGACCTGCGTCGTGGAGAGCGGCGGCCGTCGGGAACAGGTGCGTGAGTCCCGGCAGACCGAAGTCGACGCGCTCACCGAACTCCTCGGCGAGACGGCTCGCCGTGCCGCGGGCGCCGGCGACTGAGACCTGCTGGCCGAGCACGGCCCGAACCGCGATCTCGTGGGCGTCGACGGTCCCCGGCACGCGGAGTCCGGGGGTTTCCTGCACGGTCGCCGCGAGCGCAGGATCCGAACGCAGATGGGCATCGATCGTCACCGAATCAGTGTCCAGGTCGAAGAGCCGGCGCACGCGCGACGTCGCCGTGCCGAGGTCACTGAGGTCGGTGAGCCGAAACGTCGCCAGGACTGCGTCGTCTCCGAGCGTGCACTCCACCGTCGCCGAGCCGTTGGGGAGACGTAATGTGCGCGCATAGGAGTTGGTGTCCAGGTCGACAGCCTCAACCCCACGCACGGCCCGGGCGGCCAGGAAGTACAGGAGTCCACGGCCATCGAACGGGGATCGAGCCCGGAGTCGGACGGTGATGGGCGGCGTCACGTTTGCGCGCTCGGCCCCGGGTCTCGGTCCTCGCGAGCGCTTCGCCCGCAACTCCGTTGGCGACGCGTCGAAGACGGCGCGCACGGTGTCGTGGAACTGACGGATGCTGGAAAAACCGGCAGCGAACGCGATGTCGGACGACGACAGGTTCGTTGTCTCGATCAGCAAACGGGCGGTCTGGGCCCGTTGACTCCGCGCCAGCTCCAGCGGGCCGGCACCGACCTCCTCGACGAGGATCCGGTGGAGATGGCGTTCGCTCACCGCGAGTGCACGGGCCACTCCCCCGACGCCTTCGCGGTCGACCAGGCCATCGAC
This sequence comes from Acidimicrobiia bacterium, assembly GCA_031418775.1. Lineage (GTDB taxonomy): Bacteria > Actinomycetota > Acidimicrobiia > Acidimicrobiales > JANYDT01 > JANLQX01. The sequence goes on from JANOJN010000152.1 coordinate 35,238, forward strand.
GATGTGACGCATCGCCCGGCCGACGAGATCGTCACGGACATTCCATTCCGGCGATCCCGGCGAGGCGTCGGGTCGGCAACGCTTGCAGGCGCGGTAGCCGGCGCGCTGGGCCGATGCCGCGGTGCGGTGGAAGCTCACGTTGACGCGCTTCGGGTGGATCGGGGTCGGACAACTCGGTCGGCAGTAGATGCCCGTCGTCTTGACGGCCACGAAGATCGTCCCGTCGAAGCGCGGATCCCGGGCACGCATGGCGTCGTAGAAGCGGTTGTCTTCGGTCACGCAGTGGAGTCTGCCGGACGCCGGTGCGAATTGTGAGCGGGAATCGGACATCCGCGTCCCACTCGTTCACGGACCACGACGCGGGAAGCCTGCCCAACCCCAACGGGAACTCCTCGGCGGTCGGGAATGTCGTAGAGGCTCCCGTATCCTGTCAGCCATGACACCGCCCCCCGTCGACGTCCTCAAGCACATCGGTGACCGCCTGAAGGCGAACGACATCGCCTGGTTCAAGGGTCGCTACGCCGCCGGCGAGTTTGCGTGGCTCCGGGACCTCCTCCCGGAAGGTGGCTACACCACGCTGGGCGAGCGCATCGAGGCAGGCGACCTTGCCTACGTCCGCCGTCTGCTCGCCGGCCTCGACCTGCCAGGATCCGCTGCGGCGGCCGATGGGGCCAGCGCCGGCGGGACGGCCGCGGCAGCCGGCGGTGCGGCAACGGTCGCGGCGGCGGTCACCGTGGTGAGCCAAGACGATCGTCGCAGGAAGGGGGGCATCTGGCTGCTTCCCATCGCGCTCCTCGCCGCGCTCGGTCTCGGGTTCTGGCTGAGCCACCTCGGTAAGGACGACACGTCCGACAGTGCAATCGCCGACACGACCGTCGCGGTGGTCGAGGAGTCCGTCGCCCCGCCGACCGAACCTGTGGCTACCGACGCGCCCGCCGCCCCGGCGACCAACATCCTCGAAACGGCAAAGGCCGCCGGGAGCTTCACGACGCTCGGCGCCGCAGTCGACGCCGCCGGGCTCGCCGACACACTGAACGGCGAGGGTCCGTTCACCGTCTTCGCCCCGACCGACGAAGCATTCGCGGCGCTCCCCGCCGGAGCGCTCGACGCTCTGCTGAAGCCGGAGAACAAGGAAGCGCTCGTCAAGATCCTCACGTACCACGTCGTTCCGGGAACCGTCCTCGTCGCCGACATCAACGCCGGCGACGTCGCCACCGTCGAAGGCGGCACCGTGAAGCTCGCCACCGAGGGCGGCGTCACCGTGAACGACGCCAAGGTCCTCGCCACCGACGTCGCAGCGACCAACGGTGTCATCCACGTCATCGACAAGGTGCTGATCCCGTCGTCCGTCGATGTTGCCGCGCTGCTCGCGCCCCCGACCACCACGAGCGCACCGGCACCGGCAGCAGTCGCGGGAACAATCGTCGACGTTGCCACCGCCAACGGCAGCTTCTCCACGCTCCTGGCCGCAGTCAACGTAGCCGGACTGGCCGACACGCTGAACGACGCCGGCCCCTTCACCGTCTTCGCTCCGAC